>JBCDBH010000015.1:0-36582 GCA_039184055.1 Acidobacteriota bacterium
CAGCTGCCAATAACCACGAAAACGAAGATACGGATCGGCCAGGTTCTCCACCGTGGTGACGAGATCGAGCACCGTGGTGGCGTCCGAGGTCGATGCCTCTTTTCGGTCGGAGACGGCGATCTCATCCAACCTACGCAGCGTTGCTTCGCGAATGCGCAGGCGATTCGACAACGAGCCAAAAGCGATGACCCGAGCTTCGGGCAACAGGCCAAGACGCTCCAGCTCCGGTGCGAGTGCCTGGATCACCCAACCTCGGAGAACATCGAACGGCTCGGGTAAGGTGACCAGGGCATCCAAAGCTGCGGCATAGACTTCGCTGTCCGTAGTGGGAATCGGTGCCAGAGCATCGAGGGACCAGCCGCGATGCTGGGACCAGCGTGCATTGGCGGCCACGTTCGCATCGGCAAACGATCGAGCGAGCAGCATCGGGTCTTTTGCCAAGAAACCATTGGTATCGAGCACGACGGCCAAGTTGTAGTACGGATCATCGCTGTGCCAGGCGGCCATCTGCTGCCAGAACTCCGCCCATATATGTGGTCTCACCGCGGCCCCCGCGGCGGTATCGAGCACGAGTGGAGACTGGGGTTTGTGACCGCAATACAAAACGAGATCGAGCACGGCTGACACCAGGTCGATCCAATCACTGTCGCCACAATGCTCGACAGCCGGGCCGAGCATCTCGAAGGTCGGCACGACGGTCGACGGGACGGCGGGCTCCAACTGCCTGTAGATCCGCGACAGCGCCGCGGCCAGCCGTTCGGCCGATCGAGGCCGCCGATGAAGCTCCTCGTCGATCGGCTCATCGAGAGCCACCAAAACCAACAGAGCTTCCGTGTAGATGTCGAGGGGACAGCGACGGTCTCGACAACGCTCACGGAGCTTGTCGACCAGGGAAGCTGGCGACCTGTCCGCCCGAAGCGCCGCGAGGATGTCAGGAGTCAGCCACGGGACGTCTCGATGGATGGAGTCGATATGAAATCGATATCCCCGACTCTGGAGCTCATCGAGCTCTTCCTGGCGCGCAGTCTTCGCCTCGCCCAACTCCACCAACCGGGCTTGTTGCTCCGGTGTCACGGTCCGAGCCTGCCAGGCGTTCACTTCCTCATCCAGATGCAACAGTTGCGACCGTAATCGCGACAATCGCTGAGGCAATGCGCTATCGAGCCCACCGTAGAGCACCATACCGACGCGCAACCAACCGGAGTCGGCCAAGAATCGTTCCTCGAGCTCCCGGTCGCGAGCCAGCGCGCGGCCGAGCGAACGATGATCACCGATCACCAGATCCTTACGCCTCGCCTTCAGCTCGCGAAGCGCCCGATCGATCGGCCACTCCCACTCCTCGGTGTCGTGCTCGAGCGATACCGACAAGGCTTCAGCCAACTCGATCGATTCCGCCCGACAACTGCGAACCAGCTCGGCGGCGGCCCAGCGTAGACTGGGCGAATCCGGTTCCCGCAACGCATCACAGAGCGCTCTCTCGGCGATACGCTCGGAGCCGCTCAGGTCCGATTCGTACCGCAAGAGCTGACGATACGCACCTTCCACCTGCTGGCGGAGCACGGGAAAACGCTCCAGGGTGCCGCGTCGAGACGCTAGCTCGATCAGCCGTCGACACAGCGCCTCCATCGACCTGTTCGGCACGGTCCGCATCTCGGGCAACGCGGCGACGATCAAGAAAAGAGCGCGCGGCACCAGCTGACCGAGCGGGTCGGGACGATCGAGCATCTGGAGCAGAAGCTCGTCCAACGCCGGCTCGTCGAGCTCGCTCGCCAGCTGCCCGATGGCCATGAGAATCGGCTCACGCCAGCGTGGGGCGCTGAGCTTGTCGAGCAGCAGCTGTGTCGAACGAGAGGTTTCACGAATCAGAAAACGGGCCGCCAAATACTCTTGGAACGTAAGGTGCAAAAACCCGTAGACACCCTCACCACGAGCGGTCAACAGGCCCACCTCTGACCGAATCACCGTGCGCAGGGCGAGCACCGCCTCCGGCTCTAAGTAGTGGTGGAGAGCCTGATCGAGCTGATCTTCGTCGATCACACCGATCGCCGACGTGGTGTGAATATCCGCAGCGAGCGGAATGAGAACATCGAGCACCTGCTCGTTGCTCAGAGCCCGCTCGCCTCGACTTTGGGTCCGTAGCCGCCATTTGTCGAGCAAGATGTCGACCGCCGTTTCGTACAGCCGCACCCGTTGCCGTGGAAACCCTTTTCGTCCCTGGTAGACCAGAGCCAGGATCGTGATCAGAAGCGGGTTGCTCGCCAGGTCGGCGGCCCCTCGCTCGTGCAGCCCGGCGATCGCCGCTTTCAAGCCCTCGGCCTCGTCTCTCGCCTTGTCCTCGCAATCCTGATCCCAATCACTCGGCGCCATCGCAGCTCGGTGATTCGCTCTGACCCACACATCACAAAAGCGATCGACCGCTCGCGATTCCATCGGTTCGATCGTGAGGTGGGTCGCGTCATGGCTGAGCGGTGCCATCTGGTAACCGACGATGCGACTGGTGATGACGACCTGCAACCCACCGTCACGAAACGGTTGCCCGACCAACCGCTTGCGCCCCCAGCTCTCCGCCACCTGAAGCTCGTCCGCCGCGGGTAGCCAAGCGTCGAGGAAGCGATCGATCTCCTGGACGATCTCCCATCGGTCGAGAGGATCATTGATCTCGTCGAGACCGTCGAGCAACAGCACCGCTCGACCCGCGGCAAGCTCGCCCAAGAAAAACTCGTGGAGCGGTTGTGGTTCCAGGGTGCGACCATCCACCGTGTGGGCCTGCTTGCCCGGTGGTGCCAGGTGGTGGCCGAGAAACGCCGCCAAACTCAGCTGTGGATCCAGCTTTCGCGCCTCGGCGAAGCTCGCGATCCGCACCAAAATCGGCACCCGCGTTGGCCCCAGCACCAGCGTCTCCTCGCCGATCGACGCGTCGGGATCGACGTGATGCACCGGCACCTCGACCGTCGCGCGCCCCTCGCGACACGACCGTGCCAGCTGCATGGCCAACCACCGCACCAGCGTCGTTTTGCCACTCCCGGGATCGCCGAGAATCACCAGCCGTCGTTCACGACGAAACGCCTCTCCCAGCGTGATGATCTGCTCTCGCCGATCGGTGGTGCTAGGCAACAGCTGGGGGCGATCACGCTCTTCCAACGAAAGTGGGACCGGCGCTCGGGCGACCAGACGCGCCAACAAGCGAAGCTTCTTGTCCGGCTCGAGCTGTTGGAGATCCGACAAATTCTCGAGATTCCGCGCCTGCTCTTCCAACAGCTCACGGCTCTGTAGACGCTCGTGTGAGCCGGCCAGATCACCACGCAGGGCTACGTAGACCGTCTCGAGCTCGACGGTGGGTCGTCTGCCGAGCTGTGCCAGACCGGGCAGCTCCAAGGTTCCGTGTTCTCGAATCAGCCAGTCCAGGTAGCGGTCTCGCAGCTCGACGTCCACGTTCGAATGAACGCCAGTGCTGCTCAGACTGCCATCCGGATCCGGCGCCACGCCACGGATTCCGCTTACGAGAACGTCGACACCTCGCTCGTCGATCCCGTCTCGCAGGTCGACCCAGGTCAAATTGTCGAGAAAACGCGGCAGGTCTCGGATGCTAGAAAAGGTAGCGCCTGGCAAAAGCACCGGAATCACGCGAAATTGTGGGTTCCTTGCACGCTCGTTCAGCGCGGCGCGCATCTCCTCGTTCTGCCATGGACCAAGAGTCGAACCGAGAAAGACCGCGCAACTCGAGCTCTGATCGAGCGCGGATTCGAGAGCCTCCTGCCAGGGCTCACCTGGAACCAGATGCCATTTGTCGAGAAAGGGCCGTATGTCACGCTCGTGCAGACGCCGCGCCAGTCCCTCGACGACGGGTTTGTCAGAGTTGCTATGGCTCAGGAAGACATCGTACAAAGCCAACGCGGCACCATCATCCTTACCTTTGGCTCTCTTCATCTTTTCTCATCGACCGTACGACCAGCCAGTCGACACACGAATCCTACGACGAGCGTTATCTTACTCATGATGGTTCCTACGGCACGACCGGCACCAAGAGACCCGTACTCTTTGAATTGGTGATCCTCAACACGATTCGGAGATAGAGCAATCCGCTCGGTAACGCCACCTGCCCTCGAGAAAGCCGACCCTTGAGAAAAATGACGGCCTCTTCGTGCTCGCGGGTGAGAAGGAGTTGGCCGAGCGGGTACGGCACGCTCGTCGTCGCACCACGCCGGTCGAAGCACCGGTGGCTGGACCGGAACCGCCCGTGACTGAGCCCTCGACTGAGCCCGTGCGCCTGTTCCGAATGGGACGGAGACACGCACCGGGCTAGGGTGGCTTCGACCGTGGTGAACGTCACCGTCGCTCGGTGTGGACCGGACCGATGCCGTGCGCTGAGCGGCGCAGTTCTATTCCCACCGCTTCTCCTCTATTCTTCGGGTGCAGAACCACCGAGAACACCGATCATCGAGCTCGGGGGACAAGAGTCAAACGCGCTTGTCGTTCACGACCTCACGGATACGGAGATCTCGACACGTCTTCGTCTCGCAAACACGGAGCTGAACCGATGAGCAAGGATCCGAGAGAGTCGATTCTCGACGCCGCCGCCGCACAGTGGAATGTCGCGCTCGAACCCGAGGTGCGCCGGGAGATTCTCGTCCGTGCCCCGACGGCCAGCGACAAGGAGCTGTCGAAACAGGTGGTGACGATCGCGATTTACGCTGGAATGAAGGGTCGTCCGATCGACGTCGGGATGGTGCGCGAGGTGATGCTGTCGGACGAGGAGATGGAGGCGCATGAACGCGCCGAGAGCGGTCCACCGCTGTTCGCGGCGATCGCCGATGGCGACGTCGGTGAGGTGCGGCGTTTGCTCGGCCAAGGTGTGGATCTGGAGGTGACGTCGGCCCGTCACGAAGACCACACCCCCCTGCTTCTCGCGCTGGCGCAACGCGACACGACGATCACGGCTTTGTTGCTCGAACACGGCGCCGATCCGTCGAACGAGGCGTCGGGGCCGCTCGCGCCGATTCACCAGGCGTGTGACAGCACGCCGTGTTTGCGTCTCCTGCTAGCCGCCGGGGTGGATCCGAATCGCACCATGGAAGACGCGGTCACGCCCTTGATGCTGGTGGCCGACCACGACCGCAAGCTGCCGCGGGTCGAGCTTTTGCTCGACCACGGCGCGGATCCGCGACCGCGCGACAAGCACGGTCGTACCGCGCTCGACATCGCGCTCGATCACGATGCCGAGGCGATCGCGGCACGCTTGCGTCGCGCCCTCATTTGAGAACGATGATGAAGCCCGCCACGCCTTCGGTGACCATTTCACCGGCGAGGCTGGCTTTCATCAGATCGGAGCCGTCGTTGAAGGCGACCAGCGCCATCAAGCGAGCCGGAACGAACTTCCGCGTGTGCTTGGTGAAGGCTTCGAATTGCTCGGGGCGGTAAAACTTGCCGCTCGCCCGCCGTTTGATCCAGGTGTAGTAAAAGGTGCGAATGGACGATTTGATCTCGCCCAGGAGCACACCGCCACTGTTGCTCTTCGGGCTGTTCTGGCTGATGTAGAAGTCGGGAAATGCCGTGCCCGCGGGACGACCCGCCGACTTGCCTTCTTCGGCCGGACAGCCGAAACCATCGTCGTCGATCTTGCCGGAAAAGCGATCGATCCGCGGCTCGAAGTTGACCCATGCGCTGTCGTTGGTGAGCCAGCACAGACCGCGCTGGATTCCCAGCTCGACCCGCCGCCAGAAGGGAGCGTCCTCGCCGACCTCGTCGGCCAGCTCGAGCACCTTCTTGGCGACGTCGGCGAAGTCGACGGGCAGATAGGCGGCCATGGCGTTGAGCACGATTTTGCCGACCGCTTCGAGCAACCGCTCACGGATCTCCTCGCGGATCTGGTTGAGCGCCACAGTGCGAATCGTGCCGACGATGTTCTGGACGCTCATCGTGATGTTGACGCTGACAATCGAGAACAGACCGGTGGGATCCGAGAACAGACGCGGGTTGGCGTTGGCGAATAGGTACGGATTGGTGCTCTCGGGCTCGTTGAAACGGGGTCCGAGAGGATCGCGGCTGAGGAAGCGACCGGTCGCCGGATCGTAGTCCCGAGCACCCATGTGGTAGAGCCCGGTCTGCTCTTCGAGCCAGGCACCGTGGAAGCGGAAGTCGCCCCCGCTCCCCGCCGGACCGGAGACCGCCGTGCCGGTGGCCGAGCGCAAGGTACCGAACGAGTCGTAGTCGAAACGCGCCACCACCGCGCCGCTGCCATCGGTGAGCCCGATCACCGTACCCATGGCGTCGGTGAGATAGAAGACCTCGCCCGCGGCATCGAAGCGCATCAGAGGGTCGGCGCCGGCATGGACGTAGCCACTCACCAGGGCACCGCTGTCGTCGGTGACCATGTGAGGTTGCTCGAGCACACCCTGGGGCGTCGGCGCGACGATGAAGCGACGACCACCACCGGGATCGGTCGCCGCGACTCGGTTGCCGAGCGCGTCGTAGCGATAGCTCACCGTGGCGGCGGAGCGCGTCACCGCGAGCAGCTGACCGGCGGTCGAATGATCGAGGGTGGTGGTGACGCCGTCGCGCACCATGGTCTCGAGCTGGCCATCGGCGTCGAAGGCATAGCTCTCGTCGTTGCCGCTCGGACGGGTCACGGCGCTGATCTGGAAACCGGCGTCGTAGGCGTAGGCGGCGACTTCGCTACCGTCGTCGACGGTCATGCGGTTACCCGCCGTGTCGTAGGTGTAGGCCACCTCGTCGATCTGGGTGCCGTCGGCGGCGTAGCGGGTTTCACGCTCGAGCCGCAGCGCCCCGTCGTAGCCGAGGATCGTGTAGCTACCGTCCTCGCGGGTGATGCGGGTGGGCTCACCGGTGAGGTCGCGAACGTAGTCGTAGGACGCGATCACCGTGCCGTCGGCGGCGCGGTGGACCATCGAGGTGACCCGATCGCGCGCGTCGTAGCCGTAGTCGGTGATCACACCGTTGGGCAAGGTGCGACGCTCGAGCCGGTCGATGTCCGGGTGATAGTCGTAGACCGTGGTGCCGGCCACCGGATCGACGACCCGCGTCAGGTTGCCGCTGGCATCGTAGACGTAGTCGATCACCCGTACCGCCGCCGCCGCGCCCGGTGGCCACAGCTCGACCTGCTCGACCTGGCCGAGCACATCACGGTGGTAGACGACCCGAGAACCGTCGGGCATCTCTTTGCTGGTCAGATCACCGAGCTTGTCGTAATCGAGCGTCGTGGTGCCGCCGACGTCGGTGGTGCTGGTCATCTCGTTGGCGTCGTTCCAGCCAAACGTATGCACCTCGCCGGTCGCCGAGTCGGTGACGGTGTCACGACGCCGGAAAGCGTCGTAGCCATAGTCGAGCGTGGCGCCCGACGGTAAGGTTTTCTTGGTCGGCTGCCGATCGGCGGCGAGGTCGAAACGGGTCACCCCACCGTCGCCGAAACGGAAGCTGTAAAACGAATCGTCGGCGTCGAAGACGACCGTCTCACCGTTCGGCGCGGTGATCGTCGACTCGCTGCCCGAGGCGATGAAGGTATAGACCTCACCGGCGAGATCGGTCGCCGAGACGAGATCGCCCAATTCGTCGTAGCCATAGGAGCGCTCGCGCCCGAGCTCGTCGATCACCTTGGAGACGAAGCTGCCCTCTTCACCCAGCGGTACGTCTTCGAGGTATTCGAGACGACGCTCGGTGGTGTCGGCGAACACGGTCCGTACCGGCGAGCCATATGCGTCGAGATAAGTCGTGGTGGTACGGCTCAGCGGATCGGTGACCGCCGAGGCGTTGGGCGTTTGATCGAAAGTCCAGGTGTTGTCACGCGCGTCGGTGAAGGTCTCGGGGCTGCCGCCACGCTTGTAGGTGAACGAGGTGACGTGATCGAGCGCATCGGTGATCTCGAGCACCCGTCCCATCGAGTCGCGCTCGAACTCGGTCTCACCCGTATTGGGAGCGATGATCTTGGCCACCGCGCCAAAGGGATCGTATTCGTAGGTCGTGTCGCGATCGAGCGGGCCCTCGGCGAGACGGACCCGTCCGGAGAGATCGTAGCTGTAGAGGGTGTCGGTGCGGCCACGCACCTCGAGCCCACGCAGCCGGTCGTTGACGTCTTCGACGCGACGGATCACGCCGGTGCCGCTGCTGTCGAAGGTCTCCCACTGGTCGGTGCCGCCGTAGCTGTAGGTGGCGCTCGCGCCGTTGGCGTATTGCGCCGTCAGCTGCCGACCCCGACCGTCGTAACTGAACGTCGAAGGAGGTCCACCGTCGACGCTCAGCTCGGTCGCTCGACCGTTGGCGTCGTAGTCACCGCTCAGCACCACGCCGCGTGGATCGGTGATCTCACCGGGCCGACCCATGGCGTCGATATCGCTGTAGGCGAAGACACCGAAGGCGTCCTCCTCCGAGAGCAGCGCGCCGTCGGCACGATAGGTGCGTTTTTCGACCAGCCGATCACCCTGACGGATCTCGAGCAGGTTGCCACGATCGTCGTAGTCGGCGGTCAGCGTGAGGCCACCCGGGAAGGTCACCGAGGTCACGCGGTTGTCCTCGTAGGTCATCGTGGTGGTGTAGTCGGCGGCGTCCGCGCCCACCGGGAAGGGCGTGGTGATCGACTCGCGGTTGCCACGACCGTCATAGCTGACCAGCGTTTCACCACCGTCGGGGTCGACCTGCCGCGTCACCTGCCCGAAGTCGTTGTATTCGAAGTTGTAGGTGCGACTCTCGCCGAGATAGCTCTCGGTGAGCGCGATGATGTCGCCGCGATCGTTGTAGGCCATGGTGGTCTCACGACCGGTGGCGTCGGTCCACACCTCGGCGCCATCCTCGGAGCTGCGATCGAAGCAGGCGCCGTTACGACAGGTGCTGAGCAGACGGCCGTCACCGTCGTACTCGGCGGCCAGGATCTCCTCACCCGAGGGTAGGAAGATGGTGTCGAGGTAATGATCGTCGACATAGGAGAAACGAGTTTCGTCACCGGCCGTGTCGATGACGCTCACCAGATCGCCCGCGAGGTCGTAGTCGTAGATCATCTGGTTGCCTTCGGGATCGGTGATCGTCTCGATCCGCCCGGCGCCGTCACGCACGATGTCGAGATCGATCCCGGCCGAATGGTTGATCCCGGTCGACGACACGCTGAGCACATTGCCGTTGCGATCGGTGATGCTGCGCAGGCCGTCTTGATCGTGGATGATGAAGATCCGCCCGTCGTCGGTGACCAGCTCATAGGTGGCGCCATCGTGAGGCTGCACGGTCTGCTGATCCCACAGCTCGATCGGTCCTGGGAAAGAACCGACCACGTTGGCGCGTAGGTTCTGGTCGATGGGTCGCAGCGAGCCACGGGTGCGACCGAGCGGTCGATACTCGAAGTCGATCACCTGGGGCGGCACGATCGGCGAGCATTGTGGCGTCGGCGTCGGCTGAAAGCGATAGACCTCGTCACCCGGCAGCACCACGGTGACCAGATGGGGACGGGTCGGCACGATGCAATAGCTCGGCAACGGTCCACCCGTCCGCGTGCCTTGCCAGCGCAGTCCCGGTGGCACGTTCTCGCGCAGCTGGACGTCGCTCAAACTCAGCCGCCAACCGTGACCGAAATCACCGACGCGACGATCGCGGCTGTCGTAGGTGCGGATGACGTCGATGTCGATCCCGAGCACCGAGAGCTGCAGATCGAGGAAAGGCAGCGTGAAGTTGCCGATCTTGAGACCGCCCTCGACGGTCACCGTGATCAAACCCGTCACCGACTGACCGGCGCTGTCCTGTCCGGTGAGCACCAGCTCGTAGCTGCCGTTGCGCAGCAAGGTCGGGTCGAATTGACCGAGTAGACGATTGTCGACGGCTCCGGTGCCACTGGCGATCGGTGTCGTCCCCGTCTCGCCCACCGGGCGACTCGACAGACTCCAAGTCTCGATGTTTTCGATCTCGATGCTGGCGACGACGTCGACCGGTGCCGTGATGGCGTCGAGATCGGCCGGGGTGTGAAAGACGACCGCACCCACCAAAGGCAGGTAACGACGTTCGAAGCTGACGAAATAGCCACCCGCGCCGGTGACCGGATCTTCGAGGATGTAGCCGGTGGTGTCGAAACTGTTGATCTCGATCTGATTCTCGGGAATCCACGCGATGGCGCCCTGGGAAACCCCGAAAGCGATCGCCACCTCGGCATCGATGCCGAGCTCGGCGGCGGCCAGCGCCGCGTCGACATTGGTGTCGTCGACCCGGGTAAGCGTCTGCCCTTCGCGCACTGCGCGCGTGAGAAAACCGACGGCGGTGACATGCTCGCCACCGAAGACCGTCGTGAGCGCTTCGCCTTCGCGCACCGAGCCCTGAGCGCCGATGACTTCGAGTGCCGGCACGGTGGAGGTCTGTACACCATCGACGGGAAAGAGACCGAGCGTTCGCGCTCCGACCACCAACGACAGCGGTCCGGCGCTGAAGGTCTCGGGGGTACCGTCGGAAGTGGTGGAAACGGCGCCGCGTTTGACCGCGAGCACGGCCGTTCCGAGATTGATCGGCCGGTACCATTCGAGCGCCGCGAGATGATCGAGATCGTCGGCCTGATCGCGGAGGAAGATCGCGCCGGCGGTGGCCAGGCTGGCCACCAGAACATCGTCGGGATCGGTGAGCGCGGCCGCGGTTTGCGCGTAGCCGTCGACGACCGGCTGCGGTGTCGACCCGAGATCGAAGATCAAGGCGCTGGGCTCGCCGACGAAGAGCTCCCAGCTCGCCAAAATGGGAACACCGTTACCGATGTCCAGTCCAGCGGGTGGGGTCACGGTGGCGACGATCTCGGCGTCTTCGGCGCTACCGATGGCGCTGCCGGTGGCGACCTCGACGCCGTCGAGCACCAGCGACGGGCGCAGATCGACTTCGTAGGGTGGCGTGGCGAAGACCCCGCCATAGAGGTCGAGGGTCGCCTGATCGGCCGCGGTCGCACCGGGCCAACGGAGCTCGAAGAGCCCGCCATAAACGCTGGCGAGCGGCGTCGTCCAGATGGCGAGCTGCGCACCGCCCTCCTCACGAACCTCGAGACCGAGTCGCACGTGGTAGGCATCGGGAAAGGCCTCGCTCTCACCGGACACCGAGACGATCTTGGCGCGCAGGGTGCCCGGAACAAAGGGAAAGTCCTCGCCCCGGATGTCACGAAGCGGCTTGACGTCGTCGAGCCCACCGAGCCCGAGACCGGTCAGGAAGGCCTGGAGGTCGGCTTCGTAGTCGGCGCGCGGGCTGATCTCGGTACCAGCGAGCAGATAGTCGGCGAGCACGAAGAAGACGTCGTCGTCGATCCGCTGGCCGTCGAGACGATCGAAGGTCTTGAGCGACGGATCGAGCCGTACCCAGGTGTCGGGCGTGCCCCCGGGACGGGCGCCACGATCGGGAATGTAGTCGAGGTGCGCTTTGACCCACACGTGAGGCATGCGTGCCGCGACGACCTGGCTGCCATCGAGAATCAAGACCACCGGTAAGCCTGCCGTGGTCAACATGTCGCCAGCGCGCACCGGATCGTCGACTCCGGTGATGGCGAGCAAAAGCGAAGGTTCGATCTCGACCTCACCCCACTCGAGCCGCGCATCGACCCCGGCGGCCACCAGGAGATGTTGCAGCAACCACGCCTGATCCCACGCCGTGCCTCGGCCTTCCCACAGCGTGCCCACAGGCGGTGAGTCAGCGCCCCACTTGGGATCGAAATCGACGTTGTCGTGCACGTGGGCGAAGATCGCCGCCGGCGAATCACCCAGGCTGGTGGCGAAGGCGTCGATCTCGGCGGACGGCGTGATGCCGTTGCGCTGCAGCACCCGGGGCGGCGGCGCGATGGCGCTCGAACGCTCGGCGGCGACCCCGCTCAACGCACCAGCCTCACGGGTGCGCGCCTTCCGGCTGACGTTGCGAAACGGCAGCCGATCGCCGACCGGACCGCTCAGCTCACGGTCGGTGATCGCGGCGCGCCGACCGGCAACCGACGGTGCGACCGTGCTTTCTCCCTCTCCAGCCATCTGGAAACCCCGCTCCTGTGCTTCGACGGAGCGGAGGCCGTCGACGATCGGGACGACCACGACGATGATGAAGGCGAGGACGAGGATTCGATGTCGACGAATCGCGTTACGCAAAGTATTCATGCTCGACTCTCTCTCGATCAATCAGCTGGAAGATCACGGCACCGGCAAGCAACCGTCGAAGCGACGCAGGTTGCTTTGCCCGTTGCCTTGAATCGACGCGGCGATGAGCGCGCCGTTGTGCTGGCCATTGTTGAATTGCACCGCGGCACGGGGCGCCAAGACGGTGCCCTGCATACCGATGCTCTGCATCACCAGGCTGGTCGCCTGGTGGAGATTGAAAACGACGTGCTCGGCGTCGGTCCCGTTCAAGGTGAAACCGAAGTTCTGGATGGTCACCGCCGCGCCGTCGACGTTGATCAACACCGACGCACCGGCCGGCACGTTGATGGTGAAGCTGGTCGCCGACGACAGGTTGCTCGCCGGGACGGTAAACACGTTGAGCTCGGGATCGGTGCCGTCGAGGGTGATCGCGTTCCACGGTGGAATGGTCACGGGGCCGGTGTCGGCGACCTGGGCCATCGAGTCGGCGAGCCCTTCGAGATAGAGACGCTCGGCGACGAAGTCGATCGGCGTGCCCTGGTAGTCGATGCCATCGACGATGGTGACCCCGTTGAGCTGCGCCGAGGTGCCCCAGGCGACGTCGCCATGGTGCACCTGACCGTTGTTGAAGGTCAGACTCAGCCCGGCGACCAGGGCGTCACCTCCCGTGACCGTCTCGAGCAAACCGATGCTGTAGTTCGACAGCTGCAGGTGACCGCCAGCGGCCATCCGCCCCTCGGCGTCCGAGTTGTTCTGGTTGAGGTTGCCGAAGGCGAAAACGTTGAAGGCGCCCGAGGTTCCGAACGGCTGGGTGACACAGGCGCCGCCACCACCGGTCTCGACATCGTCGTCGAGGATGGTGCCGAGCCCCTGGGCGTCACCGAGCACGCCCCCGGTGGGACGATCGAGACGCAGGTAGTAGATCTCGTCGTCTTCGACCTCGGTGTCACCCAGCACCGGCACGACGGCGTCGATCGTCCGCTCACCCGGGAGGAAGCCGGTGCTGCCCACGGGCGCGACGTAGTCGACACCCGGGGTGGCATCACCCTCGGCGGTGAACAGGTCAACGACGATGTTCTGGCTCGACGGATGACTCAACGAGAGCGTGAACACCGCGTCGACCGAGCCCGTGTCGCCTTCAATGACGTCGACATCGTCCACCGACACCGCTGGCCGGCTGACGATGCCCTGGGTGACCGGGAAGTCCGGAAGCTCACCCACCGCGCCACCGCCACCGCTCGCCGGCAAGCAGCCGACGAAGGGATGGTGATGCGATTCACCGGTGCCCTGGAGCGACGCGGCGATCAGCGAGCCGTCGAGCGCGCCGTTGTTGAAGTGCACCGCGGCATGGGGCGCCAGGATGCTCGCCTGCACACCGATGCTCTGCATCACCAGGGACGTCGCCTGGTGCAGGTTGAAGAGCACCCGGCGACGCTCCGCGCCACCCTGGAGGAAGAAACCGAAGTTCTGCATCGTCACCGCCGTGCCGTCGACGTTGATCAGCGCCGTGGCGCCGCTCGGGACGTCGATGGTCAGGCCGGTCGACGATTGCAGCGCCGTCGCGCTCAGGGTGAAGACGTTGAGCTCCGCGTCGGTCCCGGTGAGCGTGATCGCGCCCCACGGGGCGACGTCGGTGGTGCCGTTGACCTCGGTCGCGGCGAAGCTCGCCGACAGGGCCTCGAGACGTGTCCGCTCGGCGACGAAGTCGATCGGCGTGTCCTGGCGCACCGTGCCGTCGGGCACGTCGACCCGGGTCAGCTGCACTGTGCCGCCATGGACGACGTTGCCACCGTACACCGTGCCGTCGGTGAAGATCAGGTTGCCCCCGGCGACCAGACGATCGTCCGTGCCACCCGATGCCGGCACCAAGCGGGCGACGCCATAGCTCTGGAGCTGGACGTTGCCGCCAGCGGCCACGCGGCCCTCGGCGTCGGTGGCGTTCTGGATCAGATCGCCAAAGAGGAAGAGGTTGAAGCCACCGGCGAGGTCGAGCACGTCGGGCGCACAGCCACCGGCGCCGTCGTCATCAAGGATGACGCCGATGGCCTCTGGATCGATCGCCGTCGCCGCCGAGCCGGTCGTATCGAGCACCACGAAGAGATGCTCAGCGTCTTCGAGCACGAGGTCGTCGAGCAGCGGGACCCGCAGCTCGGCGGTGGTCGCACCGGCCGGAATCGTCACCGTACCCGCGAGCACCGGCAAGTAGTCCTCATCGGCGAGCGCCGTGCCGTCGACGGTCGACCACGCGAAGGTGAGGTCCTCGTCGAGCGGGCAGCTCAGCGTCACGACATGGACCAGCTCGCCCTCGGACTCGACGGCTACCGCATCGGCGATGTCGAGCACCGGGGTCCGCAAGGCCACGAGCGACAGGTCGTCGAAACGCACATCGTTGCCGGTGGCCGATTGCTGCGTCGCCAGCAGGCGCACCCGGATCCGACGCGTGCCGACCGGCGCCAGACGATCATCGGTCAGCTCGGTCCAGGCGGTCTCGGCGATGGCGCCACTGTCGTAGCTGTCGAGCAACGTGCCGTCGCCAGCACGGTACTCCACCACCACCCGGGCCTCGTCACGCACCGGCTCGTCGGCCGATTGCACCCACGCAGTCAAGGCGAAGGGCTGCGCGCCCGTGTCGATGACGTCGGCAAACGCCGAGACGTCGACCGATTGCGCCAGCTCGGCGCTCGCCACGTCCACCGGCGCCGCGAAGGCGTGGGTGGTGTCGGCCAGCGCGACCGGCGCCCAGGCGGCACCGAGGATCGGTGTCCAGCCCAGCGGTAGGGTCGACGATGCTTCGGCGCTCCGGTTGACCAGGAGCTCGGTCGACGGGCACGGCTCGTCGTCGGCGATGGTCACCTGACCGCTGGCGTCGACGAGCTGCAGCGCGATCGGATCCGTGAGCTCGACCCGGAAGGTCTCCGCCTCTTCGAGACGGTCGTCGTCGAGGATCGGAATCGAGATCGTGCCGCTGGTCTCCCCGGCCGGGATCGTCAGGGTGCCGGTCGCCGAGGTGTAGTCGGCGTCGGCGGTCGCGGTCTCGGCCACCGTCGTGTACGTGACGCTGACGTCGACCAACGAGGCGCGATCCAAGGTCACGGTGAGCACTGCCACCGGATCGAAACCCTCGGTCACCGTGACGTCGTCGATCGACGCCTCGGGGCGAATCTCGACCGGGGTCACGGTCGGGTCGTCGGCCTCAGGCGTATCCGGATCGTCCGAGAGCACGGTACCGAGCTCGAGACTGGTCACCGACGCCTGGTTGGCGATCTCGTCGGCCCCACCTGAAGGGAACGGATCGTCGATCGCGACGCGGAAGCTGACCGTCGCCACCGCGCCCGGCGCCAGATCACCGATCGTCACCGTCGGCGGCGTCTCGCCGCTCACGACACCGGTATCGGTACCGAGCGAGCTGGCCACCAGGGTGCTCGCCGTCGGCACCGGATCGCTGAGCACGACATCGCGGACGATCGCCGTACCCGTGCTGGTCACCGTGATCGTGTAGGTCAGCTCGTCACCCGGATTGGCGACGCCGTTGCCGTTGGCGTCGAGACTCAGCGTGTCGATCTTGCTGACCGAGAGCCCGGCCTGATCGTCGTCGAGAATCGTGCCCAGACCTTCGATATCGCCCGGTAAGGCCTGGCTCAGGTTGCTCAGCACGACGGTGAAGGTCTCGTCGGTCTCGTCGAAGAGATCGCCGAGCACCGGCACCGTGATCGTGGTGCCGAGGCTGCCGGGCGCGACGCTCATGATGCCGCTCACCAGCGTGTAGTCCTCGGCCTCGGTCGCCGACCCGGCCACCACCGTGTAGTCGGCGGTGATCGGGAAGGACGACGGCGCGCTCAGACCGACCGCGAAGACGGCGTCGACCGAACCGGTATCGCCTTCGGTGACCGTGACGTCACCGATCGCCAAGACCGGCGTCGGATCGTCGTCGAGGATCGTGCCCACACCCGTGTCGTCCACCAGCACGCCACCGTCGGCGTCGCTGAGGGTGACGGTGAAGGTCTCGTCGAGCTCGTCGAGCAAGTCGTCGAGCACCGCGACCGGAATCGTTGCGCTGGTCTCGCCGGCTGGAATCGTCACCGTGCCGCTCGCCGCCGTGTAGTCGGCGCCCGCGACAGCGCTGCCATCGGCGGTCGTGTAGCTGACGGTGACGGCCCGGTTGCTCGACTGTGACAGGAGAACGGTGAACACCGCGTCGACGTCGGCTTCGGTCACCGTCACGTCGTCGATCGACACCTCGGGCGTGATGATCACGTCGGTTTCGGTCGGGTCGTCGACTTCGGGAGTCGACGGATCGTCCGACGGCACGTCGGTCAGACGCGCGCTGGTGACGAAGGCCTGGTTGGCCACCGAGGTGACAGCGAGCGGGAACGGATCGTCCACCGTCACCCGGAAGCTGACGGCGGCGCTCTCAGTCGGCTCGAGATCACCGAGCGCGATCTCGATCGGATCCTCACTGGTCACTGCGCCCTGCGAGCTCTGCACCGAGCCGAGCACCAAGGCAGTGTCGGCCGGAATCGTGTCGCGGAGCACCGCGTCGACCACACCGGTGTTGCCGGTGCTCTCGACGCTCAGGGTGTAGAGCAGCTCGTCACCCGGCGAGACCACGCCGTCGTTGTCGAGATCGACGACCAGGGTCGCCGTCTTCTCGATCCGCAGTTCAGGCATCGTCGTGATCGGCGTCACCGTCGGGTCGGCCTCACCACCGACATCCGGATCGTCGGTGAGCACGTCGTCGAGCCCGGTCGACGCGACCGCGCCCTGGTTGATGATCTCGCTCACCCCCGTGGCGATCGGCGCGTCGATGACGACGCGGAAGTCGATCGTCACGTCGGTACCCACAGGCAGCTCGCCGACGGCCACCTGGATGGCGTCACCCGGCGCGGTGCCGGTCTCGGTCACCGTGCCTTGCGAGCTCGTCACCGACCCGGCTTCGAGCGTGGTGTGAACCGGCACCAGGTCGACGAAGAGCACGTCCACCGCGGCGGTGTTGCCGAGATTGCGTAGCGTGATCGTGTAGGCCAGCGTGTCACCCGGCGACGGCGAACCGTCGCCGTCGGCATCAACGGCCACGCTATCCGTCTTCTCGGCCACCAAGCGTGGCGTCGCGGTGACCATGGTCACGGTCGGATCGGCGTCACCACCGACGTCAGGATCGTCGGTGAGCAGCGCCGGGAGCTGATCGGAGAAGACATTGCCCTGGTTCGAGATCTCGTCGATCCCGAGCGGGAACGGCGAGTCGAGGGTGACGTCGAAGCTCACCGTCGCGCTCGTCGCGGGCGCCACGGTACCGAGATCGACCTCGAGCGGCTCTTCACTGAGCACGCTACCGAGACTGCTGGTCACCGAACCGAGCACCAGGGCGGTGTTCGTCGGCACCAAATCGGTGAAACGCACGCCCGTGGCCTCGCCGTCGCCGGTGTTGGTGATCGTCACGACATAGCGCACGACGTCGCCCGGGGACGGCACGCCGTCACCATCGACGTCGTCGAACAGGCTGTCGACCTTGGTCGCGCCGAGCTCGGGATCGGCCACCACCGGAATCACGGTGGGATCGACGTCACCCGGGAGAGTCGGATCGTCGGAGAGCACAGTCGGGAGCTCACTACTGGTCACCGACGCCTGGTTGACGACCTCGTCGAGATCGGCGTCGTCGAGCACGGATTCGAAGCTCACCGTGACGCTGGTACCCGAAGCCAACGTGCCGAGATCGATCTGCAGCGGAGACTCGCTGACGATCACACCGGCGCTGGTGGTCGCGCTACCGACGACCACCGTGGTGCCGGTGGGCACTGGATCGTCGAGCACGACGTTGGTGAGCTCGCTCTCACCCGTGTTGGTCACGACGAGATCCCAACGCACCGCTTCACCCGGCGCAACGCTACCCTCACCCCCGGCATCGAGCGCGGTCTTGACGACCTCGAGCGCCGGACGCAGGACGGTGACGCTATCCACCGCACTGTTGTTGGCGGTGAGCGGATCGGGTGTGGTGGCGGTCACGGTCGCGGTGTTGGTCACCGGCGACGACGCGTCGGTGGCCACCGCGACGTCGAGGTTGACGGTCGGCAGCGATGTCGCCGGTGCCAGTGGCCCCGGATGCGCACAGGTGACGACACCCGGCGTGCTTTCGACACAGCTCCAACCATCACCACTCGCGGCGACGAAACCGAGCCCGGTGGGCAAGGTGTCGGTGATCTCGATGGCGTAGGCCGCCGACGGACCGACGTTGCTCACCACGAGCTCGAAACGACCGCTGCCTCCGGCCACGAAATCCGCCGCGTGGCTCTTGGCCAGGGACAGATCGGCCGACGGCAAGAGCTGCGTCTCATCGGTGGCGACGTTGTCGGTGGGCTCGAGATCGGCCACCCCGGCACCCGGCACGACCGTGACGGTGTTGCTCAACGTTCCGGTGGCTGCGGGATCGATGATGCCGTTCACTGTAAGCGTGACGGTGTCACCGAGACCGAGCGCCACCCCACTCCACAGCCCGGTGGCTGGATCGAAGGTACCGCGATCGACCTGATAGACCGGCGAGAGCAACGCCGGCGTCGGCTCGTCGACCTGCACGCTGGGCGCCACGCCCGAACCGTTGTTGGTGACGGTGATCACGTACTCGGTCGCCTCGCCCGGTACCGCCGTGTCGCGGTTGTCGGTCTTGGTGACGGCGAGATCGGGATTCGCCTCGCGCTGGATCTTCTGGGCGATGGCATCGGCGTATTGGCCGAAGTTGCCCACCGTGATCACGAAGCCTTCCGGCCCGCCCTGCGGCTGTGGCCGCACCATGTTGTTGAGCAGAGTGAGATCGATACCACTGCCGACACCGATCGCGTTGATCACGTCGACGCCCTGCGCCAGCGCCGAGTTGGCGGCCGCATAGGCCTGGTTGCGATCCGAGCGACCATCGGTCGAGACGTCGATGATCTGTTTGGCGCTGAACGGGGTCGCCTGGGTGAGGATCGGCGCCGCCGCCGACACACAGCTGTGGATCGCCGTGCCGCCATTGAGCTTGCCGATCGAACGGATCCGTTGTGCCACCGCCGCCGCATTGTTGCGGTCGATGACGATCGGCTCGATCTCGAAACGGGTGTTGCTGTTGAATTGCAGCACCGAGATCCGCACCGTGCCGTTGTGAGGCACGACCGTCGGATCTTCCACCGCCGCCGCCGTGCCGTTGAGCTGGAGCGTGAACTCGCTTCCCGAGATGCTGCCGCTGCCGTCCATGCACAACGCCAGATCGAGAATGATGCTGTCGTCGTCGCTGATGTAGGCCCGACCCTCGAGATCCTGGAAGACGATCTCCGGTGGGGTCGAGAGCGGGGTCAGCACGAGGTCGAAGCTCTCGTCCGGATCGGACTCGGTGTCGTCGAGCACGTCAACCAGCACCGAGGCGTAGCGCGAGCCGGCCGGAAAGCTCACCGTGCCGCTCGCGGCGACATAGTCCTCGCCGGCGCGGGCGGTACCGTCACGGGTGGTCCAGGCGAGATCGACCGCGACCGGCGCGGCACACGACAGGCTGATGTCGAACCGGGCCTGCTCGTTGCTGCCGCTACCGAACGCCAGACTCTCGGAGACATACGCGTCGCTCACCGCGAGCGTCGGTATGTCGAGCGAGACCAGCGATAGGGCGTCGAAGTAGACCTCCAGCGTGTCGGTGGTCGGATCGCCGGCGGCGTGGCTGGCGAGCAGACGGACGCGGATGGTCTCGGTGCCGAGCGGCGCGAGCCTGATGTCTTCGAGCTCCTGCCAAACGCTGTCGGCGAGCAGACCGGAGTCATAGCTCTCGAGCACCGTCCCGGCTCCGTCGCGATACTCGACCACGATCCGGGCTTCATCGATCGCCGCGTCGCCACCCGAGCGCACCGCGCCGGTGAAGCGGAAGCGTTGACCGCTGGCGATGGTCGTGGCGTAGGCCCGTACGTCGACGTCCTGCCGCAGCTCACCGGCGAGCGGTCCACCGGCGTCGATGTAGGCGGTGCCGGTGAACGGCGACGGGCTCGTACGACGTTGCACGAACGCATCGCCTTCGACGAGCACCCAATCGGGCACGACACCGGTCAGCGTCGGGGCTTCGCCATCGCCATTGACGAGCAGCTCGGGCCCGCTGCACTCGGGATTGTCGTCGTCGTCGAAAATGGTGCCGATCGCCCGGCTGTCGATCAACCTCGCATTCACGACACTGGAGAGATCGAGACGGAAGGTCTCGGTGCCCTCGACGAGGTCGTCAGGGAGCACGGTGACTTCGACCGTCTTGGTCTGCTCGAAGGGTGCGAAGACCAGCGTGCCGTTGGCGCGGAGGAAATCGACGCCACGGGTCGCGCTCTGGTTGATCGTGTCGTAATTCACCTGCACCGGCAGCTCGGAGGGCACCGAGAGCCTGATCGGGAAGGAAACGACGGCCTGCTCACCGGTGAGCGGCTCGAAGACCTCGACGTCTTGCATGGTCAAGAACGGTGTCGGATCGTCGTCGAGCACGGTCAAGGACAGACGCGGTTTGGGCGTCGGCGCGTTGGCCGAGCTCACCAGGTCGAGATAGAGCGTCTCGGTGTCTTCGTTGAAGAGGTCGCCGAAGACCGTCACCGGAACCTCTTTGACCGTCTCACCCGGGGCGAAAGTCAAGGTGACGTCGACCGGTGTGAAGTCGTCACCGCTTTCGGCGTCGACGGTGACGGTGGTGGCCTGAACGGTGACCGGCTCGTCGACCGCACAGGCGAGCACGACCTCGAAGACGACGTCTTGCGATCCGGTATCGCCTTCGTCGACCACCAACGATTGCGACGACACGGTGGGCGTGCGCAGCGCGGTGAGCGACAGCTGGTCGAAGTAGACGTCGAGCGCCGAGTCGTGACCCTGATTGCGGGCCAGCAGACGGACCCGCAGCGTCCGGGTGCCCGACGGGGCCAGACGTAGATCGGCGAGCGCCGTCCAGCTGTCGAGGTCGATCAAATCACCCGAATCGTATTGGTCGATCAAGGCGCCACTGACGTCGAGATAGTCGACCGCCACCCGCGCGACGTCAGGAGTCGCTTCGATCTGGGTGCGGACGTACGCCTGGAACGAGAAGCGCTGGATGCCGTTGTCGATAAAGCTGGCGAACATCGACACGTCGACGTCCTGACTCAGCTCGGCGCCGCCGACGCTGCCCGGATAGAAGTAGCCGGCGCCACCGAAGGGTGACGGGCTGCTGGTGCGGCGTTGCCACTGGCTGCCGACGATCTCGGTCCAACCCGGGGGCGGCACGTTGTTCGGCGTCGCCTCGTCACCGGCGCCGTTTTCGAGCAGCTCGATCGACGGACAATCGTCGTCGTCGAGAATGAAACCGGTCGCCTCATCGTCGGCGATGGTGGCGTTCACCGGATTGCTCAGCTGCACCAAGAACGTCTCACCGGGCTCGATCTCGGTATCGCCGAGCACCTCGATGGTGATCGTCTTGCTCACCTCGCCCGGAGCGAAGGTGATCGTGCCGCTCGCAGCGGTGTAGTCGCTACCGGCGAGCGCCGTGTCGTCGACGGTCAGGAAATCGACCTGGACCGGCTGGCTGGTCGGCGCCGACAGGGCGAGGGTGAGCACCAGATCCGAGGTGCCGAGGTCGCCCTCGACCGCCTGCCCGTCGGCGATAGTGATCGCGGCGTCGTCGTCTTGAATGACGATCACCGGATCATCGCCGAGCCCGACATTGATCGGATTCGACAGCGTCACGGTGAAGGTCTCGTCGCTCTCGGGCAGGGCGTCACCGAGCACGTCGATGGTGATCGTCTTGCTCACCTCACCCGGAGCGAAAAGCACGGTGCCGCTCTGCGCGGTGAAGTCCTCACCGGCGAGCGCTGGCGCGGCGCCACCTTCGAGGGTGGCGTAATCGATCGACACGGGAACCGTGCTCGCGCCGGAGAGGGTGAAGGTGACCGTCGCCGGGGTGATGGTGCCGGCCGCGCCTTCGAGCACGGTGCTTCCCAGCGCCTCGAGGGTGATCTCGTCGGCGAAGATGGTCGCCGTGCCACGGCCGATACCGACCGCCGCGTTGACCGGGTTGGTGAGCTCGAGGAAGAAGGTCTCGTCGCTCTCGGGCACGGTGTCGCCGAAGACCGGTACCGTCACCTGCTGGGTGAGCTCACCCGGGGCGAAGGTCAGGGTGCCGAAGCGTGCTTCGTAGTCGCTGCCCGCCGTCGCGGTGCCGTCGGCGGTGAGGAAATCGATCCGCGTGGTGGCCGGGCTGGCGCAGCCGAGACTGACGTCGAAGACGGCGTCGCTGCGTCCCGACTCGCCTTCGATCACCGTGGTGTCGCCGACGTTGAACGGCGGCACGTCGAGCGAAGAGAGCCGCAAGACATCGAAGTAGGCGTCGTTGTTGTTGCCGTCACGCTTGATACCGAGCAGACGGACACGAATCGTGCGGGTGCCGACCGGGGCCACACGTAGATCGCCGTAGCGCGTCCAGGCGGTCTTGTGACGTACGCTCAGCGTGTCCCACAACTCGAGCACCTGATCGTCGGCGTCGCGATACTCGACGATCATCCGGGTCAGGTCACCGGGATTCTGATTGAAGATCCGCACCCAGCCGGTGAAGACGAAGCGCTGGATCCCCGCGTCGATCCGCTGCGCGAAGCCGCTGACGTCGACGTCTTGGGCAATTTCCTGGACTTCGTCGATCGCGCCGTTGCGAGCATAGAACGCCGCGGTGCCGTCGAGGGGAGCCGGGTTCTCGACCCGACGCGACCACCCCGGACCGCTGATCAACATCCAACCGGGCGGCACGCCCTCGACCAGCGTCTCTTCGTTACCCGGGTTCACCAGCAGGTTGGCGCCCGGACAATCGTCGTCGTCTTTGATGGCGACCACGACCACCTCGTCTTGCACCAGACTGCCGTCGGCGACATCGAGGGTGATCAGAACGGTCTCCGTGGCTTCCGGCTCGAGATCGCCGATGACCTCGAAGGTCAGCGTGGCGCTGGTGGCGTTGGTGCCGTTGGCGCCGATGGTCACGGTGCCGACTTTCTCGATGAAATCCACCCCCGGTGTCGCCGCATCGCCGCTCCCCGTGTTGGCACTGACCGTGTAGGTCACGGTGGTGGCGGTCGGTTGTGGCTCACCGAGGAGAAGCCTGGTGGCGAACGTGATCGTACCGGCGTCGCCCTCGACCACTTCGGTGGAATGCAAGCTCAGTCGGACGTCGTCGGTCTCGATGGTGCCGGTGCCCCGGTCGTAGCGCGTGGTGCCACCCGAGGCCTCGGAAAGATCGACGAAGACGGTCTCGTCGCTCTCGGCGTCGAGATCACCGAGCACCGGGACGACGACGCTCTTGGCGTGCTCACCGGGCGCGAAGGTGAAGACCTGATCGACCGCGATGTAATCGACACCGGCGGTGGCGTCACCGTCGACGGTGCGCACCCGCACGCTCACCGGCTGATCGCTCGGGCACGACAGGGTGAGCGGAAAGATCAGCTGCGTATCGCCCGGGCTGTCGCCTTCGAGCACTTGCACGTCACCGATCGAGATCCGCGGATTGGGATCGGTACCGAAGCATCCCGGCGCGGGGCAGAAATACTGCAGCGTGGTGTTGTTGAAGTTGGCGCCGGTGAAGCCCCACAGCACCTCGGAGGTACCGCTGAAGATGTCGGCCACCAGATCGCGGGTGTATTGCACACGAGGCTCGCCGTCGAGATAGGCGTCGATGGTCTGCGTGTCGGCGTTCCACACCACGCGCAGGTCGTGACGCTGATCGTCCGACAGCGTCGAGCCGTCGAGACGCGCCGGCACCACCGGTGGCACGGCGTTGCGGATATCACCGTTGATCACCACCGCCATGTGGTCGGGGCCGATGTCGTCCCAGCTCGAGCCATTGTTCGAGGTGTCGAGCTCGATGCCGAGCGAGGGCGAGATGGTGCGCAAGCCGAGATTGAGCCCGTTGCTGCCGAGCGCGTCGATGCCCTCGTTTTGAAGCACGAAGGCCATACCGTCGGCATCGCGAGAGCTGTCGCCGAGATAGACCTCGAAGGTGCGATCGAAGTGCTCGGCGAGATCGATCCGGTCGCTCCGCCACACCGAGCCGAACCGCGAATTGACCGCGCGGGTCACGGTCGGGCAGCCGTTGATGATGCCTTCGCGGGAATCACCATTGAAATGCCACACGACGTCGTCGGTATCGATGTTGCCGGTGCCCTGCCAGCGCAGATCGGCGCCGACCAAGTTGCTCAGCTCGAGCATGAAGGTCTCGTCGGGCTCGTCGACCAGATCACCGTTGACCGTGACGTGGACCCATTTGCTGGTCTCACCGGGCGCGAACGTCAGGCTGCCCGACACCGGCACGTAGTCTTCACCGGCCACCGCGCTGACGTCACGGGTGGCGTAGTCGACGGTCACCGGCTGATCGCTCGGGCACGACAGGGTGATCGGGATCGACATCTCGACCGTGCCGGCGTCGCCTTCGGTGACGAAACCGTTGCCACCCGAGAGCTGCGGCCGCTCACCCGGGAAGCACAGATCGGTGGCGCAGAAATACTGCTGATTGGGAAAGCCGTTGCCCCCGGTGAAGCCCCAGAACACCTCGGAGGTACCGCTGAAGATGTCGGTGACGATGTCGCGGTCGTAGAACAGACGGTGAAGGCCGTCGAAGAGCACCTCGAGACGATTGATCTCGGCGTTCCAGACGATCCGCAACTCGTGCTCTTGTCCGTCTTCGATGTTGGTCACCGGTCCACCGGATGGAATCGCCCCCACCGGAGTGACCTGAGGCAAGGTGTAGGCGCCGTTGAGGTTGACCGTGATGTGATCGGACGCCGGGTCGTAGCTGCCGCTGTTGTTGAACGTGTCGATCTCGACGCCGACCGCCGGGCTGATCCCCGACCAGCCCATGCCGAAGCGATTGCCACCGAGCGCGGTCGGACCTTGATTCTGGAACGCGAAGACGATGCCATCGGCGCCGTTGCCGTCGCGGGTACCGAGATAGACCCGGAAGGTGCGATCGAAATTCTCGCTGAGGTCGGTGGTCCGAGTACGCCACGCCGAGCCACGCCGTGACGAGCGGTCCTCGGTGAGCTCGACACAACCCGGTATGACCTCGAAATCACCGTCGGCGTTGAGGTGCCAGGTCGCAGGCTCGAGGATCGTCACCTCGGCCACATCGTCGAGCAACTGGGCCTCGACCGGGTTGCTCAGCTCGAGGAAGAAGCTCTCGATCGGCTCGTCGAGCGAGTCGGTGAGCACGTCCACCGGGACGTCGATCCGAGTCGAGCCCGGTGGGAAATCGAGGGTGCCTGATACGGCGGTGTAATCACTGCCGTCACGCGCGCTGCCGTCGACTGTCACGTAGTCGACCTGGATGGCGAAATCAGCCGTCTTCGACAGGATCACCGGCACGCTCGCCACCCCGTCACCCTCGGTGATCACGACGTCTTCGACGGTGATCAACACACCGTCGTCGTCGAAGATGGTGCCGACGCCTTCGGGATCGACCAGGGTACCGACGTTCGGTGTATCGAGACGGAGGAAGAAGGTCTCCTCGGGCTCTTTGGTGACGTCGCCGAGCACGTCGATCGAGACCGTGGCGCTCACCTGGCCCGGTGTGAAGACGATCTCGCCACTGGCGGCGACATAGTCCGCGCCGGCCTGTGCGCTGTTGTCTTGCGTCGCCCACGGTATGCGGATGTCGCGCACGCTCGGATTCGACAATGCGACCGTGAACACGGCGGGCGTCGTGCCGACATCACCCTCGTCGACCCGTGGCGGATCGATCACGGTGATCGTCGGCAGATCGTCGTCAGCGATCGTCATCGTGAGGTCAGGGGGCGCGAAGACGACGTTCTGCGGTGCCGAGAGCACGAGCCTGAACGACTCCTCGGGCTCGTCGACGTCGTCGTCGAGCAGGGTCAGCACGAGGCTGGCCTCGGTCTCACCCGGTGCGAGCACGAGGGTCTGGGCGAGCGTTTGATAGTCGCTCCCCGCGATGGCCGTGCCATCGACCGTGCCGACCGTGAAGCGCACCTCGCGGCCACTCGGTTGCGACAAGGAGAAGCCCAGCTCGACCGTGCCGACGCTTTCGTCGATCGCCGACATCGTGTCGATCGACAACACCACCGGTCCGTCGTCGTCGAGGATCGTCACCGTGGGGGTGGCATCGAGCAAGACGAGCGCCGAGGTGGTGCTCAGAGCGACGCCGAAGGTCTCGTCGGGCTCGTCGAGATCGTCACCGAGCAGTTCGATACTCAGGCCGGCGCGGGTGGCGCCCGGCGCGTAGGCGAGCGTGGCGCTGGTGGATTGATAGTCGACCCCGGCGGTCGCCACGTCGTCTCCGACGAGATCCACGGTGGTCGCGTCGACGCTCAGCGCGGCGGGCGCCGCGCACGACAGGTCGAGATCGAAGCTCACGGTGGTGATACCCGTGTCGCCCTCGACAAAGCTCGTGGTGGCGACGGTGGCCACCGGTACGCCGAGCGAACGCATGGCGAGCGCGTCGGCATAGGCCTGGAGGTCGACACCCGCGAGCTGGGTGGCGAGCAGACGGACCCGCGCCATGCGCGTGCCAACCGGCACGACCCGCAGATCACGCACCGCCGTCCAGCCGTCAGGCGCGCTGATCGCCGCCGATTCGTAGCGCGCGAGCTCGATGCCCGTGGCGTCGAGATAGTCGACGACGAGCTGGATGCTGTCCGGCTCGGCGCCTGCGGAGCGCAGGAAGCTCTCGACCACGAAGGTCTGACCGCCCGTATCGATTTGCGTGGCGTAGGAGGCGAGATCGACCTCTTGGACGAGCTCGGCGCTCGGCTCGAACCCGGCGTAGGAGAAGTAGGCGTCGCCCGCGATCGGTGTCGGATCGGCGAAACGCGCCCGCCAGCCGGCTCCGGCCTCGGTCCAGCCGTCGATCGCCGATTCGCCCCCGGCGTTGACGAGCAGATTCGGTCCCGAGCAGCCTTCTTCGTCGATCAGCGTCACCAGGCCTTGACCGTCACCGACGGACACACCCACCGCGCTGATCGTTACCAGAAAGCTCTCGTTCGGCTCGGCATCGAGATCACCGAGCACGGTGACATCGGCATTCTTCGTCACCTCGCCGGGCGCGAACGTGAGCACACCACCGGCGGCGAGGTAATCCTCACCGGCGAGCGCGGTGCCGTCGGCGGTCGTCCAGGTGACGTCGATCGCCGTGTCGGCGGCCGACGACAGGGTGACCGGTACCGAGGCGACGGCACTGCCACTATCGCCTTCGAAGAGCTGCAGATCACCCACCGACACGCCACGCGCGATGGTCAGCGGTTGCGCATCGAGACGCACCGCGCGCTCGGGAAGCTCACCGGACAAGGTCACCAGGTAGTCGTCCTCGGACAGCCCGGTGGTCGGCACGCCAAAGGTGCCTTCAGCGGTCTCACCGAGCTCGAGTGGCTCGGGTCGCGTGAGCTCGGCGACGATCACGCCGTCACGCAGACGGATCATGCGGAGACGCAAGACCAGATCGGGCATCGCGGCGTTGCCATTGTTGCTCACCGTGGTGCCGGCGAAGAACGGCGCCCCGGCGCCGATCACATCGGGGCTGACGACGAGCGAGCCGTCGAGCCCGGCGCCCGTGCTGGCGCTGTCTTCGACCGTGATCGCGGTGGCGGCGTAGGCGAGCAGGAAGCCGGTGGCGTCACGCACCTCGAGGGTCGCTTCGTAGGCACCCGGCGCGGCGTTGGCGATCTCCCACACGGCGCTGAGCGGTCGCGACGCACCCGGCAAGAGCTGGACGAGATCGAGCTCGGCGGCGAAGACTTCACCGCCCACGCCACTGATCGCAAAGCGCGCCTGCACATCCTCGAGCAGCTGATTGGCGCCGAGGTTGCTCACCGCGCCGGTGAGCACGGCGATTTGCTGCGGCAGGTAGACGTCGCGATCGGCGAACAGGGTGGCGCTCACGGTCACGTCGCCGACGATTCCGAAGACCGCCGTCGCCCCAAGTCCACCGAGCTCCGCTTCGGCGGCGTAGGTACCGGCCAGGCTCGAACCGGTGTTCCAGGTGTAGGTGAAGAGGTTCTCACCCGGCTCGAGTGTCAAGGTCTCGGCGAGCGCCACCTCGGCGACCACAAAGCCCGTGGCGTCGACGATCCGCAGATCGAGCGTCTCATCGACCGCCGTCGTGCCGTTGTTGGTCACGGTGATGGTCACCGTCACGTCTTGATTGGCGTCGTACCGTGGCTGGTCGGTGCCGATTCGTGGCACCAGAGCCGACGACTCGACCACCAGCGTTCCACTGGCCGTGTTGTTGCTCTCGTCGAGCTCGGCGACCACGCCATCGGGATCGACCCGTGCTTCGAGCGGCAAGGTTCCGGCGAGGTTGGCGGTCGGCAGGATCGCCTCGAGGATCCGACTCTCACCCCCCACGAGCACAGCGGGCGAGCTGGCGCGGACCGCTTCGGCGCCGTTGACCCGGAACGCGACCTCGACCCCGCCCGCGACGTCGGTGCCACGGCTACGGATCTCGGCGCGGAGCAGCACGGACGTACCCGCCGTTACCGAGTCCGGAAGGATGTCGAACGCGATCAGGTCGAGGTCCGGCGCGCTCGGGCTCACCAAATCGACCGTGGTGAGACCGAGGTTGTTGCCTTCGTCGAGCTCGAGCACGCCGCCATCGGGATCGGCCAGCACGTGGAGCAGATGACGACCGGTGGTGCCGAGCGAATCCCACTCGAGCCGCAGCGTGGTCGTCTCACCGGGCGTCAACGCCGGCAGCGTGACGTCGCCGGCCGCGACACCCGTGGACGGACTGCCGTCGTAGAGCCGGGCCACGGTGGCTGCCGAGGTGGCGGTCCCCGTGTTTTCGACCTCGACATCGAGCACCACCACCTGACCGGCGGCGATCGGCGCGCTCGGCGCCACCACCGTCACTCCGGCCGGAGTAATCGACAGATCGGGTAGCAGGGTCTGATCGATGATCAGATCGAGTCGGTTGTCGGTCTCGTCACATTCGACGTACGCATCCCCGACGTCGATCAGGGCCACCGCGGCGCCACCGCTGCCGGCGACGGTCCAGGCCAGAGTGACGTCTTCATAGTCACCCGCGCGCAGACCTCGGCTGGTGGTCGCGGTCGCCACCGGCGCACCGGTGGGCTCACCGTCGTACAGCGCGATCTCGATGCCAGCGGGCACGTGACCGAGCCCACCGTTGCCGATCCGCACCACCACCGGCACGCCCTCGGGTCCGGCGACGCCGACCCGCGGAAAGCCGATGGTCAGGTTGGGCAGTCGGACCGGTGGGGCCGGGCTCTCGACGTTGACGCGGAAGCCGACCCCGGCTTGCCAATGCGGTGTTTGGGGCGAAGGCACGGTGCCGTCGAGCAAGATGTTGGTGACCTGGTACGTGTACTGATTCCACGCCGCCCGTGCGCCCTGCCACGACGGATGACCGAGCACGTGCAGGCCGGTGGTCGAGGAATTGCCACCAAAGCTGGTGTTCGACGGCAGCAGGATCTCGGCGCCACCGTCATTGTCGACGTCGACCACCGCGACGTATTCGGTGGCGGTCTTCGAAAGATTGGGACGCTGGTGCCGGATCGAACCGTTCGTACCATCGAGAATGAAGAAATTCTCTTCGTCGAGGAAAAGCACCTCGCGCGTGCCGTCGCCATCGAGATCGAAGGCGGTGAGGCTATGGATGGCGCCAAAGTCCTCCTTGGGACCACGCTGCCGCCAGCGGTTACCGAGCGTGCGACCGTAGGCGATCACCTCGGTGGCGGTGGCGACCAGGATCTCGTTGCGGCCGTCACCGTCGAGATCGGCGATGGTCGGGGGTGAGCCCCAGAAGGTCGGCAGCTCGAAAAAGGAGAAGCTGGTCATCACCTGACGACTCGCGGCGGTCGAACCGGTGTGATTGAGCACCATGATCTGACCCGACGACACGTAGACGATCTCCGCCTCCGGATCATCGTCGAGCTGACCGACGGCGTTGAAACCGTCACGCATCAGGTTGTCGGGCACCGTCTTGTCCCACACCACCTCGAGCTCACCGAGATCGTTGAGACGGTAGAGGGTGTCGCCGGCCACCAGCTCGTTACGTCCGTCGAGATCGACATCGGCGATCACCGAATGACCATAGGTCGACGTGCCGGGCACCGACACGACGCCAAAGGGGCCGTAGAAGTTGAGGTTCTGACCTCGGTTGCCGGTGCCCACCGCGATCCGCGCACCGGTGTTCGAAAGCACGGTGCGACCGACGGCGATCTCGGGCACGCCGTCCTCGTCGAGATCACCGATTGTGATCGCCGAGACGGCACGATCACCCACCGCCTCGATCGACTCGCTCACCCAATGCAAACGACCTTGATGATCGAGCGCGATCAGCCGCCCGTTGCGCTGCAAACCGATGACCTCGGCAATGCCGTCGCCATCGAGATCGGCGGTCGCCACCTGACCGAGCTGACGCACCAGCGGATGCGCCTGGCTCGAGCGGAAGGTCCACAGACGGGTGCCGTCGAGACCCGAAAGCGCGACGATGGCGCGGCCTTGGGAATCGATCGTATGCGCGACGATGTCGGGTACGTCACGACTATCGATCGCGCCATCGCCGTTGTCGTCGGAAAGCTGCGCGACGATCGGTGTCGTCTCGAGCTCGAGCCCGGGTGCGTACCACTCCTCGATCGGCTCGATCGGCCCACCGGGGTTGGGCGCGGCGGCGAGCTCACAGCCGTCGACGAAGAGGGTGACGCGATTGTCGTCTTCACGCCGCTCGGCCACCGCGTCGGCCGGGTCGACCTCCGCCCATACCAGCGAACGATGGAAGGTGAGCACGCTGTCGACCGCCAGATCGAGCGGTCGGCTCTCACCCACCGCGAGCGGCGCGGTCAGCGTGTCGAGCGCCAAGACCGGGTCATCGACGCCACGGCGACCGTCGCCGTCGCGATCCTCGAAGATCCGCACCGTCACATCGACCCCGACCGCCGTGTCGCCGTCGTTGCCGATCGATAGACCGACCGTGCCGGTGACGCTCTGCGTCGTGGCGTCGAAGCTCAAGAGGCTGCGATCGGCCACCGCGAGAGTCAGATTCGGACCCGTGGCGCGGGGCACCGACACCTCACGCGCGGCGCGATTGTTGCGCTCGGACAGCTCGGCGATGGTGTCGCTCGCGTCGACCACCGCGGTCAACGCCGTCGCACCGCCGGTGGCCGTCCATTGAATCTGCGTGCTGCGATTGCCCGCCGGGCCGATCTCGTCGAGCACGGCGCTGCCCACCAGGGTGCCACCCGCGTCGGGATCGCCGGCATAGAGATCGACCGGCACCGCCGTGGCCGTCGCGCTGCCGGCGTTGCGCACCGTCAGGGTGACGGTAACCGTCTCCCCATCGATGGGCGCTAGCGGCAGCGGCTCGATGTTGTCGAAACCGAGCGCCAGATCGGGCAGATCGAGAAAGCGCAGCTCCGCCCGGTTGTTGCTCTCGTCGGTCTCGATCACCGCCTGCTCGGGATCGGCCACCGCGACCACCGCGAAGGCCTCGGGTGGCAAGGTGACGTTGGCATCGAGCGTCACGAAATCGCCGGCGACGAGCGTCGGCGTGAAGGTGGCGAGCACCATCTCATCGTCAGCGTCGCGCGCGCGCAGCTCGACCGTGGCCGTGGCGTCACGCCCCCCGAGGTTGCGTACGGTCACCTGGATGTCCACGGGGTCACCCGGCAACGGAACCGCCGGAGTCAGCGTCAGCTCGGCTTCGCTGATCGCCAGATCGGCGCGATCCGGATCGACCACCGCCACCAGCGTGTCGGCGATGTTGTTGTCTTCGACCTCTTCGTCCACCAGATCGTCGGGATCGAGCGTGATGCGTAGCTCGTGCTCGCCCTCGGCGAAGGTCAACGGCAGGGTCAGCGTCACCGCGCCACCCGCGCTCACCGGGCCAGCGCTGGCAGAAGCGAGCGTTTCGACCGCCGTGCCGCCCTCGAGTCGCTCGATGCGGTAGGTGAACGAGGCGACCTCGGTCTCACCGAGATTGCGCGTCTCGACCACCAGATCGAAGCTCTCGTCGGGCAGGGGCGAAGCCGGCAGGGTGGTGACGTCGGCGCCGAACACGGCGAGATCCGGACCGCTTTGCAGCGTGATCCGCACCGAGTCGACATTGTCGGCCTCATCGGTCTCCTCGATCACCTCACCGGCGTCGAGCAGCGCGAAAAGCAAGACCTCGGCAGTGGTCATCCCGGTGGTGTCGACATCGATCTCGACCGTGGTCTCGGCACCGGCGGCGAGCGCCGGGACCGTCGTGGTCGCGAGCTCGTCGCCGTCCGGAGTGTCACGCCGCACCGCCAGGCTCGACTCGGGAGCCGCCACGGCGCCCTTGTTGCGCACCTCCGCCGTCAACCGCACCAGGCCACCCGGCGCGGTCGACTCGGGAGTCGCCGTCAGCGACACGAACGCCAAATTTGGACCCTGCGACCGCAAGGCCCGCACCACTTCGGCGGTGACATACGCATCGTCGTTCCAGCTGCCGTTGGCTTGTTGACTGGCGAGCAGGATCGGAATCGGCGAGCCAAACGGCAGCGCGCCATCCTCCACCCCGGCGGCCACCAGCGCGCGATAGGCCACGGCCGTTTCGAGCGCGCCACCAAAACCACCATCGGCAACCTGAAAACCGCTCAGATACGCCACCACGCCATCGATCACTTCAGGCGCCACCGCCAGCTCGTCGAGCGTCGCCAAAGACTGCAGCATTTCGGCCGAAAAATAGAGCTCACTCGGCGCGTCGACGGCAAAACCCCAGCCACCGTCCACGCCCTGGCTCAGACGCACATAGTCCAACAACGAAAGAAGATCGAGGAGATAGGTGTCCTCGTCCAACGCCAACGCCTGCACGGAAAAAGCCGTGTCGAAAAGCGTCGACTGGTGACCGACGAACGCACCCATGCCGCCGCCGTTGCGAAAATCACCAATCGTCGCCAAAAGCGAAAGCGGCGACTGCCCCGCCGCCGCCAACGCCAACGCACGCTGCGACCGGAACTGCGTATTCGCTTCCGGCACCGCGCCGAGATACGTCGCCGCCGCGTCCACCGCCGTCGCCGACGACGCACGACCGGCGAGCGCGAGCACCGTCACCGCCGCGTCACGAGGTCGCAAACGCTCGAAGTCACCAAAACTACCGTCGGCGTTCTGACCTGAAACCAGCCAAGCCTCCGCCGCGTCGATCGCCGGCTCCACCTGCGCCACCGCTGGCAACGCGCCCCACAGCACTACGAGCGCGACCATCACCGTCGACCACCAGGATGAAACCCGTCGGGATCGCGTTGTTCCAGCCGTGCTCATGACTTCTCGTGTCCGCTCGTGCGCCATATCCATGTCCTTCCCAATCGGCTCAAAAGGCAAGCCGCGTCCACACATCGACCACACGGATCGATCTCCATCGCTTGTCAAAACTCGTCTCGGATTCCCCTCTCGACCGCTCAAAACTACGGTCTTTGGGGCCAGATGATTCGAGCCCGGGGTCGAGCCGATCTCATGCAGGGCTCAACCTCGATGTCCATGGGATCACCCGTGTGCGGTTTCTCCCGGCTCTCGTCATCCACGAAGCCGAACCTCGACAGTGTGATCACCACAAAGGTTCGACCTGCGTCCAACCATCTAAGGCGGCAGCCGTGGCCATGCATGATCGCCGACAAAGAAAATCACCAATACAGGTCATTTGCCCACTGGACACAACATGGGCCCTCTTGCAGTTACGATCGATGGTCGGGAGCACGATACCGTGTACATCATCCACTGACATCGCCCAAACCAGCCAGTCAGAGAGGTACACCATGCGCCGTGTCCTACTCGCCCTCCTCCTCATCACCACCGGCCTCGCCCACGCCGAGACCCCACCTCGCGCCCGCGACCTCGGCATCCCCTTCGACGGTGAGCCCGGCGAGCACAACGCCATCACCGACGTCCCCGGTATCGAAGTCGGCTACACCACCCTCATCCGTGGCGAAGGCGAGCTCGTCATCGGCCAAGGCCCCGTGCGCACCGGCGTCACCGCCATCCACCCACGCGGCCGCGACAACACCGCGGGCGTCTTCGCCGCCCGCTTCACCATGAACGGCGACGGTGAGATGACCGGCACCCACTGGATCGATGAATTCGGCACCCTCTTCGGCCCCATCCTGCTTACCAACACCATCAGCGTCGGCGACGTCCACGCCGCCTCCATCGACTGGATGCGCCAGCGCAACCCCCGCGACATGACCCACCTTCCCATCGTTGCCGAAACCTGGGACGGCCACCTGAACGACCACTACGGCCGTCACGTCAAACGCGAACACGTCTTCGCCGCCCTCGACAACGCCCGTGGCGGCCCCATCGCCGAAGGCAACGTCGGCGGCGGCACCGGCATGTCCGCCCACGGCTACAAAGCCGGCACCGGCACGAGCTCACGCAAAGTCGGCCCCTACACCGTCGGCGTTCTCGTCCAGGCCAACCACGGCTTGCCCTGGCGCCTCACCATCGCCGGCGTCCCCGTCGGCCAGATCCTCAACCCCGACACCACCGACCACTTCAAGGACCATCGCGTCCCCGGTAGCTCCATCATCGTCATCGTCGCCACCGACGCCCCCCTCCTTCCCATCCAGCTCCAGCGCCTCGCCAAACGCCCCGCCATGGGCATCGCCCGCACCGGCGGCATCGCCGAACGCACCTCCGGCGAGATCTTCCTCGCCTTCTCCACCGCCAACGCGTCACCTGCTAAAGAAGGCGAAACCCTCACCCTACAAGCCCTCACCGACGACGCCGTCTACACCCTCGACTACCTCTACGAAGGCGTCATCCAGGCCACCGAAGAAGCCATCATCAACGCCATGATCGCGGCGGAAACCATGGTGGGCGTGGATGGGTATCGCGAGGAGAGGATCGATCATGAGCGGGTGCGGGAGATTCTTCGGGAGTATGGGCGGTTGGAGGAAATTTCACCTGAAGAAGACTCCAGCTCGGAGTAGACTGTTGACTAGTAGAAGAAACGAACTTGTTCAGAATTGTCCACCTCTTAGCGTTGGACGCTTAAGGAAATTAGCCTAATGAAGCTGAAAGAGTTTACGATTCGGGAGTTCAGAAGCATCTGGGACTCCGGCCCCATCAAAGTTGACGATCAAGTAACTTGTCTTGTCGGGAAGAACGAAGCTGGAAAGACCGCCCTTCTGACTGCGCTCTACCGAACTAACCCGATTATCACCGAGGACGCTGCGTTCGATGAGACCTACGATTATCCCAAGCGGGAGGTAGAAGATTACCTTCACGAGGTGGACGACGGGTACCGTGAGGAGGCCGTTGTCGTCGAAGCGCTGTACGAGCTCGAGGACGATGATGTGGAAGCAGTTACAGCGGTCTTCGGTCCCGAGGTGCTTAGAAGCAAGACCTTCACTCACGAGACCTACTACGGAAGGAAGACCAGCACGTTTGACCTATCGACAAACGAAGCCGCTGCGCGGATTCATCTGGCCGAAAGTCCCGCCCTCTCAACCGAACTTAAAGAGGATCTCAAGCTAGCCACCGATTGGGATGCGTTCGCTGCCGCACTCGGTGAAGCAGAAGTCACCGATACAATTAGGGCACTCACAAAAACTGTAAAAGACGTTCAGAGTGAAGGACTGGATCACTACGTATTTAACTCGTTGCTCTGGCCGCGCGCGCCAAAGTATCTCTATTTCGACGAGTATTATCAGATAAAAGGGCAAGCGAATCTTGACGCCCTAATCGAGCGGGAGAATAACAATCAGCTTGAGGGCTCCGACTACCCGCTGCTTGGCCTCATCAACTTAGCCCGTCTTGATCATCGCCAGCTCGCAGGGGCAAAGAACACAACTGAGCTCAAGAACAAGCTCGAAGGAGCCGGGAATCACCTGACTAGAAAGATCGTCAAATACTGGTCACAGAACCAGCATATCCAACTACGCTTCGATGTTCGTGACGCAAAACCCGAGGACCCACCAAACATGCAGCATGGTACAAATGTTTGGGGTGAGGTCTACGACACCGTGCATTGGGCGCACACACCGCTTGGCTCGCGCTCGCGTGGCTTTGTCTGGTTCTTCTCGTTCCTTGCATGGTACGAAGACCTAAAACGTCAGGAACAAAACGTCATCTTGTTACTTGACGAACCAGGCCTATCTTTACATGGACGCGCGCAGGCTGATCTCTTACAGTATTTTGAGACTGAGTTGGCAGCCCATCAGCTTCTCTACACCACCCATTCGCCATTCATGATTGATCCCAAGAAGCTTAAGAGAGTTCGCATCGTCCAGGACTTGGGAATCGATGCAAAGGAACAGCTCCCCAAAGATCAGGACGGTACAAAGGTGTTGGCCAATGTGTTGGAGGCAACCGCAGATAGCCTGTTTCCACTGCAAGGGGCCCTTGGCTACGAAATCCAGCAGACACTCTTCATCGGTCCTAATTCACTTGTCGTCGAAGGCCCTACTGACATGCTATATCTGCGAGCCGTTTCTGCACAGCTTGACAAAGAAGGTCGCACCGCACTTTCGGACGACTGGGTCATTACACCTGTGGGTGGAAGCGGAAGAGTCCCAACCTTTGTTGCCTTACTGGC
>JBCDBH010000016.1:0-34521 GCA_039184055.1 Acidobacteriota bacterium
TCGGTGGCGGTCTGCTGATGCAGAATCCGCGCCTTGGCCGCTTTGTAGGCTTCGAGACTGCCATGGCGATCGAGATGATCGGGCGACAGATTGAGCACCGCCGCCGCGTGCGGGCGGAACGCCTCGATGGTCTCGAGCTGAAAGCTCGACAGCTCGACGACAAAGGTCCGTCCGGTCGGCCCGAGGGCATGCGCGGCGAGCGGCTCACCGAAATTGCCACACGACGCCGCGTCGTGGCCGGCGGCCCGCAGCATGGTGGTGGTGAGCGCGGTGACCGTGCTCTTGCCGTTCGAACCGGTGATACCGATCACCGGCCCGTCGAGCAGGTGGTAGGCGAGCTCGACCTCGGCGACCACCGGAATCCCGGCCTCACGCGCCAGCGTGAAGAGCGGTCGATCGGCCGGCACGCCGGGGCTGGTCACCACCGCGTCGATCGACTCCGGCAAGGTGTCGGGATCGATCCCGAGCATGATCGTGACACCCGGATCGTCGGCGAGCTCCGCCAGCGCCACCTCGGCACGGCGATCACATGCCCACACCTCGACCCCGTGGGCACGCAAGAGCCGCGACGCGGCCATACCCGAAGCACCGAGGCCGTACACCACCACCTTGTTCCACGCTCGGTCGGAAATCGGCAAGGTCAACGACATGACGACCTCAACGCAGCTTGAGCGTCGACAGACTGAGCAACGCGAAGAGCAGCGCGACGATCCAGAATCGCACGATGATCTTCGGCTCGGTCCAGCCGATCATCTCGAAGTGATGGTGAATCGGAGCCATGCGGAAGATCCGCTTGCCCCGCAGCTTGTACGACCCGACTTGCAGAATCACCGACAGGGCTTCGACGACGAAGAGGCCACCGACCAAGGCCAGAATCAGCTCTTGTTTGGCGAGCACCGCGACGATGCCGATGGCGCCACCGAGCGCCAGCGAACCGACGTCGCCCATGAAGACTTCGGCCGGGTGGCTGTTGAACCACAAGAAACCCAGCGACGCGCCCACCAGGGCGGCGCAAAACACCGTCACCTCACCCACCCCGGGTAGATGCTGCAGCTGGAGATAGTCGGCCAAGCGCGCGTTACCGGCAACGTAGGTGAACACAGCGTAGGTCGCGGCGGCGATCAAGGTCGCGCCGATCGCCAGTCCGTCGAGACCATCGGTCAGATTCACCGCGTTCGACGCGCCGACCAGGATGAACATCACGAACGGCACGTAGAGCACACCCAGCGTCACCACCAGGTTCTTGAAGAACGGAAACGCCAGGGTCGACTCGAACGCCCAGGGCTCGGGTAGGTAGAGCAGCACCGCCGCGGCGCCACCCGCCACCACCGACAGAGCGAGAAATTTGGCCCGCGCGGTCAGGCCGAGGCTGCGCTTCTTGGCCACCTTGGTGTAGTCGTCCCAAAAACCGACGACCCCGAACGCCAGGGTCACCGCCAGCGCCACCCACACATACGGGTTGGCGAGATCGGCCCACAGCAGCGTCGCAAGAGCTAGCGAAAAGAGGATCAACAGCCCACCCATGGTGGGTGTCCCGGCCTTGACCTGGTGGCTCTCCGGGCCGACGTCGCGAATGTTCTGCCCCACCGACAGGCGACGCAACGTCCTGATGAACCATGGCCCGGCCAAAAGCGACACGAGGAGCGCGGTCAGCACCGCCCCCGCCGAGCGAAAGCTGAGATAGCGGAAGACGTTGAACAGGCCGATCTCGGACGACAGCGGAAAGAGCAAGTGGTAGAGCATCAGGCGGTCTCCCCTGAGATCTCTTGCTCACGATCCAAACAGGCGTGCACGACCCGCTCCAATCCGATGCCCCGCGATCCTTTGACCAAGACCACGTCGCCACTGCCGATCGTGTGGCTTTCGAGCGCCCGATCGACCCACGACGCCGCCGTCTCGGCATCGTCGAAATGATGTGTCCAGCCTCCGGCCGCGTCGGCGGCGGCGGCGAGCGAACGCGCCAGCGGACCGACCGCGATCACCCGCTCGAAGCCGAGCCGCACCGCCGCTTCGCCGGTTTCGCGATGAAAGCGCTCACTGTCGTCACCGAGCTCGAGCATGTCGCCGAGCACCGCGACGCGACGCTCGGCGGGTAAGGCGGCGGCGCTTTCGAGGGCGCGCTCGACGGCAGCGGGGTTGGCGTTGTAGCTATCGTCGACCACGGTCACGCCGAGCCGCGCCAACCGGTGGACCTCACCACGCATCGACGCCGGCTCGACCGCGGCCAGGGCGGCGGCGATGTCAGCGAGCGGCACGCCGACCTGCCACGCACACGCCGCCGCGGCGAGCGCGTTGTCGACGTTGTATTGACCGTGCAGCGGTAGCTCGACGACCACGCCGTCTTCGTCCTCGGTCTCGAGACGGAAGCGATAGCCGATCTTGCCGTCGCCGCGTGGCTCGACATCACGCGACCGCAGCTCGGCATCGGGGCCGTGGCCATAACGCACCACCCGCCCGGGAAACTCGGCGGCGATCCGCATCACCCACGGATCGTCGGCGTTGGCGATCATCACGCCGTCGGCGCTCAGCCCCGACAAGAGCTCGGCTTTGGCGTCGGCGATGCCACGCAAATCAGGGAAATTCTCCAGATGCACCGGGCGAATGCAGGTGTACACGGCGACATCGGGTCGGCCGAGACGGCTGATCTCACCGAGCTCACCCGGGGTCGACATCCCCATCTCGGCGACCATCCACTCGGTGTCGTCGGGAATACCGAGGAGCGCGATCGGAAAGCCGTAGAGATTGTTGAGATTGCCCGGGCTCTTGGCGGTCCGAAAGCGACGCGCCAACATCGCGGCGAGCAGCTCTTTGGTGGTCGTCTTGCCCACCGAACCGGTGATCGCCGCCAGCTTGCCGGGAATCCGGCGGCGCACCGAACGGGTTAGCGCGTGCAGCGCCTGGTAGGTGTCGTCGACCTCGATCAAAACCGCATCCGCCGGCGCGTCGACCGGTTGCGACACCACCGCCGCCGCCGCGCCCCGCGCCAGCGCGGCGGCAACGTAAGCATGGCCATCGACCCGGCTGCCGGCGAGGGCGAAGAAGAGCTCGCCGCCTTCGATGCGTCGCGAATCGATGACGATGCCCCGGATCCGCGCCTCGCCGTCGCCACGCACTCGACCGCTCGTCGCCGTCGCCACCTCGTGTACCGCGAGCTCAGCCATGGCCTTCCTCCAGGGCGCGACGCAGCACGTCGTGATCGCTGAACGGCAACACCTGATCGCCGATTTCCTGGGTCGTCTCGTGGCCCGTCCCAGCCACGAGAACGACCCAGTCGGCGGGGGATCGACGAGCGTGACTCACCGCCTGTCGGATCGCTTCCCGTCGATCCGATACCAGGCGATAGTGGCGGTTGCCGCTGGCCCGGAGCCCCACTTCGACCATCGCCAAGATGGCTTCCGGATCCTCACCCCGAGGATTGTCCGAGGTCGCGATCGGCAACACCGCGCCGGCTCCCGCCGCCTTCCCCATCGGCTCGCGTTTGCCGCGATCACGGCCACCGCCACAGCCGAAGACCAGCGCGATCTTGCGTTCGGGCAACACCTCGTGCAGCGCCGCCAGCGTCGCCTCGAGACCGGCGGGGGTATGGGCGAAGTCGACGAACACCGGAAACGACTGCCCGGCGTCGATCGCCTCGAGCCGTCCCATCGGCGGTCGCGCCTGCGCCAGCCCGGCGAGCACGGCGGCGTGCGGCCACGCGAGCGCCTCGGCCAACGCGATCGTGGCGAGGGCGTTTTCGAGGTGGTACCGACCGACCATCGGCAAGGCGAGATCGAGCACGCCGCGAGGCGTGTCGACCCGCGCGTGGGTCCCGGACACGGTGAGATGCGAACTCACCACCCGCACGTGCCCGTCTTCGCCCCAGGTGACGGCGTCCGGATACGACGCCGCCAAACGACGCCCCCAAGGATCACCGAGGTTGATCACCGCTTTGCCGTCCGCGGCGAGCTGTTCGAAGAGCTTGGCCTTGGCAGCGAAGTACTGCTCGAAATCACCGTGGTAGTCGAGATGATCCCGGCTCAAATTGGTGAACACGGCGGCGTCGTACAGCGCCCCGGCGACCCGGCCGAAATCGAGCGCGTGCGACGACACTTCCATCGCCGCGACCTCGGCACCGGCGTCGGCCATCCGACTCAGGATCCGAAACAGGTCGGGCGCCTCGGGGGTCGTGCGACCGACCTCGAGATAGGAACGTCCCCCGAAGTGGTAGCCGAGCGTGCCGAGCAGGGCGGTCGCTTTGCCGGCCGCTTCGGCGACCTTGGCGATCAGCGCGGTGACGGTCGATTTGCCATTGGTTCCGGTGACACCGATCAAGGTCATTCGACGATCGGGATGACCACAGAGTCGGGCCGCCAGCGGTCCGGCGAGCAGCCGTGGCGACTCGGTGGCCAACCACGGCACGGTGGTCGGCAGCTCGGAGGAGGGTCCGAGCACCGCGACCGCGCCGCGCGCCACCGCCTCGGGCACGTAGCGTCGGCCATCGTGATTCTCACCGACGATCGCGACGTAGAGATCGCCCGGCACGATGCGGCGCGAATCGTGGCAAATCCCGGTCACGTCGACCGCCGTGGCCTCGGGAGCGAGCGACAGCGGAAGGTCGTGGATCAACGCGTCGAGTCGCATCATCCACCCTCCGGCCGCAGCCAGACGCGAATCGGACCTTCATAAGCACTACCCGGCGCCGGCTCCTGACGGGCGATGAAACCACTGCCGTGGAGCACCGGGTATTGCCCGAACCGGCTGGTGACCACCACCGCTTCACGCGCCGTCAAGCCGGTGAGATCGGGCACCACCCCCGGCTCGGTCGTGACCTCCGGACGCATCGGTTCGATGTCGCGCGCCGCGAGCTGACTCTTGGCTCGGCTCGTGGCGTGGCTATCGGGATCTTCGGCCGGCCAGTGCTCACGCGGTCCGTCTGCGGGCGACACACCGAGATAAAGCAACGACCGCGAGGCGATCTCCGCGAAAACCGGCGCGGCGGCATCACCACCGTTGTAGAGCGGCCACGGCTCGTCGATGCTGACCACGATCACCAAACGTGGCGAATCGAGCGGCACGAAACCCGTGAAACCGGCGATGTAATGACCGGCGACGTAACCACGACCGGGCAACGCTTTTTCGGCGGTTCCGGTCTTGCCGGCGACTCGGTAGCCATCCACGGCCGCCTTGCGACCGGTGGCGCCTTCCGCGATCACCGTGGAGAGAATGTCGCGCACCGTCGCCAGGGTCGAAGGCGCCAGCTTGAGCATGCGCCGCTCGGCGACCGGCACCTTTTTGCCGTCGATCCGATCGACCACCCGGGGTGTCACCAACCAGCCGTCGTTGGCCACCGCCGCGTACGCCACGGCGAGCTGGAGCGGCGTCACCGAAAGACCTTGGCCAAACGACAAATACGCCGGGGTAATCGGCTGCCAGCTGCTCGGACGACGGAGCAAGCCGCGGCTCTCACCCGGTAGATCGATCCCGGTGAGCGCGCCGAAACCAAAGCCGGTCACGGTGGCGTGAAAACGATCGCGACCGGCGGCCTGACCGAGCTTGATCGCCCCGACATTCGACGACTTGGCGATCACCTGCCGCACGGTGAGCGCACCGAACGGTTTGTGATCGTTGATGCGAATACCACCGAGGCGAATCCCGCCCATGCCACAGTCGAAGACCGTCGCCTCACCCACCGCGCCGGTTTCGAGCGCCGACGCCAGGGTGATCATCTTGAAGGTCGATCCAGGCTCGAACGCCTCGCTGATCGCTTGGTTGCGCCACATCGTCGGATCGACGGCGAGCGGCCGATTCGGGTCGAAGCTCGGCGCCGACGCCATCGCCAATACCGCGCCGTCGTGCGGATCGAGCACCACCACCGAGCCACGGTCGGCGCCCGATCGCTCGAGCCCATTCGCCAACGCCTGCTCGGCGAAATGCTGGATGGTGGCATCGATGGTCAGATGAAGATCGCGTCCGGGACGAGGCGCCGCCGTCTCGAGGTGCAATTGACCGGCACGCCCGTCACGCAACACCAAACGCTGACCCTTGCGACTGGCAACCGTAGCCTCATAGCGGGCCTCGAGGCCGTGCAGACCTTCGTTGTCGGTACCGACAAACCCCAATACATGGGCCGCCAGCGGACCAAAAGGGTAGATCCGCTTGTGCTCGGGAACCTGGTAGAAGAAGCGCTCTTTCGTTTCGAGCTTGTCGACCCGGGCTTGCAAAGCCTCGACGGCACGGGGATCGCCCTTGCGCTGGATCCACGCGAAGGCACGACCCTCTTGTTCCAGGGTCGCGACAGTCTCGTCGTACTCGACCCCGAGACCATCGACGAGCAGTGACGCGATCGCCGCCGGATCGGCGACTTTGCGGGGATCGACCGCCACCGACGGCACCTCGACCGAGACGGCGAGAATCCGCCCGCGCGCATCGAAGATCGTGCCGCGTGGCGCATCGAGATCGTGGACTCGCTGTTGTTGCCGGGTGGCGCGCTCGACATAGTCGTCGTGATCCAGCACCTGCACCCACACCAGGCGACCGACGACGATCAGACACCACAACGCGACGCCGGTGGCACACAGTGCCAGGCGCGTCACCGCGTCACCTCACGCCAAAAAACCGTCTGTTCGACCGTGGGCTCGACCAAACCGAGATCGCGCCGGGCGCGCGTCTCGATCCGGGCCGGTTGCGCCAGTGCCGCCGCTTCGCTACGCAGCAGTCGTTCCTGTTCCAACAGCTGGTGCAAACGCTGATCGAGATCGTCGATGGTGTAGCTCATCCGCGTGATCTCGACGTGAATCCAGGTCACCCCCAAGAGCCCCCCACCGAGCGCGCACACCGCCAAGGCGATGATGAACATCTCGCGAAAGAGGCGTCGGTCGCGCTGGCGCACCAAATAGGTGTTGGCGACCGGCCGATGAAGGGCGTGGCGGCTGGGCATGGTCGGAGCTTCGTCTCAACGCTTACGTACGGCCCGCATGCGCGCCGAGCGAGCGCGCGGGTTGATCTCGACCTCGTCGTCGCTCGGTCGAAGCGGCTTCTTGGTCAGCGTCTCGACCAGCTGCGTCTCGCTGCGCGGCGCACCGGTCACCGGATCGACCTCACCGTGATCGAGGGCGCGAAAGCGGTGTTTGACCATGCCGTCTTCGAGGCTGTGGTAGGAAATCACCACCAGCTTGCCACCGCTCTCGAGCAGCGTCGTCGCCTGATCGAGCAGCTGATCGAGCTCGTCGAGCTCCTGGTTGACCTCGATCCGTAGCGCCTGGAAGACCTGGGTCGCGGGATGGGTACGCAACGACCGGGACGGCCGGCCACCTTGACTCCGGCGGCGGGCTCGGGGAGCACGTGTCTTGTGGTGAGACGCCGGGCCTTTGATGCGCTCGACGAGCTCCGCTAGCTCGGCGGTGCTGTCGATCGGGGCCTCGGTACGACGGCGCGCGATGGCTCGCGCGATGCGACGAGATTGCCGCTCTTCTCCGTATTCGTGAAAGATTCTGGCCAAGGCGTCCTCCGAGTACGTATTGACGATGTCTCGCGCGCTCATCCCCTCCCCGCCCATGCGCATATCGAGGGGCCCGGGACGGGAAAAGGCAAACCCTCGCTCTCCACGATCGAGCTGCAACGACGACACGCCGAGATCGGCCAGCATTCCCGCCACCCGCTCGACACCCCGCGTCGCCAACAACACCGCGAGGTCGCTGAATCGGCCCTCGAGCAACGTCACCCGATCGGCGAATCGCTCCAGCCGTCTCTCGGATTCGGCGAGCGCCTCCAGGTCACGGTCGATACCGATCAGCGTCGCCGTCGGGGCCCGTTCGAGCAGCGCGACGGCGTGACCACCGAGCCCGACCGTGCAGTCGACATAGCAACCGCCACGTTCCGGCTCGAGCAGATCGAGCGTCGCTTCCAGCAGGACTGGGACATGCGTCGGTCCCGCCATCGTCGACGCCGGCTAAATGCCGAGCTCGGCGAGATGATCTTGGTCCGCCTCGCTGAGCGGCTGCTCCTCGAGCTGCGCCTCGAAGTGTTCGCGATTCCACACCTCGAGATAGCGCAAACGGCCAAACACCATCACCTCACCGGTGATCTGCGCTTTCTCGCGCAAAAGCTGAGGCATCAGCAGCCGACCTTGACCGCCGAGGCTGAGCTCTTGCCCGTAATAGCTGACCCAATTGAGAAAACTCTGCACCGCGCGATCCGAGCTCGGAGCCTGGGCGAGTCTCTCTTCGACCTTCTCCCACTCGGGCATCGGATAAATGCGCGCGGATTTGCCATTGGTCGACGTCACGAAGACGGCAGTCGCACCATCCCCGTGAAGCTCTTGCAGCTTGCTCAAGAACTGACTCGGCAGCTTGAGCCGCCCTTTGTCGTCGATTTTTGCCGTAGCGCTTCCGCGAAACATGACCCCGTCCACCCTTTCGGGGAAAATTCGCATCGACGGTACCGCATTTATCCACTTCTGTCCACTTCTTTCCACATACCGTCCCAAACGCGACTCTTCGGTCCACCAACGGCCTGATCTCAGCGAAAACAAAGGGCTTTTTGCCACGGAACCAGTGCAGCTAGATCTCGCTCACCAGCCGCAACGAGTGGGTGAATTCGGATCAGAATCGATCGAAGATCAACATTTTGTTGCTGTTTTTCTTCAAGGCACTATATGTAGTGGTTCGAGCTCTCTCACGACTCGACGCTGTCGCTCTGTGGAATAAAGTGGACCAAAAGAAAAACGGCCGTTGGCGATGACGCCAACGGCCGCTCCACAGCGATGCGATGTGGGCTCAGCCCACCATGCTGCGCAGCATCCAGGCGTTCTTCTCGTGACGATGCAGCCGCTGGGTGAGCAGATCGACCGACGCTTCGTCGTTGACGTCGGTGGCCGACGGCAGCGTTTCGCGCGCCGTGCGTGCGACGGTCTCCTGACCGACCACCAATTGCCGGATCATCTCCTCGGCGGTGGGTACACCGGTTTCTTCTTCGATACTGGTCAGCTCTTGGAATTGCTTCCACGAACCCGGCGCGGCGACACCGAGCGCGCGGATCCGCTCGGCGATCTCATCGATCGCCGTCGCGAGCTCGGTGTATTGCACCTCGAAGAGCTCGTGGAGCGATTGGAAGAGCGGCCCGGTAACGTTCCAATGGAAGTTGTGGGTCTTCAAGTAGAGAACGTAGGAGTCAGCGAGAAGACGCGACAGCCCGCGAGAAATCTTTTCGCGGCTCTCGGGCGAGAGTCCAGTGTCGATCGGCAGCGCGACGCCGCCCAAGATGGCCTGGTCCGTGGTCGATGGCATCTGATCGTCTCCGTGGTCAGCGGGCCCATCGGCCCAGTCGGTCAGCGGGCCTCTCGGCCCATTTTCTGGATTGGTTTACGCGCGACCCAAGTTGATTGTGCACCAACCTAGGTCGACTGTTCGCCACCCTAGATTGTCCGTACGCGGACGCGCCCTTGAGACCTTTCATGTCAATCCTTCGTCGACGAGTCGGTTTTGGCTTCGGCTCGCTCGACCGCGACGGCGAAGGCGCGTTCGAGGCGGGGATCGTAGCCGGCGGCATGAGGAAGCTCGAACGGCACCTCGTGCTCGGGCGGCACGCCCACGCCCTCGAGTCGCACCCCGTCGACCCGCACATCGGCGACGGCGAGATAGAGCACGCTGCCGTCGCTCAGCACGAATGGCCGACCGGCGACCACCGCGCCCGCGGTGCGTCCACCCACCAGGGTACCCAAGCCAAAGCGCTCGAAGCCCCAAGCGAGGATTTCTTTGCCGCTTCGGCTCGTGTCGTCGATCACGACCACCACGGGCTTGCGCCAACGTGGCGACCATTCGCTCGGCTCACCTTCGCGCGGAATCATGGTGAGCACCGGAACGTCCGGGTCGAAGAGCCCCAAATAGTCGGGATCGGCGCCGCCCCAGCCGCCACGCAGATCGACCACCAGCACGTCCGCGCTGGCGAGCTTGCCGCCTGGCGCCACCGCTGCTTCGAGAAGGTCGTGGTACTGCCGCCCGGCATACGACCAAATATGCACGTAGCCGACCTGGACCGGCCCCCGTGCTCCGGGACGCGACTCGATCCGCATGCTGGCGCGCATGGCATCGAGAAAAAGCGTCTCGGCGTCGAGCAGCTGGGGGGTGATGGCGAGGTCGATCGGCGCCTGGTCGGCCTGTCGACGCACGGTCAGCACGGTTTCACGGTCGACCCAGGGTCGAAACGACGCCACGCCGTCGTACGGTTCCCCGGCGACGGCGAGGATTTCGTCACCGAGCTGCACGCCGGCTTCGGCACCGGGCTGACCGTCGTAGACGGCGCTGACGAAGAGCCGACCTTCGATCGACTCGGTGGCGATGCCGATTCCGGGATAAAGAGGCGTCACACCGTCGGGAAAGAGCTCGGGATGCCTCTCGACCAGGCTCGGCCGAAAGATGCCGAGAAGCTGGTAATACGCCGCCTCGTTGGGATGGAAGCGACGGGTGTGGGACACCTCGAGCGAAGCCAGAAGCTCGGCGACGGCCCGATCGACACCCTGACCCGGCAGCGCCTCGTCTTCGAGCGTCGCGCGCGCCGCCGCCACCGCCGCGCTCCACTCGGCGCCGGCGAGCGCCGGATCATAGACGTGCTCGGTGACGATGGTGTCGATCTCGGTGAGCAGCAGGCCGCCGGGCGCGGCCGCGAGCGGCGCGCCGACCAGCCAGCCGAGCAGCGCGAGCAGCGCGAGCGAGCCGCGTACGGTCGTCAACTGTCCGTCAACTGTTCTTCGAGCTCGGTCGCCGGATCGGTCTCCTCGAGCGGCCGCTGGAAAACCTCGAGCTCGTCATCGGAACCGAAGTCGACCAGCGCGCGATAACCCACCGCCTCGGAGGGCAGATTCTCGACGATGTACGCTCGATCGACCAGCTCACCCATATAGCGCCGCATCTCCTGACGGAAGCGCTTGCCACGCTCGCGCGCCATGATCTCGTCCTGGACTTCGCTGAACGGCCGCAGACCGCTTGCCTTGACGTCCAGAACCTGGATGACGTGAAGCCCACCACGGGCCTCGACGATGCCGATGTCGTTGATGTTCTCGAGCCCAAAAGCGGTCTCGGCGAGCGTCTGGTCGATATCACCGGCCTCCAACCAACCGAGGTCGATCATCCGTGTCGTCAGACCCTGATCGCCAAAATCGTTGACCACCACCGACGCATCGGCGCCACCGAGCATGGCGGCTTTCAAACTCTGGGCGATCTCCTGTCGCCGCTCCTCGTCGACCCCGGCGCTGTCGAGCACGATCACCTCGCGGAGCTGACGCTCCTCGGCGACTCGGAACTCGTCGGGATTGTTGCGGTAGTAGCCCCGCAGCTCTTCCTCCCCGACGACGATCTGGCTGTGGACCTCGCGACCCATCACCGCCTGTAGCATCAGCTCACGACGTAGATTCTCACGCAGCTCTTCGATGCTCAGACCGGCGTCGGCGAGCGCGCGGAGCAACTCCTGACGGCTACTGATGCCCTGATTCGCCTGAACCTCGAGAATCGCTTCCTCGACTTTTTGATCGTCGACGAACACACCCGTCTGCTTGGCGCGTGAGGTCAGCAACATCTCCTCGAACGCGCTCTTGACGATCTGCTGCGGCAACATCGTCAGCAGCTCCTCGCGCCGATTCGGATCGAGCTGCTGATTGGAAAGCAACCGGGCGATCTGGAGCGACTTGCGGCTCTCGTATTCGTGCAGGGTCAAGATCTGATCGTTGATCCGCAACACGATGCGATCGACCTCGATGGGCTCACCGGTGGCCGCGGGCTGCGCCAGCGCGGCACCCGCCGTGAAGAACAACGACACGACGAGAGCGATGAGGATCGAGAGGCGGTGATTAGTCGGTGTCGGCATAGGACCCCCGATACGCGAAAGGAAGGTGATTGGGATAAACCTCGACACGATAGCGCTGACGCGCTTCGGCGAGTAGGTCGAGAACCTTGTCGTCGATCGCCTCGCGCACCAGCACGTCGCGGATCTGAGCTTCGACGACATCGAGAGGCGGTGTGGCGGCCGGCCGGCGATCGACCACATGGAAGATGTGGTACCCGTATTCGGCCTCGACGATCCGGCTGTATTCACCCGGTTCGAGCGCGCTCACCACCGAGGCGAAGGTGGTGGGCAGGGACGCGACGTCGATGAAGCCCTGATCGCCACCCACCGGATCGATCGGCGCTTCCGACAACCGGGTGGCGACGGCGAGAAATTCCTCGCCGCCCGCCAACGCGTCGGCGGCTTCACGCGCCACGGCGTTGGTGTGCACCAGAAGTTGACGCAGCTGCACCTGCTCACGGCGCGCGAACGCCTCCTGGTTCGCTTGATAGTACGCCGCCACGGCGGCGGCGTCCACGGTTTGCTCGATGCCCTGGAGCAGGAAGGCCAGCGCTTCGGTGTGCCCGGCAGCTTCCTCCACCATGCCGCGTTCGACCGCCAGGTGACCGAGCAGTCGATCGTCGAGAAACTGCTGGAAGAGCTCGGCGAACACGACATCTTCGAGGTTCTGGGAGCCGCCGGTGTTGCGGGTCAAATAGGCGTCGAACTCGGCGCGCGAGATCGTCTCGCCGGCCACCGTCGCCAGGGTGTCTTCGGAAATCTCGGTGCTCGGCGAGCACGCGACCAGGGCGGTGAGAACGAGCCAACCGATCCTCTTCACGACGCGAGATGCTCCAAGGTAGCGATGGCGGTGTCCAAAACTTGCTCGGCGCCGACCCCTTCGAGGGTGAGCGCTCCGGAGGGTGAGAAACGGGTTCCGGCGCGTTCCGATACGAGACCGATCAGACGCTCCGGATCGATCCGCGCGTCCTGACGCAAATGCATCACCAAACGACCACCGCGCGACACGATCGACTGCAAACGCAGCTCTTCGGCCCGTCGCTTGAGACCGGCGGCACGCAAGAAGGTGCGGACCTGCGGCGGCGGCTCGCCAAAGCGATCACGCAGCTCGTCGAGCACCTTGGCTTCTTCTTCTTCAGCCACCGCGATCCTACGGTAGAGCTCGAGCCGCAGATTGGCGTCGCCGACGTACTCTTCGGGTATCGACATCGGAACCGGCAGATCGAGGGTCACCGACGGGGCCTCCTCGGGCGCCTCGCCACGAAGCTCGGCCACCGTCTCCTCGAGCATCTTGAGGTACGTCTCGATGCCCAAGGCGGCGATATGACCACTCTGCTCGGCGCCGAGCAGATTGCCCGCGCCACGGATCTCCAGATCACGACCGGCGACTCGGAAACCGGCGCCGAGCTCGGTGAACTCACGAATCGCCTCGAGCCGTTTGTGCGCCTGTTGCGTCAGGATCCGATCCGACGGCACGAGCAGGTAGCAATAGGCGAGCTGATCGCTGCGGCCGACGCGACCTCGGAGCTGGTAAAGCTGCGCCAGACCGAAGCGATCGGCGCGATGCACGATCATCGTATTGACGTTGGGAATATCGATGCCGTTTTCGATGATCGTCGTCGCCAAGAGCAGATCGTATTTCCGGTCGGTAAAGGCGTGCATGCGCTTGGCCAGCTCACCCTCTTCGAGCTGACCGTGACCGATGGTGAGCCGCAGCCCCGGCACGATCTCCTTGAGCGCCTGCGCCATCTGCTCGATCGTTTCGACGCGGTTGTAGACGTAATAGACCTGCCCACCACGCTCGAGCTCGAATTCCACCGCTTCGCGGATCAGCTGGCTGTCGTACGGCACGATCGCGGTTTCCACCGCCATCCGGTCACGGGGCGGTGTTTCGATCAGCGCCAGGTCGCGCACGCCAGCGAGGGATAGCTGGAGCGTCCGGGGCACCGGGGTCGCCGACATGGCGAGCACGTGAACGTCTTTCTTGAGCGTCTTGAGCTTTTCCTTTTGAGCGACCCCAAAACGCTGCTCTTCGTCGACGATCAGCAGACCGAGCTTTTTGAATTGAATGTTGCGACTCAGCAGCCGGTGCGTCCCGATCAGGATGTCGAGCCCCCCGGCGGCGGTCTTCTTCTGGATCTCGCGCACCTCGGCCGGGCTGCGGAATCGCGACACCATGTCGATATTGATCGGAAAGCCGTCGAAGCGACGCTGAAAGGTCTCGAGATGCTGATCGGCGAGGATGGTGGTCGGCGCCAAGACGGCGACTTGAAACCCGCTGTCGACCGCTTTCATCGCGGCGCGCATCGCCACCTCGGTCTTGCCGAAGCCGACGTCGCCACACAGCAGGCGATCCATCGGCCGTTGATCTTCGAGGTCCTTTTTGATGTCTTCGATCGCGGTGAGCTGATCGGGCGTCTCTTCGTGCTCGAACGCCGCTTCGAAGGCCCGCACCTGATCGCTGTCGGCGGACATCGCCGGCGCGGTGGCCAACTGTCGTTCGGCGTAGAGCTTGAGCAGCTCCGCCGCCATGTCGCGCATGCCCTTCTTGATCCGCGACTTGGTGCGATTCCACGACGTGCCACCGAGCTTGTCGAGACGTGGCGCGACGCCTTCGATACCGCTGTATTTCTGTACCTGATCGATCCGCGCCAAGGGCAGCAGGAGGCGTTTGCCGCCAGCGTAGACCAGCTCCATGATCTCGGCGGCGTCGGCGGCCCGGGGCGCGGCGGCGGCGAGCTCGGACGGCAGATCCTGACTCGGCCCCTCGGCACCCAGCGTGCGCAGACCGACGAATTGACCGATGCCGTGATCGACGTGGACGACGTAATCGCCGACCTTGAGATCACGCATCGACGACAAGAAAGGCCCGTAACGGGGCCGCTGTGTCTTGCGTCGCACGATCGGGCTACGACGCAGAAGCTGGCGCTCACCAAAGAAGGTGATCGCCGCGCCCGGCACGCGAAAGCCACGGGTGAGCTCACCCTCGATCAGCTCGACGCCACTGCCTCCCACCGCGATCTCGAGATCACCGAGCATCTCGCGGATCTTGCCGGCATGGCCTTCGGGCACCACCAGAACCGGTTGCTCGTCACGGCTCCGGGCCAACGCCACTTCGCGCGGAAAGCGCGGCAGCTGATCGTGGAGCAGGTCGGTCAACGAGGCGCCGAAGTCGAGCGCGCCAGCGCGACGATGGCGAGGATCCTCGATCAGGGCACCGATCGGCACCGCCGCGCTCTCGATCCGGTCCAACACGTCGGTGGCCGGCTGTTCGAGCGCTTCGGGAGGGGGCGCCGGGCGACCCTGGGCGGCGCGCGCCGCGCAATCGCGCTCGAGACTGTCGCGATGATGCTCGACCTCACGGCTCAGGGTTTCAGGGTCGAGCGCCGCCACCAGCGGCACGCCACCGAGCGCGCGCTGGGTGAAGTCGACCAGATCGACCGTCTCGCTCGCCAAAAGAGGCAGGAGGTTGTGCCAGCCGTCGAAGCCCTCGCCAGTCCGCAGGGCGGCGATCCGTCGCGTGGTTTCCTCGGCGGCGTCTTCGCCGGCCATCTCGGCGAGCAGCATGGCGAGCAGCTCGGCGTCTTCGCCACCGGCTGGGAAAAGCACAAGGGGTCGAAGAGCGACGCTGTCGAGCGAATCGGCCGAGCGTTGCGACTCGGGATCGAACTCACGGATCGACTCGACCGTGTCGCCAAAGAGATCGAGTCGCACCGGCAGCGGTCGACCGGGTGGAAAGACATCGAAAACACCACCACGCACCGCCATCTGCCCGACCTCGACCACCAAATCGCTACGGTGGTAACCCGAGCGCAGCAAATCGGCCACCAGGCCGTCGAGCGGACGCTCGTCGCCGACGCTCACCGTGATCCGCAGACGATTCAGCACTGGCGGTGGTGGCAAACGGCGGAACAGACCGCGTGGCGTCGTGACTACCGTGCGGGTGGTGGCGCGACGCAGCCGGTCGAGCGCCACCGCCTCCTCGGCGCGGACCAGAAGCGACGTCTCAGCGTCTTGATAAGGCGACAGCGATGGCGCGGGAAGGTAGAGCGGCTCGTCACCGAGCAACAAGGTCGCCGCTTCGAGCCAGGCGATCGCGTCGCTTTCGTGAGGCACCACCACCACCAGAGGCCGATCGAGATCACGCGCCAACAGACCGAGCACCCACGCGGCGGCACCGGTGGGCAGACGGGTCACCGGCGCCGGTCGATCGACGAGCGAGGCGTAAGCGTCGCTTCGCCGAAGCCGGTCGGCGGCGTCGACAAAGAGCTCGGAAGGGGTACTCACGGTCGGGTGTGTTCGTCGGGCCCCGATGGCGGCAAGATGATCACCACTTCGTCGGCCCGCACCATACCCAGCTCCTCACGGGCCAATCGTTCGAGGGTCAGCGGATCGTTCTCGAGCCGATCGATTTCGGCCTCGAGCACGGCGACCCGCTCTTCGGCGGCGCTGATTTCGGCCACCAGGCGGCGCGCTTCGAGATCTCTCTCGTGTAGATCGCGCCAGCTCTTGATGCCGGTGAGCGCGAAAATCAACACCAGGACGATCGACGACACGGTCAGCAAGAACCGCCGGGACGAGCGCTGTGGTGGCTCCGTTTGCACGGCGCCCGCGTGCACGGCGCCCGTGTGCACGGCGCCAGTCCGCACGGCGCCCGTCTCCACAGCACTCGTATCCGTGTGCTCGTCGTGATCGTTCAGAGTCTGGTGTGGATCGCTCATGGTGTGCTCGGCATCCTATCCGCAAGCCACGAATCGCCTGGGACTTGCGGTGGTAAGACTATGGCAAGGATCGACGGAGAACAATCCCAACCGGTCCACGACGGGGCTTGACACCCGTCTAATCCCGTGAGATCTTTCCTCCTCGCCGCGAAAAGCGGCCCTGACCGGAAGGGTCGTCACGGCAAAAAAACTTGGCGCGGGGTGGAGCAGTCCGGTAGCTCGTTGGGCTCATAACCCAAAGGTCGCAGGTTCAAATCCTGCCCCCGCAACCATCTTCCTCTCCTTCTCTCATCGCCCGTTTCAGCCGCGACCCTTTCGAGACCGTCCCATCGCGTCCTTCGAGTCCGCGTACCGGTGATGAGCCGCCTTTCGACTTCGCAAAGCCACTCTAGTCATCTCGCCCCGTGGATCGGTCTCGGCCTGATCCTGATCGTCGGCGTGTTGCAGATCGCCACCTTCGCCGATCTGCGTATCGACGACGGCTACATCACCTATCGCATCGCCGAGAATTGGCTCGCCGGACACGGCCCGGTGTTCAATCCCGGCGAGCGGATTCAAGGCTCGACGGCGCCGGCGCATCTCGTCCTGTCGATGGGGGTCTCGGCTCTGGTCGGTCACGACTCCTTGCCCCACGCGATGGCGGTGATCGGCTGTCTCGCCTGGCTCGCGCAATCGATCCTCGTCTACTTCCTCCTCCATCCCGCGCTCGGCCGATGGGGAGCGCTGGCGGTCGCGGCGATGCTGGCGATCGGCGCGGCGCAATCGTATTTTTGGCTGTCGCTCGAGACCAATCTGGTTACCGCCCTGGCGCTCGCCACCCTGCTCGCGGCGCATCGAGGCCGCTGGACCCTGGCGGCGGCCTGCGCGGCGGCCGCCGGTACCGCCCGCCCGGACGCCTTTCTGCTCACCATCTTGCTGGCCATTCCCTGTCTTCTCGCGACCCGACGCGAGGTGTGGAAACCGGGCCTGGCATGGTCGATCATCGCGCTACCGTGGCCGATCTTCGCAACGCTCTACTACGGCTCGCCCCTTCCCAATACGGCGACCGCCAAGCTCGCCGATACCGACTTGGCGAGCTATCTCGGCGTGCTGGCCCGTCTGCCGAGCGATCGCCTGCTGCCGCTCTTCGATGCCTGGGCGCTCCCCGCCACCTACCTGCTCGCCCTCGTCGGCACGGCGGTGTTGGTACACCGCGACCGTCGTCTCTGGCCGCTCCCGGCGTGGATCCTTCTCCACGCCACCGCCTACGCGATCCTGCGCCCGCCGCTCCGTCACACCTGGCATCTGTATCCATGGATCGCCGGTGTCGGCATCTTGCTCACCGCGGCGGTCGCGGCGTTTCTCACCATCGGCCCACGATGGCGGCGGGTCGTCGCGATCGTGGTTTTCGCGTTGCTCGCCCACGGCTGGTGGCGCCAGACGCTCGACAATGCCACCCACTACCCGCGCCAGACCTTTGTCGGCGCCCGTGACCAGGCGTATCGCGACGTCGTGCGCTTTCTCGACGCCCACGCCGAGCCCGACGACATCCTGGCGGCCCGCGAGATCGGCGCGCTCGGCTTTTGGAGCGGTTTGCCGATCCACGACATGATCGGTCTGGTCAGCGCGGACCGAGACTTTCCCTGGAAGAAGGCGGGCTTTCGCTGGCTGCTGGTTCGAGGCCAGATGGCGCAAGAGGTCAAAAAAGACCCACGGCTGATCCGGCGCTACGCCATCCGTCGCGAGGAATTCATCGCCGTGCTCTTCGAGCGCGTGGACTTTTCGGAAGCCGACGCTGCGCCAGCCGTTACCGATCAACCGTCGGCCGCCACCCCGTAGACCTGCACCGCGGTGGCGAGCTGAAAGAGCCGCAAGACCAGACGACCGATGATGAACAGCTGCGTGAGCGCGACGGTGAGGATCAAGCTCACCCAGCTCGACGACGCCCCACCCGGCGCGACGAGCAGCCATACGCCCATCCAAGCGGCGATGAGCAGACCCGGCACGAGATAGCCGAGCACCGCCAGCAACGGACGCCGCGCGATCATGCTCAAGGCCCGGACCAAAGCCGGCAAAACGAAGCCACTCCGCTCCCGCACCGCCGCGACTTTGGTGTAGTCGATCACCAAGCGTACAAGGTGAAAGCCGAGCACCAAGAGCACGAACGCCGGCGCCAACCGCCACAGCATCGTCACTTCGCTGGTGACGTCGATCGATGCGTTGTCGATGCCTTTCACCCAATCACCGACCAGCGACCACAGCATGCCGTAGGCCAGCAGGCCGATCGCGGCGGCCTGCAGCATCCGTCCAAGATGACGGAGCGCGGCGGCGGCGAACGACGACGGTCCGGCCGCGCCACCGTGCACGAAGCGCTCGAGCACCGCCCCCTGCAGTCCCAACCACGCGAAGGCCCACAAAAGCACCATGCCGAATACCGACGGATCGACGGCGACAAGCTTGCCCTCGAGCCAGGCGTCGAGGTTGTCGAGCATCGCACCCGGCCCGAGCACCGACGACGGCGTGAACGTCGACCCGAGCCCCGTGTCGTAACGACCGGTGTGCTCGCTATACCACGCCCCGTCCAAGGTGGCGCGCACCGATTCCTGGTAGATGCCATCACCGATCGAGTCGGCGAGCACGCTTTCCATGGCGACCACCAGCGGGATCGCGAGCAGAACGTTGACCACATAGACCGCGACCACGAGCCGTGGTCGCGCGATGACCTGACCGAAGGCGGCGCGCAACACCCCGAGCATCACAAAAATCCCCCGACGGTGAGGAAGAGATCCTGCACCCAACCCGCCCAGCGCGCCGCCCAGGCGCGTGCCGCGAACCGGTCACCCTTCATCAACCGACTGTTGTTCCGCCAATCGAGATCGAGCAACAACACACGATCCGGATCGATCACCACCCGTTCGAGCTTCGCCGGTCCTTCGCGCACGATCCAATGCCAGCGATCCTCGCCATCCCAGGCGACCCGCTCCTCATTGCCATCGGTGTAGACGAGCAATATATCGACCGGAAAGACGCCGTCACCGTGACGTCGCACGACGACATCGGTGCGATACATCGGCTCGGCATCATCGTCGGGCTTGCTCAGCCCGAGCTCGCCGTCATCCTGCTCGATGAAACCCTTCGGCACCACCGACCGGCTCCCGGCCTTTTCGACCGCGTAATCGAAGAGCGCCGAGCGGTAGTACACATGGTCGAAGAAGGCATCGAGATCGCGCTCCGCGCCTTCTTCCAGCGCGGCGAAGAGCTCCTCCGGCGTGGGCGCGCGATAGGCGCCACGACGATAGGCGATCGACATGCCGCGCTGGAGCTTCTCCCAACCCAACCACCGTTCGAGGGTGGTCAACCACAGCGCCGTCTTCGAGTAGCTCAGATTGCCGACTTCGTGCGGCAGATGCTTCCACGTCGGCACCGCGAGCGCGTCGGAGGTCAGCGAGTCCGAACGACTCAGCCGTCCTCGACGACGCAACGCCGTCGGCGCATGCCATTCCAGACCCGGGAACAAACGACGCCAAAAACCGCCGAAGCTCTTTCCGGGAGGATCGAAATAGCGCTTGCTGTAATACACCGGTCCGTAGTGCACCCATTCGGTACGCGACGTCGAGAAGGTGTTGAAGCCCTCGTCGATCCACGCGTGATCGAATTCGTTGCTCCCCACGACGCCGTACCAAAACTGATGCCCCGCCTCGTGGATCGTCACCCCTTCGGGACTCCCCGAACCGAGCGGATTCGATAGACGCGTGCCGCAGGTGTAGAAGGTCGGGTACTCCATGCCACCGGTGCGACTGCCATACGCCGGATCGACCACGGTCATGTAGTCATAGGGGTACGGCCCATACCAGGTGCCATACGACTCGAGCGCCGCGAAGCTGGCGTCGAAAAGACGGTCGGCTTGCGCAAGATGATCCGGTTGCACCAGCAGACGCACATCGACCTCGGGCAATCCGGGGCGCTCGAAACGTCGCTCGATGGAAATGAAATCGGGGCTCGCCGTCCACGCGAAGCCGTGGACGTCGTTCTGCTCGAAGCGATGGGTCGCGGTTTCGCCCTGCTCCTCGATCGCCACCAGGCGCCCGGTCGCACCGACCGTCCACCCGGCGGGCACGGTCAACGCCACGTCGTAGCGCCCGTAGTCGCTGAAGAACTCGGTCGCCGAATGAAACTGTGGCGTCACCCAGCCATCGTCGGTAAACACCCCGAGCTTGGGAAACCAATGGGCAGCGAATACATAATCGCCACGAAAGCCGACCCGCGCGAACGTGCGTGGCACCTTGGAGCGAAAGTCGATCTCGACCTCGATCTCCTCGCCCGGTGACACGGCTCTCGGTAGGTCGACGTGAAAGACGGTGCGATCGTCTTCATTGCCATCGTCCGGAGCGATATAGCGCCACGGGAGCTCGTCGCCTCCGACGCGAAAGCTATCGACCTGCTGCCATGCCCAGGCGTCGTCGGGCACCTTTTTGCCGGTCCAATGACCCCGGCCACGCATCCAATCCTCGCGTAGCCAGGTGCTTTGATCGTTCCGCCACGCGTTCCAATAGAGATGAAACGAAAGCTCGGCGGTCGAAGTCGATTGAATATTGCGCCAGGTGAGCACCAAGGAACCGTCGATGACCTTGGTGGTCGGATCGTAGGTGGCATCGATCCGATAATTGGCGTTGCGGGGCGACTCGGCGCGCAGCGCGGGTAGCCCAGCCTCGAACCCGGGGTCTGGATCGACCCGTGGGACCTCGGCGACGCGCTCGACGCCGAAGTCGCCGGTCGGCGCCTCGCCGACTTGGGCCAGCAGGCTCCCCGCCCACAGACAGACGATCAGCCCGCACAGCCATGGGCGTCGTCGGATTAGCGCCGACGTGGAACGGTCAGTATCTGTCCTGGACGAATGGTCGTCGAACGGAGTTGATTCAAACGGCGAAGGCTGCCGACGGTGGTGTCGTAGCGTTTGGCGATCGACCACAAAGACTCTCCTCGTCGCACCCGGTGCCGCACCTCACGTCTCGAATCATCCGTGTCGAGCTGCAACAAATGGGCATTGTAAGCACGTGGAAACACCACCACATGATAGTGCGGCGGATGCCGTTCGCGCGCCGCTTCGACAAAACCGGCCTCTTCGTCGGCGAGCAGGCTCGATTCGAGCACGCGTCGACAATGCCCCGCGGGGATACGCAGATCGATCGCCATACCGGCCGGATGGACCGAGAGATGAGAGCTGTTCCACGGTTGACGATCGAGCGGACGCACCAACGAGGTGACCACCAGCGGCTCGCCACATTGGCCCCGAACATAGGCGCCCAGGCGTTCGACATAGTCGACGATTTCGGGTCGCGCGTACGGCAACGCGACGTTTTCTTTCAAGCGTACGCCGTGACTCTCGTGCAATTCGACCAGCATGCCGCCACGTACGAACGCGTCCACCTCGCTGGCCGTGGCGAGAAACGAGAACCGATGCTCTTTCGCGGCGCGATATTGACGTTCGAGCGCCGTTCGCGATGGACGCAGGCTCGGTGTACGCGCCATCGCCACGGTCGTCGTGAACAACGCGATCGCGGCCGCCGCCAAAAGAATGAGAGCACCTCGTTGCATGGAATCTCCGGGCATTGAGCTCGTTGCCTCGAGCTTGGTGAAAAGAGGATGTCGCCGTTACGAAAGACTCGAAATTCGCGGACAGAGTTCCGATCGACCTCTGGTCGTCCGACAACCTCAACGCTCAGCGAGGCAAAGGGTTCCGTTGAAAAATTGTATACCAACGTCAAGCCTGTGCACAAAGAACTGTGCAGCTCCACGAGCCCATACGCTCTAGGCGTAGTAGACTCGAGATCATCCGATGAGCCCATTCGACCCGGTCCCAAGCCGCGACCGTCTCCTGACTTTGATCGATGCCATGGAGGACCAGCCGGTTCTCATGGTGGTCGATTTGGTGATCGATCGCTTCATCACCGGCACGCCGAAGCGGATCAGTCGCGAAGCGCCGGTGCTCATCCTGCGCTGGGAGGGCGACACCACGACGCCGGGCGGCGGCGCCAACGCGGTGGCCAATGTCGCGGCCTTGGGCGGCCGACCGCTACCACTCGGGATCGTCGGACGTGACGACGCCGGGCGCGCGCTCCGTGAGCATTTCGCCACGCTCGGGGTCGACGACCGGGGCATTCTCGACCGCGACGACTATCGCACCCCCACCAAGACGCGCATCCTCGGCGGCGCCCGCCACGCGCTCAAACAGCAGATCGTGCGCTACGACATCGAAGATCATCTCCAGCTCGACGACGCCGATCGCGACCGCATGCTCGCCCCGCTCGTCACCTGGCCGACGCCGCGTGCGGCGGTGCTCAGCGACTACGGCTACGGCACCGTCGATCCGGCATTCGTGCCCGCGTTGCGTCAGCGTCTCGACACCGACGTGCCGGTGCTCGGCGACAGCCGCTACCGGCTCGCCGATTTTCGTGGCCTCGACGGCGCCACGCCCAACGCCGAAGAGGCCGAAACGCTGCTCGGCCTGCCGCTCGCCGACGACGATCGCACCGGGCTCGAGGCCGGTGGCCGTCGTCTCCGCGAACGGCTCGACGCGCGTTTCTTGCTCATTACCCGAGGTAGCGCCGGCATGTCGCTCATCTCGACCGACGGTCGTGCCCATCACATCCCGGTGCACGGCAACGATCAGGTCGCCGACGTCACCGGGGCCGGTGATACGGTCATCGGCACGTTCGCGCTCGCCCTCGCCGCCGGGGGCAGTCCGCTCGAAGCCGCCTGTCTCGCCAACTACGCCGGTGGCGTGGTGGTGATGAAAATGGGTACCGCCACCCTCGATCGCGACGAGCTGCGCAGCGCCGTGCGACGCGACGATCGCCCTCTCGACGCTCTCGCCGACTGATCCACTGAGACCTCTGGAGACTCTCAGCCATGGGACGTGTGACCACCCTTCCCGAGCTCGAAGCGGCCATCGCCGAGCTGCACGCCAACGGTGAACGCGTGGCGTTCGCCAACGGCCAGTTCGACCTGCTCCACGTCGGTCATCTGCGTTACCTCCAGGGGGCACGCGCCGAGGCCGATCGCTTGATCGTGGCGGTCAACGACGACGACTCGGTCGCCTTGCTCAAGGGCGAGGGACGACCGATCGTGCCCGCCACCGAGCGCGCCGAGCTGCTCGCCGCGCTCGACCCGGTCGACTTCGTCGTCATCTTCTCCGGGAGCTCGCCGGCACCGCTGCTCGCCCAGCTGCGTCCCGACGTGCACTGCAAAGGCACCGACTACGGCACCCCCGAAAAGGTCCCCGAGTACGACACGGTGCGGGCCTACGGTGGCCGCACCGCTCTGGTCGGGGATCCCAAAGACCACGCCACCCGCGACATGATCGCCACCATCAAGAATCTGCCCGCATGAACCTATTGGTGGTGCGCACCAGCGCACTCGGCGACATCGTGCACGGTCTGCCTGTGCTCGGCGCGCTGCGTCGCCACTTTCCCGATGCGCGGCTGGGATGGGTGGTCGAAGCGCCGTTCGCGCCGATCGTGCGTCACCATCCCGCGATCGACGAGCTCATCCCGGTGCGCATGCGCGCCTGGCGCAAAAAGCCCCTCGACCGCGCCATCCGCGACGAGGTCGCCCTGGCGCGCGAGCGTCTCGACAGCTTCGACGCCGACGTCGCCATCGACCTGATGGGCAACCACAAAAGCGGCTTCGTGGCGCGGATGAGCGGTGCGCCGCGGGTCGTCGGCGCCACCCGGCCGGCGCGTCGCGAACCGTCGAGCGCGATGTGGATCAACGACCCCGCCGAGATCCACGCGCTGCACGCGGTCGATCGCACGCTCGACGTCCTGCGTCCACTCGGGATCGATCAGCCCGAGGTCGACTTCGCCGCCGATGCGCTCCTGCCACCACGGCTCGACGGTGTCGACGACGATCTTCCGCAGCCGCCCTACCTGCTCATCCAAGCCGGCGCCGGCTGGGGCAACAAGCAATACCCGATGGCGTGGTGGGGCACCGTCGCCGAGATCCTGCACCGTCGTACCGGTATCGACATCCACCTCCCCACCGCGCCCGGTGAAGAAACCCTCGCGGCGCGGATCGCCGCCGCCAGCCGGGGCACCGCGCGGGTCATCGAGGCGCACGACTTCCGTCGGCTGGCGCGACTGCTCCGAGGCGCCGCGCTCGTCCTCGGTGGCGACACCGGCCCCATCCATCTCGCGCACGCGCTCGGCGCTCCCGTCCTCATGGTCATGGGCCCCACCGACCCGTTGCGCAACGGTCCGTGGCACGCCCCGGAGCGTTCGCTGCACCATCGACTACCGTGCAGTTTCTGCTATAAACGTCTTTCGGAAGCCAAAGCGTGTCTCCTCGCCCTGGCCCCCGCCACGGTCGCCAGCAAGGCGTGCGAGCTGCTTCGGATCGATGGTGAGATCGACCAGCACGGCGTAGTTAGACAACACGGTGTAACGAGACAGCACGGCGACACGACCATGTCGCCCCAACCACCCCGCGACGAGGATCCGGCATGAGCGAACGACTTGGCGACGCGCTCGTCAAAGCAGGCAAGATCAACCCCGACCAGCTCAAAGAAGCCCTGCGCCGTCAGGCCGAAGAAGGCGGTCGCCTGGGCTCCAACCTGGTCAAGATCGGCGCGCTCGGCGAAGAAGAGCTGGTCGGATTCCTGTCGAAACACTTCGGCGCCTCGGCGATCAACCTCTCCAAGGTCGAAGTCGACGAAGCGGTGGTCAAGATCATCCCGGCCGATATCGCGCGCAAATACACCATCATGCCGGTCGCCAAGTCGGGCGCCAAAGTCACCATCGCGATGCTCGACCCGACCAACGTCTTCGCCATGGACGACATCAAGTTCATGACCGGCTACAACGTCGAGCCGGTGGTCGCCTCCGAGTCGGCGATCCGCATGGCGATCGACAAATATTACGGCTCCACCCACGCCCTCGAGCTCAAGAAGGTCATGGAAGACCTCGACGAAGATCTCGGCGGTGGCGCCGATCTCGAGGTCCTCGACGAAGAGCCGGAAGAATTCGACATCGACGCGCTCGAGGACGAATCCGACGAGGCGCCCGTCGTCCGTCTGGTCAACATCATCCTCACCGACGCCATCAAACGCGGCGCCTCCGACATCCACATCGAGCCCTACGAAAAGCGCTATCGCTGTCGTTACCGGGTGGACGGCATTCTCTACGAAGTGATGAACCCACCGCTGCGTCTGCGCGAGGCCATCACCAGCCGTATCAAGATCATGTCGAAGCTCGACATCGCCGAAAAACGTCTGCCTCAAGACGGCCGCATCAAGATCAAAACCAAGATCGGCGACCAAAACAAAGAGCTCGACTTCCGCGTCTCCATCTTGCCGTGCATCTTCGGCGAGAAAATCGTCATGCGCTTGCTCGACAAAGACAAGCTCATGCTCGACATGACCAAGCTCGGTTTCGAAGCCGAGAGCCTCGAGTGGTTCAGCACCGCCATCTCCCAGCCCTACGGCATGTGTCTGGTCACCGGTCCGACCGGATCCGGCAAAACCAACACCCTCTACTCGGCGCTCTCCAGTCTCAACACCACCGAAACCAACATCATGACCGCCGAAGACCCGGTCGAATTCAATCTCACCGGTATCAACCAGGTGCAGATGAAGGAATCGATCGGTCTCAACTTCGCGGCGGCGCTGCGTTCCTTCCTACGTCAGGATCCGAACATCGTGCTCGTCGGTGAGATCCGCGACTTCGAAACCGCCGAGGTGTCGATCAAAGCCGCGCTCACCGGTCATATGGTGCTCTCCACCCTGCACACCAACGACGCGCCTTCGACCATCAACCGTCTGATGAACATGGGCATCGAGCCCTTCCTCGTCGCCACCTCGGTCAACGTCGTCGTCGCCCAACGTCTCATCCGTCGTATCTGCAAATTCTGCAAAGAGCCGATCGACGCCCCCACCTCCGCCCTCACCCAAGTCGGCTTCAGCGAACGCGAAGCCCGCGGCATCAAGCTCTTCAAAGGTCGTGGCTGCGAAAAATGCGGCGACACTGGCTACAAAGGCCGTCTCGGCCTCTTCGAAGTCATGCGTGTCGACGACGACCTCCGTGACCTCATCCTCAACGGCGCCACCTCCGTCGAGATCCGCGAACAAGCCATCGAAAATGGCATGCTCACCCTGCGTCGTAGCGGCCTGATCAAAATCCGCGACGGTTTGACGACGATCGAAGAAGTGGTGCGCGAGACGGTGATGTAGCGAGGCCGCGAGCTTTCACGCGTGCCCCACTTCGACGCCTACCTCTTCGCCGATTGGAGCGCGTCGAGCCTGCCGACCTCGCCCGAGCCACGACCCGACGCGATCTGGGTCGGTTGGCTGCGGCCCGAGCGAACCGAGCCGGAGTCGGCGTACTTTCGTACGCGTCACGACGCCATCGACTTCCTCGAGGAAACACTCCTCGGCTGGGTCGTCGCCGATCAGCGCGTGCTGGTCGGATTCGACTTCCCGTACGGCTATCCGGTGGGTACCGCCGAAGCGCTCGGCCGCGACGGCTGGCGCGGCATCTGGAACGAGCTGGCCGACGCGATCGACGACGGCCCAAAGAACGAAAACAACCGCTGGACCGTCGCCGCCGCGCTCAACCACCGCATCGAGCCCGACACGCCCGGTCCGTTCTGGGGCTGCCCACCCAGCGGCCGTGCCTCGACCTTGACCAGCAAGCAGAAGGGCATCGTCGACTTCCCCTACAACGGCGCGCTCGCGCAGCGGCGTCTCACTGAGCTTTGTCTTCCTCGCACCCAAGAAACGTGGAAGCTCCTCGGTGCCGGCAGCGTCGGCAGCCAGGCCCTGCTCGGTATTCCACGCGTCCATCACCTTCGCTTCCACCCCGAGCTCACCCCGCACAGTCTCGTCTGGCCCTTCGAAACCGGCTTCGCCATCCCCGTTGATCGGCGTCCGCTGATCCTGCATGCCGAGGTCTGGCCAGGCATCGTCGAAGAACGCGTGCGCGCGCATCAGACGGGCACGATTCGCGACCGTGTCCAGGTCGAGCAACTCTGTCTTTGGGCCTCCGAGGAGAATCGCGCCGGTCGACTCGACGATGTCTTCGGCCGCCCCACGAATCTCACAGACGACCAGGTCGAGCTCATTTTGCGTGAGGAAGGGTGGATCCTCGGAGCTGATTAACTTGAGAGATATCCTCGTTTTCATGAAATCAGTCGTCGTACAGACGCTCGAACGGCCCACGGTTCATGCAGAGACCATTATCGGCATCAAGCAAGGTCTCGAATCGATGAAACGTGGTGAAGGGCGTCCCGCGTCCGAAGTGTTCGACATGATTCGTCAAAAGCATCAGATCCCGCCTTTTGACGAACGATCCACGTGCTCCATTTCCGCCACTGGGCGCGACGCTCGATGACAGCCTCAGAAGTCGTCTTGCCGTAACCCGCCAAGGCCGGACGGCCACCCACGTCACCCCGCCTCCAGCTCGTACCACCGCCTCCAAATCGTTGAATCCGTTCATGCTACCCTGACGTAACGCAAGGGTACGCGATGGTCGATTCAACGACTCGCGTGATCTGGGCACCTCCTCGGTATGACGACACGACGCCTGCTTGTCCCCCTCTTTGTTTCTCTCCTGTGCGCGACGCTCGCCCACGCATCCGAAACGGCTACCACCGAGCCCGCTACCGAACCCGCCGCCGAGCCGGAAAGCCGGTACGAGAACTGGCTGGAAGAAGTGACGCCGCTGATCACGGGCGCGGAGAAGAGTCTTTTTCTCAGTCTGGAAGAGGATTATCAGCGCGACGCCTTCGTGCAGAAGTTCTGGCGGGTGCGGGATCCGTATCCGCGTACGACGCGCAATGAGCTGAAGGAGCGCTGGCCGATTCGGGTAGCGGAGGCGCGGGCGAAGTACCGACGGCTCGACGACGATCGCTCACGTGCCCTCCTGGTGCACGACCGACCGAGCCGAGAGCTCCAGGTGAAATGCACGACGACGCAGGTTCCGGCCGAAATCTGGGCGTATTTCAACGGCAGTCAGCAGGTGGACTTTCCTTTTGTCTTGGTCTTCCTGCAGTACTCCAGTCAGGACGTCCACCGTCTGTGGATTCCCGGCAAGAGCGCGGCGAGCGCGGATCAAATCGCCGCCCGGGTGCGACGCTGTGTCAACGGCAACCAGCTCAACCAGATCATGAACGGGTTGCGACGCGAGGGTGACGACTATCTCCTCCAGCTCCAGGCAGTGATGGCGAAGCCTCAGCCGTCATCGACCGAGTGGGTGGATACCTTTGTCACCCTGTCGACCCAGCTTCCCGCCGACGCCACACCGCTCACCAGCGAGCTGATGATCGATTATCCGGGTCGTTATCAAAACCGCACGGTGCTTCAGGGCGTGTTTTCGGTGCCGACGAGCGATGCCGTGGTCTCGGATCTGGCGGGTTATCGATCGTACGATTTCTTGGTCGTCGGTGAGGTGGTCCGGCCGGGCGATCAATTCTTCGAGAATTTCCGCTATACCTTCAGCGTCCCCGCCGAGCTGACCAACGACGCCATCCCGATCGTCTTCCAGCGCTATCTACGCCCGGGTGACTATCGTCTCGTGGTGCGCTTGGAAGACCTCAACGGCACCGGCGGGCTACGCGTCAACCAAGACCTCGTCGTGCCGACCCGTGGCACCGAGACGCAGATCGCCAGCAATGACCTGGCCGCCGATCTCTTCGCCGAAGCCGCGGCGGTGCTCAACGACGACGTGCCTCGGATCGAGATTCTCGAACCGCCAGCGCGGCTGCTCACCGGCCCGGTGCGTTTCGACGCCCGGGTGCTCGGCAAGGGCATCGAAAAGGTGCGATTCCTGCTCGACGAACAGACCCTGGCGACCAAGAATCGCGCGCCGTGGGAAATCGAAATCGATCTCGGTGATCAGCCGGCGATGCGCAACCTGCGCGTCGAAGGACTCGACGCCACGGGGCTCCAGCTCGCCGTCGATGAGATGTTGATCAATAGCGGTCAGCGGTTCGCGGTCGAGCTGGTCGAGCCACGCAAAGGACAACGCTACGAGCGCTCGGTACAGGCCAGGTGGCGATCGCGGTACCCGAAGGACGCACGCTCGATCGCGTCGAGCTCTTTGTCGATCAACGCAAGGTGGCGACGCTCTATCAGGAGCCCTACGTCCACCCGATCCTGCTCGACGGTGGCGGTGAGCTCGAATTCGTCCGCGCGGTGGCCCATCTCGCCGACGGCACGAGCGCCGAGGATCTGGTCTTCATCAACGCACCCGACATCGACGAAGTCGACGTGCAATTGGTCGAGCTCTACACCACGGTGCTCGACACCAGCGGCCGCCCGGTTCAAGACCTCGCGCTCGGCGATTTCACCGTCGAGGAAGACGGCCGCAAACAAGACATCAAACGTTTCGAACGGGTCGAAGAGTCACCGATTCAAGTCGGGGTGATGATCGACAACTCGGCGTCGATGCGTGGCAGCCTGGGCGCGGTGCGCCGCGCCGCGCTCGGCTTCTTCCAGAACGCCGTCCGTCCGGGTGATCGCGCGGCGGTGATCACCTTCAATCGCTTTCCGAATCTGGCGGTGGAGCTCACCGGCAATGTGCGCAGCCTGGGCAGTGGTCTCGCCGGTCTGGTGCCCGAAGGCGAAACCGCCCTCTGGGACAGCGTCATGTACGGCCTCTACTACCTCGCCGGCGAACGTGGCCAGCGCGCCCTGCTGATCCTCTCCGACGGTCGCGACGAGGCGAGCACCTTCAGCTTCGACGACACGCTCGACTATGCCCGCCGCGCCGGCGTGACGCTCTACACGATTGCCCTCGGTCGTGACGCCGCGCGTGGCCCGCTCCGCACCCTCGCCGAGGAGACCGGTGGACGCTTCTTCAGCATCGACGACGCCGACGACCTCGACGAGGTCTACGCCACGGTGCAACGCGAGCTGCGGTCGCAGTATTTGATCGCCTACCAATCGAGCAACACCGAGGATCTGACGACGTTTCGCCGGGTCGTGCTCGAGGTCGATCGCCCCGGGGTGACGGTGAAGACCCTTGCCGGGTATTACCCCTCACGACGACGCTGAACAGATTGTCATGTGCGGGTTTTCCGCAGCCTTATCGTCTTATGCTCATTTCTCCTGAAAACGGATTCCCGGTACCGGAGTTGGGTGCTATGATGCCGCCCCAATTCTCTACCGCTCGCTGCGCCGCCGGCCCCTTCCCGCCGCGTCACCGCGCACCCGACTTCAGGAGACTCCATGCGACGAATCGCCCTCCTCGTGCTCGCAGGCCTGACCCTCACCGTCATGGCCGCCTCCGCTCAACAGCCCACGATCGTGCAGGCGTCCGGTGTCGATAGTCGAGTCGACTACACCGAGCTGACCAAGTTCGGTCCGTGGGACGATCGCAATTACGATCTGACCCGAGAAGACCTCGCGCTGCTCTCCGACAACGAAGCCGACCTGGCCTTCGCGGTGCCGGCTTTTTATCGCGTCGAAATGCGGCGCAACTACGAGCTGATGACCACCGGGCCGGCGCAATACCCGCGCAGCTCCCTGCCCTACTTCAAGCTCGAATACGGCGGCTACCTGGTGAACGGCAAGCTCCACCAAAGCGCCGAGCGCAACCTCGAGACCAAGCAGTGGACGCTCAATCTCGACGACGTCGTCGAGCAAAGTGATTACTTCGCCGCCAAGCGCGCCTACGAGTCGCTCGACGGTGACGTGCGCGTGACCACGCCGGCGGGTGGCGCCGAATCGTCGATCACCATCAACCACACCGATTCGGACCAGGTGATCGTCGGCTCGAACGGCCCGAGCGGTGGCCAGCGCATGTGGTACTCGAACGACGGTGGTGCCTCCTGGACCGCCGCCGCCGCGCTGCCCCTCGGTGGCACCTGCTGCGATCCGACGATCGACTTCTCGTTCGACGGCTCGCTCGCCTACGTCGCCGCGCTCGGTGGCGGTCGCAACTATTTCTACCGCTCCGCCGACAACGGTCAGACCTGGGACGATCTCGCCAACGAGCCGGGCAACGACCCGCGGCGCGAGATCGGCAGCGGCACCGACAAAGAGTTCATCCACGTCGACCGTTTCGCCACCTCGCCCCATCTCGACAACATCTACATGACGTGGCACGAAGGCAACGTCATGCACATCGCGACCTCGGACGACTTCGGCAACACCTGGAGCGAGGTGAACTTCCCGGCCGAGCCGCGTGGTATCGGTGGTGACATCACCAGCGATAGGAGCGGCAACCTCTACCACTGCTACCCGGCCTTCACGCCGCGCGACATCCTGCTCCAGACTTCGACCAACGGCGGCTCGACCTGGTCGGCCACCTCGAAGATCGACGACACCAACGGCTCGTTCATTTTTCCGGTGCCGTCGAGCTTCACCCGGCAGGTGTTCATCTACTGCTCGATCGACGCCGACGTCTCGGACGGACCGTACTCCAACTCGATCTACGCCGCCTGGACCGATCACGACAACGCGACCACCTCGGGTACGGCGGCCAACAACCACGCCGTGATCCGGGTCGCCTACTCGCGTGACGGTGGCACCACCTGGACCACCACCACCCCGCATGAAATCGACGACGTCGACAGCGTCGATCGCTGGCACCAATGGCTCACCGTGGCCGAGAACGGCGACGTCTATGTCGGCTTCTACGACACCCGTGACGGTGTCCGCAGCTCGGTCGACTTCTACTATTCGGTGTCGACCGACGGCGCCCAGACCTGGTCGGACCCGGTTCGCATGACGAGCGAGAGCTCACCGCGCGTGTCGAACGGTGGCTTCGAATTCGGCGACTACAACGGCATGCACATCATCGACGGCCAGTTGATCAGTGTGTTCACCGACAGTCGTGACGAAGCTGGCGGTAGCTCCTTCAGCGTCGACATCTACGCCGCTGGCGTCAGCGGGCTCGGCGCCCTCGAAGAGATCTTCTCCGACAGTTTCGAGTCGGGTGATACCTCAGCCTGGTCCTCCACCGTTCCCTGATCCAACTCGACAAGGGCCGCCGGTACACGGCGGCCCTTCTTCATTCTGGAGCCTTCATGCGTCTCTCTTTCCTCTTCCTGGTGCTGTCCCTCCTCGTGGCAACCACCGCCACGGCACAAACCATCGTCCAGGCTCGTGGTGTCGACAGTCGTGTCGATTACGCGTCGCTCACCCAATTTGGCCCCTGGGACGATCGCAATTACGACCTGAATTTCGATGACCTCGCCCTGCTCGCCGACAACGAAGCCGAGCTGGCGAGCCCGGTCCCCGTCTTCTACCGTGTCGAGCTTCGCCGCACCTATGACCTGATGACCACCGGTGAAGCGCAATATCCACGTAGCGCTCTGCCCTATTTCAAGATGACCTACGGTGGATATCTGATCGACGGCAAGCTCCACAAACGCGCCTCCTACGATCACGTCAGCGGTCGCTGGGCGGTCGATCTCGACCTGGCGATCGAGCAGCGCGACTACTTCGCCGCCAAACGCGAATTCGAAGCCCTCGAGGGCAACGCCCGGGTCACCACCCCGAACGGTGGCGCCGAATCCTCGGTGGTGATCAACCACACCGATACCGACAAGGTGATCGTCGGCTCGAACGGCCCGAGCGGCGGCCAGCGCATGTGGTACTCCGAAGACGGTGGCGAAACCTGGAACGCCGCCGCCGCGCTCCCCCTCGGTGGCACCTGCTGCGACCCGACGATGGATTTCTCGTCGGACGGCAGCAAAGCCTACGCGGCGGCTCTCGGTGGCGGTCGCAACTACTTCTACCGCTCGGCCGACAACGGCCAGACCTGGGACGATCTCGGTATCGACCCGCGTCGTGAGATCGGTAGCGGCACCGACAAGGAGTTCATCCACGTCGATCGCTTCGCCACCTCACCGCATCTCGACAACATCTATATGACGTGGCACGAAGGCAACGTCATGCATCTGGCGCGCTCGACCGACATGGGCGACACCTGGACCGAGCAGAACTTTCCGGCCGAGCCCCGGGGCATCGGCTCCGACATCACCAGCGACAAGAACGGCGACGCCTACCACTGCTACGCCTCGACCCAGGCCGGCGCGATCCTGCTCCAGACCTCGACCAACGGCGGCGCGACCTGGTCGACCACTTCGACCGTCTCACCGACGGTGGGCATCTTCGATTTCCCCATCCCGTCGACCCCGAGCCGACGCGTCTTCATCTACTGCGCCATCGACGTCGATCTGACCGACGGTCCCTACGCCAACAGCCTCTACGCTTCGTGGACCGACAACACCGGCCCCGACTCCGGTACACCGGCCAACAACCACGCCGTGATCCGGGTCGCCCACTCGCGTGACGGCGGCGCCACCTGGACCGTCACCACGCCGCACGCGACCGACGACACCGACAACGTCGATCGCTGGCACCAGTGGATCACCGTCGACGAAAACGGCACCGTCTACGTGGCGTTCTACGACACCCGCAACGACGTCACCCGGCAGTCGGTCGACTTCTACTACAGCAAATCCACCGACGGTGGCGTCACCTGGACCGACCCCGAGCGCATGACCACCCAGACCTCGCCTCGGGTCACCACCAGCAGCTTCGAATTCGGCGACTACAACGGTCTGCACATCGTCGATGGCAACCTGATCGGTGTGTTCACCGACAACCGCGACGAAAACGGTGGCTCGGCGCAAAGCCGCGACATCTACGCCGCCGGTGTCACCGGTCTCAGTCTCGAGGAAATCTTCGCCGACAGCTTCGAGTCGGGGGACACCACGGCGTGGTCGTCCACCGTCCAGTGATCCAACGAGCGAACTCTCACGTACCGACGAACGAACAACCTGAACTCTCTGGCTGACCCAGCCCAAGCGGAGACTCCATGCGTCATTTCACCTTCGTTCTCGCCCTCGTCCTGCTCACCGCCGGTCTCGCTGGCGCTCAGGACATCAAGCAAAACCGTGGTGTCGACATCCGTGTCGACTACGCCGATCTGACCAAGCTCGGCCCCTGGGACGACCGCAACTACGACCTCACCCTCGAAGACCTCGCCGTCCTCCCCGACGA
>JBCDBH010000017.1:0-34063 GCA_039184055.1 Acidobacteriota bacterium
CGGGCATCCCGACGACCAAAATGCTGGAAGGCGAACGCGAGAAACTCTTGCAGATGGAGGGTGAGATCGGTCGCCGTGTGATCGGTCAGCACGCCGCGGTCAAGGCGGTGTCGAACGCGGTGCGGCGCGCGCGCGCTGGGCTGCAGGACGAAAACCGCCCGCTCGGGTCGTTCCTGTTCCTCGGGCCCACCGGCGTCGGCAAAACCGAGCTCGCCAAAACCCTCGCCGAGGCGCTCTTCGACAGCGAAGACAACCTGGTGCGGATCGACATGTCCGAGTACATGGAGCGTCACGCCGTCTCCAGGCTGATCGGAGCGCCTCCGGGCTACGTCGGCTACGAAGAAGGCGGTCAGCTCACCGAAGCCGTGCGGCGCAAGCCCTACTCGGTGATTCTCTTCGACGAGATCGAAAAAGCGCATCACGACGTCTTCAACGTCCTGCTGCAGATCCTCGACGATGGTCGGGTCACCGACAGCCAGGGGCGTACGGTGGACTTCAAAAACACCGTCGTCATCATGACCTCCAACATCGGCTCGCCGCATTTGCTGGAAGGCGTCGACGATCGTGGCGACATCACCGAATCGGCCCGCAACGCCGTGCTCCGCGAGCTCCGCGGTCACTTCCGACCCGAGTTCCTGAACCGCGTCGACGACACCGTGCTCTTCTCGCCGCTGCTCCTGAGCGAGATCGAGCAAATCGTCGACCTGCTCGTGAACGACCTGCGTCGTCGACTCGCCGATCGCCGCATCGGCCTCCGGCTCACCGAGCCGGCGCGTGGTCACATCGCCCGCGAAGGTTACGACCCCGTCTACGGCGCACGGCCGCTCAAGCGCTTCCTCCAGCATCAGCTCGAGACCAAAATCGGTCGCGCGCTGATCGCGGGTGACGTCGCGGACGGTGCCGACATCGTCGTTGACTACCGAGATGGCCAGCTGGCCGTCGACATCGGCGCGGCGCCCGAGACCCCGGTCGAGCCCGAAGCGGTCTTGGTCTGATCCGTCAACCGGCCGCCCCGAGCGGGGCGGCCTTCTTGCATCGTTTGATAGCGATACACTAGACCCGTGGAAGTCAGAGATCCCCAGCCATCGCTCATCGCTGAACCGATCGACTACGACCAGCTCGAAGTCTCAGAGCACGGGCTCGACTAGAGCGACATCATGCAAATCCGCGAGCGACTCGCGATGCCCCCCACCGAACGGCTCCGCACGGCGCAGAATTTGATCAACACCGCGATCCGGATCCGCGCGCGGAATGCCGATTGAGCTCAAGGTCGAACGCACTGAAAAGAAAAAGGCCGTCCGGAAGGACGGCCTTTTTCAGTGTGGTGAGTTGCCAGCTCACTTCCGACGCATGCTCAGCATCGCCGCGATGCTGAGCAGGATGGCGAGGAGGGCGAGGCCCATTTCGCCGAGGGTGGGAATCTCGAGCGGGGAGCCGAGTACGGTGGTGTCTTCTTGGGCGACGTTGTCGCTGGTGTCGGGATCGAAGATGTCAGAGGTGATGTCGACGGTGTTGTCGAGGACGACGTTGATGGTAGGGGTTTCGACCTCGATGAGGATCGATGGCGTGGGACCCGGGGGCAGAGTGGGACGGGTGCAGGTGACGACGTCGCTTATTTCGGCGCAGGTCCAGCCGTCGCCGGCGACGCTGAGGAAGGTGACGCCGATAGGCAGGGTGTCAGTCACCGCGACGTTGGTGGCGTCGGAGGGACCGTCGTTGAGGACGTCGATGGTGTAGGCGAGGAGGCTGCCGTACATCGCCGGGTCCACGCTGTCGGTCTTGATGATCGCCAGATCGGCTTCGGGAGCCAGGGTGGTGTTGTCGTCGGTGCCGCTGTTGTTGCCGCTATCGGGATCGGACACGGAGCCGGTGATGGTTGCCGTGTTGGACAAGGTTCCGGTGGCCGCCGGATCGATGTCGCAGGTTGCGGTGTAGGTGACGGAGCTTCCGGCTGGCATGTCGAGGGTGTCGGCGATGTCGCCGCTTCCCGCCGCGGTGTTACCGGTGGCGCCACCCGCCGCGACGCTCGTATAGGTGCAGGTGAGCGGCGCAGGGAAGTTGTCGGCGACACTTACCGAGGGGTCGTCGGCCGGACCGGCGTTCGATGCGACGAGGGCGTAGGTCACCATGCCACCCGGTGTCGCGGTGGTGACACCGTCGGTTTTGGTGATCGACAGGTCGGCCTCGGTCGGCAGCTCCGCTGACACGGTCCATGCGAAGCCATCGCCGCTCGCAAGCGAGACGTCTTCGTCGGTGCAGGTGAACGTTACGGTTTGATAGGTGCCGGTGAGCTGTACGGTTCCGCATGCTCCGTTGGGATTGCCACCCAAGGCGTCCTCGCAACCGAAGGCGAGTGGAGTCTGCGTCGTGGCATTTGCGGTGTCGCCAACGACCTCGAACTCAGGGTTGCCCGAGAGCCTGACCGTCACCACGGGATTGTTGCTCGTGTCCAGGGTCGGCCCGAAGTCGACGGTGGCGGCGTCGAGGTTGACGAAGTGAAACCGGGGGTCGGTTATCGGTGAGGAGAATGTGATCACCCAATCGGCGCCGCCCGGGTTGGCGCCGTCGAGATTGCCGACACCACCATTGCCCCACTCGGTACCGACTGGGGGAGCACCGGGAGAAAACCAAACATCCGGGTAGTTGGTGGTGCCATCGAGCGCCCCGATCGAGGTCAAGTTGCCGGCCCCATTCATCGGGTTGGCGATTGTGACGGTGCCACTCGTGGTGTCGAGCATGAAGGTGGCCGACGTTCCTGTCGCGGTCAGCCAGTCGGCGTAGGTTTCCTGCCCATGAGCATGCATAGCCGAGAGCAACATGAGCAGGACCAAGACGAGCAAGGGGCGGCGCTCGAGACGCTCACACAGATCGAGTGATTTCACGGTTTCTCCTCCAGGCCGATTGGATCTACGAAGGCCAGAACAACCACCGCCCTTGCGTTGGTAGGTCTGACTCTTCTTAGTGTCTGGAGGAGGAACCGGGTCCGGGATTTTCGCGGCTCGATGTTCGCTTACGGGGTCGCCGTTGCCATCTCCGCCAATTTCTGTTTTACCGCCACGCCTCGTGGGTCGCTGGGTGCTGCCCGGAGGAAAGCGTTGTAGTGGTTGCGGGCGGTGTGAGCCTCGTCGAGGTGGTCGGCGTAGAGGTTGCCGAGACGGAGGTGGGCTTCGGCGAATCTCGGCACGATTCCGATGACGGCCTGGAGGGTTTCGGCGGCCTGGCGGTGGCGGTCGGTGTCGGCGAAGAGGATGCCGAGGTTGAATCGTGCTTGCCAGTAGTCGGGCTCGAGGTCCAAGGCGCGCTGGTAGGCGGTTTCGGCTTCTTTGGGTTCGCCTTGTTGGGCGAGGGAGAGGGCGAGGTTGTTCCAGGCTTCGGGCAGGACGTCGATGAGGGCGAGGGCGCGACGGGAGGCGCGCTCGGCGGTGGGCCAGTCGCTTTGTTCGACGGCGATGGCGGCGAGGTTGTTCCAGGCGTCGGCGTAGTCGGGGACGCGCCGGGTGAGGCGTTCGAGGTCGGCGCGGGCCTGGTCGACGCGGCCGGTGCGGTAGTAGGCGATGGCGCGGTTGTTGAGCGCGGCGGGGTTGTCGGGCTGGTCGTCGAGGACGACGGCGTATTGGGCTTCGGCTTCGCTGAGACGGCCCTGTTCGGCGAGCACGCCACCGAGGGCGATGTGGAGCTCGGGACGTCGGTCGTCGGCGAGACGGATGGCTTCGCGTAGGTGAGGCTCGGCGGCGGGGTCGCCACGGCGGGCGAGCAGGGTGCCGATCCGAGCGTGGAGGTCGGGGTCGTCGGTACGACGATCGAGACCGTTTTTCCATGCGTCGAGCGCGGGCTGGAGGTTACCGGAGCGTTCTTCGAGGTCGCCGAGCAGACGCCAGCCCATGATCAGGAAGGGGTCGCGTTCGAGCGCCTGGTCGAGACGCTGGCGCGCCTGGTCGAGCTCGCCGCTGGGAAGGTCGATGAGCTGCGCGTGGGTGGTGAGGATGCGGGGCTCGTCTGGATGGTTGGCGAGCAGCTCGTCGAGCAGGGCGAACACGTCGTCCCGCCGGTCGAGCTGGGTGAGGATCTGGGCTTTTTGTAGCGCGGCTTCGAAGAAGTTGGGATCGAGACCGAGAGCGGTGTCGAGCAGGGCGAGGGCCTGCTCGGGCTCGCCACGCCGACGTTCGAGGCTGGCCATCATGACGTGGAGCCGCGCGTAGCTGGGGTCGAGGGCGAGGGCGCGCTCGACGGCGGTGATGGCGTCGTCGATCCGGTCTTGAGCGGCGAGGGCCTGGCCGAGATCGACGAGCGCGGCGAGGTTTTGTGGATCGCGATCGAGCACGGCGCGGAGCTGACGCTCGGCGGGTTCGTAGAGACGATCCTGGATGAGATGACGGGCACGTTCGAGACCGACGTGCAGACCGACGACCTCTTTGGGGTCGGGTCGGTCGCTGTCAGGGCGCGAGGCGGCGGCGTTGCCGGCCGCGAGGTAGCCGAGGCTGCGCAATTGCTCGACGGCTTCTTGGTCGAGAGCGAGGGTGGCTTCGTCGCTCTGGCCTTCACCCAGAGCTTCGAGCATCTCGCCGAGATCACGACCGAGATCGTGGGTGAGACCGGGCTGACGCTCGGCGACGTTGGAGAGCTCGCGCGGGTCGCGACTCAGGTTGTAGAGCTCTTCGGTGGGGGCGTCGATGTATTTGAACATGCCCCGTCTGAGCACCTCGAGCTTGGCCCAGCCATAGGTGAAGTACGGCAGGTGGGTTTCGGCGTAGAGGTCGCGTTGCGGCAGCTGCGTGTGACCTTCGAAAAGCGGCACGAGGCTGCGCCCGGGACGATCGCTGGGCGGTGGGCGCTGGTCGAGCAGATCGAGCACGGTGGGCAGCAGGTCGATCTGGTCGACGACGTGGGGCAGACGCAGGCCCGCTGGTCCACCGGGAATGTTGACGATCCACGGGACGTGCAGGGTGCTGTCGTAGGCGAGCACGGCATGGGTTTGCTCGCCGTGCTCACCGAGACTCTCGCCGTGATCGCCGAGCACCATGGTCAGGGTCTCGTCGAGCTCGAGCCGCGGATGGGCGAACAGCTTGCCGAGCTGGGCGTCCATGTAGGCGACTTCGCCGTCGTAGAGCCGGTCGCGATAGGTGTCGCGAAACGGCGGTGGCGGCGAGTAGGCGGCGTGGGGATCGTAGAGGTGCACCCAGAGAAAGAACTTATCGTCGGTACCGAGGGTGTCGAGCCAATCGCGCGCGGCGGCGATGGTGGCTTCGGCGGGGCGGTCGGGCACCATGCGTGGAAAACGCTCGCGGCTGGTCGAGAGATCGTCGTCGTAGACGTCGAATCCCTGGTCGAGACCGTAGCGGTGGTCGAGCACCGCGGCGGACACGAAGGCGGCCGTTTTCCAACCGCGCTCGCCGAGGGTCTCGGCCAAGGTCTCGAGCTCGGGTTTGACGTGGTGCGTGCCGTTGTTGCGCACTCCGTGTTGGGGCGGATACAAACCGGTGAGGATCGAGGTGTGGGCGACCAGGGTGATCGGCGCCGTGGAGTAGGCGTGCTCGAAGGTGATGCCACGACGCGCCAGGGCGGCGAAGGTTGGGGTTTCGACGTTTTCGGCGCCATAAGGCTCGAGGCGATCGGGACGCGTGGTGTCGACGGTGACGAGCAAGAACGAGTGCTCGGCACGCTCGATCGCTTGAGCCCCGGAAGCGGGCGCGGGTCGTTGATGTGTGCGATCACGCGAGAAGAGGCCGACCACGATCGCGATGGCGGCGACGAATAGGGCGAGAGCGAGAAGTCGAGTCGGTTTCATATCAAGCGGTGGAGCGTGCCGGCTCGGTCGTGGCTCGATCCGTGAGCGAGTCGGCATCACGGGGCGCATCGAAGTCCGTGGTGGCGGGTAGGGCTTCGAGCGCGAGTTTTTCGTCGTTGGCGAGCGCGGCGAGTGTTTTCTTGCGGAAGACCTTGGTGTGGAGATCGTTGAGTTTTTGACGGAGCTCACCGAGTCGCTGACCGTGCAGGGTGTCGTAGCAGGTCATGACGTCGACGGCGGTGGTTTGGTACGGGTCACAGGTGAGCAGGTAGCCGTCGATCGTGTCGTCCGACGCTTCGCCGACCAGGTCGGCGGCGACCAGGGGCGCCAGCACGCGGGCGACGTCGTCGGGATCGAGCTCGAGGGTGGTGGCCAAGCTGTCGTGGGTGAGGATCGGTCGCCCGTCTCGAAACGCGTGGGTGAGCGCGAGGGTCGCCATGAGCCCGAGCCAGCTACCTTCGAGCGGGATCGGGTCGCGGTGGGTGGTGAGCAGCATGCGGGCGTGTTGCCAGCCGTAGGCGACCTCACTGCCGAAGAGCACGATCGACCAGGCGACGTTGAGCGACACCATGAAGAGCAGCACCAGGCCGAAGCTGCCGTAGATCGAATGCTGCTGGTAGAGATCGACATAGCGGCTGTAGCCCCAACGTACGGTTTCGAGCAGCAGCGCGGCGGTGAGCCCACCGACCAGCGCGGCGCGAAAGCGGACGTGGATGTTGGGCACCAGCCAATAGAGCATGGTCAAGCCGATCAGGGTGACCACGAAGGGCAGACCCCGAACGATCAGCGAGATGTCGAGGCGTTCGAACATCGGCTGACGACGGATCAGGAAGGCGAGCGAGTAGGCGGCGCCGATCAGCAGCGGTCCCCAGAAGAACACCAGGGTGAAGGACAACAGGCGCTTGCGGAGCGGCCGGTCCGAGGACACCCGCCAGATGCGATTGATGGTGCCCTCGATCGACCCGAAGACCACCAGGATCGTGAACAAGAAGAAGAGAAAGCCGACGCCGTGGATGGTCTCGGCCTGGGTCAGAAACTCCTGCAATTTCGACAGGATCTCGGCTTCCGACCAGGGGAGGATCTTGCCCAGAAAGTCGACCACGATCTGGGTTTGGCCACGTTCGGTGTAGATCCGTGCCGAGAGGTACGAGAAAGTCGAAAGAGCCGGCACCAGCGCGATGATGGTGAGAAAGGCGAGCGCCGCCGACGACAGCAGAATGCCGTCGTTTTGCGTCTTGATGACGATCAAACGGAGCAGGCGAAAGCCGCGTGCGAGCGGCGTGCCGCTCATCGAGCTCAGTCTTCCACCACCGCGAAGCGAATCCCGGCCGCCTGGAGCCGCTCGATGAGGGCGTGGCCCATGGCGATGGCCGGCGTGGTCACGCCCGCGGCGTCGGGCAACTCGTCGAACGCCAGGCAGAGGGCGGTTTCGGCGAGCATCTTCGACGTTTCGTCATAGCCCGGATCGCCACCCGCGACCTCGGTGACCAGGGTTCGATCGCCACGGGTGGCGACAAAGGTGAGGGTGAACAGGCTCTTGGCGCGCGTTTCGGCATCGGGGCCGGCGCCGGGTTTTTTCACCGAGAGCAGCATCTTGCGGGTCGGCGGCAGCTGCGCGAGCGCGAAGACGGCGCCACCACCGACCACGGTCTTGACGACTTTCGAGACCTTGCCCGATTGCAGGTAATGGCCGTAGGTGAAGCGCGTGCCGTAGACGTCGAGCGCGCGTGCCGACCGCAGCACGATCAGCGGATCGATGGTGGGCAGGGGCATGGCCCAGGCGCCGAGCGTGGCGTCGCGATGAATTTTGCCTTTTTCGCCACGCACTTTGCGGGTCGACGAGCGTTTGTCGCGTCGCCCGGCGCGTTTCTTGGCTTTCTGATCGCGGCGAAAATTGCCCATCGCCTTGACCGCCGAATGCCATGTGCCACCGGAGAATTCAGCGCGCGTCCGGACAAAGCCACGAACCGAGGTCTGGAGATCGTCGGTCGCGCTGTCGGCGTCGGCTTCGGTGAGCTTGCTCACCGCGAAAAACGTACCGAGATCGGCCGGGATCGAATCGAAGCCGCAGCAGCTGACGATGCGCAGCCCTTTTTCACGTGCCGCGGCGTCGTGCTCGGCGATCATCCGGTCGACGAACGAAGGCTCACCGGTGATGTCGGCGTAGTGGGTGCCAGTGGCGACACAGGCGGCGACCACCGGGGCGCCGTATTCGTCGAACGGGCCGACCGTGGTGACCAGGACTCGGGTCGAGGCGGTCATCTTCTCGATCGACGCCGGATCGGCGATATCGGCTTCGAGCGCGCCACGTGGCGGGCGGCCACCCTCGATGGTGCTCAGCCGCCCGATCAGCTCGGCGAGCTTGGTGCCGCTGCGGCCGGCGATCGCCCAGGCGACCTCGGGTCCGGCGTGACGGGTGAGGTAGTCGGCCACCAGCGAGCCGGTGAAACCGGTGGCGCCAAAAACGACGACATCATACGGGCGTTCTCTTTCGCTCATCGTTCGAGGATACCGCGTGTGGATGTGATCCAATACCGTAACGAGGAGTAGATCGATGGTTACACGGATCAAAACAGCGGTCGTTTGGGTCTCGGTCGTCGCGATGGCCCTTGCTTTCGGTTGCGCCCAGCCTCCCGAGGCGCCGGTCGTCGAATCGGCGATGACGGAGGTCGCGGGTCCCACCGCGGATTGGCCGCAGTGGCGTGGCCCCGAGCGCAATGGGGTCGCCACGTCTCTCGAGGGTCTCGCCGAAGGGTTCGGGGCGGAGTACCCGGCCGAAGTATGGCGTCGGCCGATCGGCGATGGGTTCGCCGGCATCGCGGTGGCGGGAGGCGTCGTCTATACGCTTGCCGCCGATGTCGACAGCGAGACCGAGAGCCTGTTGGCTCTCGCCGCGCGCACCGGTGAGGAACAGTGGGCCGTGTCGCTCGGTCCGACTCTGATGGAAAGTCACGGCAACGGGCCCCGTTCGGCACCGGCGGTGATGGACGACACGGTCTACGCGCTCGGCAGTCAGGGTCGATTGCTTGCCGTGGCCCTCGACGGCAGCGAGCGCTGGCGATTCGATTTCGCGCCGCCGCCGACGTGGGGCTACGCCGCTTCGCCTTTGATCGAGGGTGATGTGGTCATCGTGCATGGCCGCTTGGCGGATGGCGCCGCCGGCGTGGTGCACGGATTCGATCGGACTACGGGTGCGCTCGAGTGGTCGGCCGGTGAAGGTGGCGTCGGCTATGGCTCGCCGCTCGGTGTCGAGATCGACGGGGTGCGTCAGGTGGCGTCCTTCGTCGGCAGCGGGTTGATCGGGGTCGATCCCACGAACGGTGACGTGCTCTGGCGTCATCCTTGGGACACCTCGTACGACGTCAACGCCGCCGAACCCGTGGTGATTGCGCCCGATCGTCTCTATTTGTCGTCGGGATACGGGGTCGGCGCGGCGGTCATCGAGGTGAGCCGCGACGGTGAGGCGTGGCGGGTCGAAGAGATCTGGCGGGGTCGTCAGATGAAGAACCACTTCAGCTCGTCGGTGCTCGTCGACGGGGTGATTTACGGTTTCGACAACAGCGTGATCAAAGCGATCCGCGCCGAAGACGGGCTGGAGCTATGGAAGGCGCGTGGTTTTGGCAAGGGCTCGATCGTGGTGTCGGGTGAGCACTTGCTCGTGCTCGGTGAGCGTGGCGAACTCGGTTTGGTCGAGGCGAATCCCGAGGCGTTTGTCGAGCTCGGTCGCGTGCGGGTGCTCGAAGGACGGAGCTGGACGCCACCGAGCGTCGCCGGTCGCTGGTTCTTCGCCCGCAATCACGACGAGATCGTCGCCTTGATTCTGGTTGGAGACGATTGACCGAAGATCTCGTGCCGGGAAATCCATGTTTCCCGGCTTTGGGAGAAGGCTCCTCCGAAGGCGCGGATCGAGTGATTTTTCGGTGATTACAAGCGTCGGTGAAGACAAAACGTCCTGGCGGGAAAATCCCCTCGTTTGCCTCTCTGGGTGCCGAATCTCTTCAATTTCTTTACAGAAAGACGGGATTCTCTTCTTGCTCACACTTGCTGCTTTGCTCAGTTTCTCTTTATACTGTTGAACGAGCGGTTCATCTGGGCATAAAGCCTCGATGAATTCACTTGACACAGAGCTCGGACTGGCCCTAGGACGCGGGACGGAACGAGCTCGATGCCGGCTCCCTCAGGTCGGCAAGTTGCAGAAGCCCGCGCGCCAAGGCGGGCTGAACGCGATGCCTATCCCCCTGGCGTCGCTCATCCGTCTCCATCAGGGTTTTTGGTCGAGGCCTGAGCAAGCGAGACGACTCATCAGATTGCGTGGATTGCCCTATGGACGATCATGGGAAGACGTCGTCTCCGTCACGGGGACGGTTGAGCTCGCTGATTGGCCGTCTGAGCAAGGAACGGTCGGGTCGCCCGGCAGGGATCGAGCGTCGTGCTGATCCCGCTGCCCCGGCTCCTTTGTTGCCGACTCAGCGGCGAATCTGGTTGTTGGACCGGCTCGAGCCCGGCTCGCCGGCCTATGTGATTGCCGGGCGAGTCGATCTAGACGGCGCGCTCGATGTCGATGCGCTCACCGCCGCCGTGCGTGCGGTCGTAACGTGCCACGAGGCGTTGCGCTCGTGTTTTCCGGCCAATCGGCATGGTGTGCCCGAGCAGATCGTGTCCGTCGAACCGGTGATCGATGTACCGGTCGTCGAGGTGGCCGATGAGGATGATTCCGTGGCCGCCGAGGTGCTCGAGAGGGCGCGTCAGCCGTTTGATTTGACCCGAGGGCCGGTCTTTCGCGCCGTGCTTTTGCGTCGTCGTTCCGACGCGCACGTCTTGGTCGTGGCGATGCATCACATCGTCGCCGATGGTTGGTCTCTCGGGATCATCTTGCGAGATTTAGTAAACGCTTATCGCTCTTCGTCGGAGCAAGCTGCGCCACATCCTACGCCTGCGGCACCGGCGGGAAAGAAGGTTCAGCTCGCTGACGTCGCGGCGTGGCACGACGCTCGAAAGATCGACGACAAGGCGATCGATCTCGCCTGTGAGCGTCTCGCCGGCGTCGCGCCTCTCGAGTTGCCCACCGACTTTCCTCGTCCGCCAGTGGTCGACGATCATGGCGCGCGCACCGCGCTATCCCTCCCGTCTACGCTGGCTGAGGCGATTCGGATGTGCGCTCGGGAGCACAAAACCACGGTTTTTACCGTGCTCGCCACGTCGTGGTCGGCCGTCTTGGCGCGTTTCGCCGGTCAGACTGATTTCGCGATCGGCATGCCGGTGGCGAAACGAAACCGTCGCGAGCTCGAGGATCTGGTCGGCTGTTTGATCGATACGCGGGTGTTGCGGATCGATACGCGGGGCGAGCCTTCCTTGCTCGAGCAGATCGAGCGCTTTGGCGCGCAGATGAGCGCCCCGGGTGACGACGTGTCGTTCGAGCATCTGGTCGATGCGCTCGAGCCGATGCGCGCACGGGATCGGACGCCTGTTTTCCAGGCGATGGTGACGATGAATCCGTCGGCGCTGGCGTCGCAATGCCTCGGCACGCTCCAGCTCGCACCGCGGGCGATCGATGTCGGTAGCGCCAAGGTCGACGTGACGCTCGAGCTCAGCGATGCGGGCGAGGGGGCGATCGATGCCGTGCTCGAATACCGGACCGCGCTCTTCGAGCCGGCGACCGTCGACCGGTGGGCGAACACGTGGTTGCGGGTGCTCGAAGCGGCGGTGGCCGCGCCGACGAGCTCGATGACTCGCTGGCCGTGGCTGGACCAGGCCGGCCGTGAGCAAATCGCGACCTGGAGTCGCCCGGCTCGGCTGAAGCCGGCTTCGACAGTGATCACCGATCGCATCGCCACGCAGGGGGAGCTCACGCCCGAGGCCACCGCGGTGGTTGCGGGTGATCACGAGCTCAGCTACCGCGAGATGGTCGATCGCACGCGTCAGCTCGCGCACCTGCTACACGAGCACGGGGTGACGGGCGATGACGGCGTTCGCGAGCAGGTCGTCGGTGTGTGCTGGGGTCGTGACGAGGATTTGCCGGTCATCTTGCTCGGTGTGCTCGAAAGCGGTGCCGCCTACGTCGCGCTCGATCCCGCCTATCCGGCGGAAAGGCTGCGTCAAATTGTCGACGATGCTGATCCGGTGCTCGTGCTGACCCGTGACGATTTGCTGCCTGAAGGGCTTGTCGAGCCGAGTCGCGTGCTCGATCTCGAACGACATCGCGATCGTTGGTACGCACAACCCTCGCATCGCCCCGACGTGCTTCGTGATTCGGAGCGGATGGCGTATTTGATCTACACCTCGGGCTCGACCGGTCGACCGAAGGGCGTGGCGATTCGCCATCGTGGCGTGGCGGCGTTGACGGACTGGGCCGAGGCGACCTTTTCGCTCGATACGTTGCGTGGCGTCGGCGCGGTGACCTCGATCAACTTCGATTTGTCGACTTTCGAATTGTTGGTGCCGTTGGCGCTGGGGGGCACCTCGGTGGTGATGCGGGACGCGCTCGCCTTGGCCGAGGATCCGACGCGTGAACGAGTTCGTTTGGTCAATACCGTGCCCTCGGCGATGACCGAGCTTCTGCGCCTCGAAGGCGTGCCACCCCACGCCACGGATGTGATCCTGGCCGGTGAGCCACTACGCCGCGCCCTGGTCGACCAGGTCCATGCCCTGCCCCGCGTGCGGAAGGTCATGAACGCCTACGGTCCGTCGGAAGACACCACCTACACGACGATCGCGGACGTACCGGTCAACGAGCGCTCCGAGCCGGTTCTCGGTCTGCCGATCGACGGCACGCATCTTCACGTGCTCGACGCCGAGCTCAGACCGGTGCCGATCGGTGTGGTGGGCCAGGTCTTCTTGTCCGGTACGGGCGTGGCGCGTGGGTATTTGGGCTTGCCGCGACGAACCGCGGAGAGCTTCGTTCCCGATCCTTTCGCCACCGAGCCCGGCGGGCGTCTTTATCGCACCGGTGACTTGGTGCGACGCGACACCCGTGGCGGGCTCGTATTCCTCGGTCGAGTCGACCATCAGGTGAAGCTCCGCGGCTTCCGGATCGAGCTCGGTGAGATCGAAGCCGTGCTCGACGATCTCGAGGGCGTGCACGACGCGGTGGTCAAGGTCGAGGGCAGCGGTGCGGAGGCGCGCCTGGTGGCCTTTGTCGGCATGGGTGAGCAGGTCTCGGACGCCGCGTCGAGCAGCGCCTCGTTGACGGCTACCTCATTGAGTACGGCGGTGGCCAAGCGACTGCCGAAGCATATGGTGCCGGCGGTGATCGTCGTGCTCGAAGCGTTGCCACGGCTTCCCAACGGCAAGATCAATCGTGGCGCGTTGCGCGCTCCCGAAGGCGCGGGAGTGGCATCGGTTTCGCGACCGCCGTCGGGTCCGGTCGAAGAACAATTGGCGCGTCTTTTCGCCGAGGTCTTGGGACGGGATCGTGTTGACCAAGTGGGGGCCGACGATCACTTCTTTGCTCTCGGTGGCCATTCGTTGCTGGCTGCCCGGGTGGTGGCGCGGATCCGTGAGGCCTTTGGTCGCGAGCTGCCTTTGGCGACGCTCTTCGATCATCCGACCGTCGCCGAGCTCGCCACGGTGCTGGCCGCCTATGACGAGGCTGAGAACATGGCTCTACCCGAGCTGGTCGCGGTTCCCCGTGATCGCGATCTGCCGCTTTCCTTCGCACAGGAGCGGCTGTGGTTTCTCGACAAGCTGACGCCGGGTGCCTCGACCTACCACATGCTCGGTGGCTTCCGGCTTCGTGGACGGATCGATCGTGACGCCCTCGAAGAAGCGTTGTCGGCACTGGTTGCGCGTCATGAGAGTTTGCGCACCACCTTTCACGACACCGACGACGGCCCGGTGCAGCGCATCGCGTCGCCGGAGCCGATGACGATCGTCGTTCATGAAGTGGACGACGCCTCGGGTCACGACGAAGCGATCGAACGGCTCGCACAAGCCCTGCTCGATCGACCTTTCGATCTCGCCACCGGACCACTGTTGCGGGTCGAAATGGTTCGACTGGCGGCGGATGAGCATGTGCTCTGGGTCGACATGCATCACATCGTGTCGGACGGCTGGTCGATCGGAGTCTTCTGCGACGAGCTGAGCGCCGGCTATCGCAAGGCGATGGAAGAGAGCGACGTCGAGATGCCGGACCTCGCGATCGGCGCCGCCGATGTCGCGGTGTGGCAACGTCGGATCGCCGAGCAGGACGGCTGGCGCGCGGCGATCGAGCATTTCCGGGTCGCCTTGGATGGTCTCGAGCCGTTGCGATTACCCACCGATCGACCTCGACCCGCGTCGGCCGACGCGGCGGGTGATCGAGTCGCGGTGACCGTGACGCCGATCTTGGCAAGTCGGATCGAAGCCCTCGCTCGAGCCGCGGGCACGACGCCGTTCGTGGTCGTCACGGCAGCCTATGCGGCGTGTTTGGCGCGCTGGGCCGGGGTCGAGGATCTCGCCATCGGTACACCCGCGGCGCAGCGTGACCGGGCCAGTCTGGAATCGTTGATCGGCTTCTTCGTCAACACCCTGGTCCTGCGGGCCGACGTGAGCGGCGATCCGAGTTTCTCGGGTCTGCTCGATCGCTTGAAGCGCACGGTCGGTGCGGCCTTTGCGCATCAACAGGTGCCATTCGAGAAGCTGGTCGAGGTGCTCGATCCACCGCGTGATCCGTCGACCACGCCGCTGGTCCAGACGATGGTGGCCATGCAGACCACCGATCCGGTGGCGCCGTCGTTACCGGGTGTGGCGGTCACACCGTGTGAGGCGCCATCGACCGGGGCGCGTTTCGATCTCACCTTGATGCTGACCGCGACCGTCGACGGTGGGTTCGACGGCGGGCTCGAGTACCGCACGAGTCTCTTCGATCGATCGACCATGGTCGGCTTGGCGCGGCATCTCGTCGAGGTGCTCGAAGCGGTAGCGAGCGATGCCGAGCAACCTCTGTCAGCCTTGCCATTGCCCATGCCGGGCGAGGTTCGTGATGTACCCGCCGTGGCTCGCCGTGAAGATTCGCACAGTGATCGATTGCCGACCGGCGAGTGGGAAACACGTATCGCGGCGATTTTCGAGACCGTGCTCGATCGGACCGCGATCCGTGCCGACGATGATTTCTTCGCCCTCGGTGGTCACTCGCTTCTCGCCACTCGCGTGGTGGCGCGTATTCGCAGCGAGCTCGGTGTCGATCTGCCGTTGACCGCGCTCTTCGAGCAGCCGACCGTGGCCCGGCTCGCCAGCCGTGTCGCGGAGCTCGCCAGCACGCCCGCGAGCGCGAGCCTGCCACCGATCCAACCGGTCGATCGATCGGGCGATACGCCCCTGTCGCTGGCGCAGAATCGTCTGTGGTTTCTCGACCAGCTCGAAGGTTCGGTGGCGTACCACATCCCCGCCGCGGTGCGTCTCGACGGTCCGCTCGATGGTGATGTGCTCGAGCGGGCGCTGGCCGTGGTGGAGGATCGTCACGAAGCGTTGCGGACGGTGTTTGTCGAAGGTGAGGACGAGCGTCCGGTCCAGGTCGTGAAGACGACGCGCACGAAGCTGCAGCGCGTCGATCTGGCGAATCTCGACAGCGAGCGGCGTGAGTTGGCCCTCGACGCACGGCTGCGCGACACCGTGGCGACTCCCTTCGATCTCGCCACGGGACCCTTGATGCGCACGGTGCTGGTGCGGCTCGCGGCCGAGCACCACGTGCTCTTGGTGGTGCTTCACCACATCGTCGCCGACGGCTGGTCGGCCGGCATTCTGATCCGAGAGCTCGGCGCGGCCTATCGAGCCGAGCTCGAAGGCGTGCGTCCCGACCTGCCCGAGCTGCCGATTCAATACGGCACTTTCGCCACGTGGCAAGAGCGTCACCTCGATGTCGTGCTCGCCGAGCAACTCGACGCGTGGCGCCACCGGCTCGCCGGAGTGCCGACGCTCGATCTACCCACCGATCGACCGCGTCCCGCGGTGCGTGGGACCGCTGGGGCCGAGGTACCGGTCACGCTCGATCCGGAGCTGGTGGCGAAGGTCGACGCGCTGGCGACCACTACGGGCACGACGCGATTCATGATTCTCATGGCCGTTTTTCAAGCGCTTCTCGGGCGCTGGGCCGACCAACGCGATTTCGCGGTGGGCACGCCGGTGGCTGGACGCACGCATGCCGAGATCGAGCCCTTGATCGGTTTCTTCGTCAACACCTTGGCGTTGCGCGCCGATCTGAGCGGTGACCCGTCGCTCCGCACGCTGCTCGCGCGGACGCGCGCCACCGCGCTCGAAGCGCAAGATCATCAGGACGTACCGTTCGAGAAGCTGGTCGGTGAGCTCGAAGCGAGTCGCGACCGTTCACGGACACCGCTCTTCCAGGTGATGTTCGCGTTACAGAACAACGCTGAAGCCGAGCTCGATCTACCCGGCATCGAGGTTGCCACGTATGCCTTGCCGAGCACGACGGCGAAGGTCGATCTGCATCTATCCCTGACCGAGCGGACGAGCGGTGAGAGCACGAGCTTGGTCGGCACGATCGAATACGCCACCGAGCTCTTCGATCGTGCCACCGTGACGCGGTTGGCGGAGCGTTTCAGCCGATTGCTCGATGCGGCATTGGCTCAGCCCGAGATGCCTGTCTCGGCGCTGCCGTGGCTCGATGAGGACGAACGGACTCAGGTGCTCGACGGTTGGAACGGCGAGACCATCGAGGTGCCCGCCGAGGCGACGGTCGACAGCCTGATCGCGGAGTGCGCCGCGCGCCAGCCGGAGCGTGACGCGGTGGTCGGGGTCGACGAGACCTTGACCTACGCCGAGCTCGAACGACGGGTCGATCGTCTGGCGCGGCATCTGCGGTCGCTCGACGTCGGCACCGAGACGGTAGTCGGCGTGTGTTTGCCCCGGACACCGATGCTGGTGGTGACCTTGCTCGCGGTGCATCGCGCCGGTGCGGCTTATGTCGCGCTCGACCCCGCGTATCCGGCGGATCGTCTGAGCTTCATGGTCGAAGATTCCGGCGCCGCCGTGGTGGTGACGGACGGCTCGCGGGTGACCGAGCGACCCGGCGTCCCTGCTTCGACGCGCATCGTCGACTTGGCGACGGTCGATCTCGATGGGCTCGCCAGCACGCTGTCGTCACCGACGCCGCCGACCGCATCAGCGGATCGACTATCGCATCTGATCTACACCTCGGGTTCGACGGGTCGTCCAAAGGGCGTGGCGATCAGCCATCGCTCGGCGGTGACCTTGCTCGCCTGGGCGCGCCGGGTCTTCGATGACGAGGAGCTCGGTGGCTTGCTCGCCGCGACGTCGATCAACTTCGATCTCTCGGTCTTCGAGCTTTTCTCACCGCTGGCCTGGGGCGGAACGGTGATCTTGGCCGACAACGTGCTCGCCCTCGCCACGCATCCGGCGCGGGATCGCGTTCACATGATCAACACTGTGCCGTCGGCGATCTCGGCCTTGCTCGCCACCGGTCAGGTGCCGGACGGGGTGCGTAGCGTCGGTCTGGCCGGCGAACCGCTGCGTCGCGCGCTGGTCGAAGACCTCGCCGCGCAAGGTATCGAGACGGTTTACAACCTCTATGGACCGTCGGAAGACACCACGTATTCGACCTGGGCACGGGTGCCTTTCGGTGACGAGCACGGCGAGCCGACCATCGGCGTACCGGTGGCCAACACCCGGGCCTATGTGCTCGACGCGTCCTTGCGACCGGTACCGGTGGGAGCGATCGGCGAGCTGTGGTTGAGCGGTGACGGCGTGGCGCGTGGGTATCACCGCCGACCGGGGTTGACCGCCGAGCGTTTCGTGCCCGATCCCCATGCCGACGAACCCGGGGCGCGGATCTACCGCACCGGTGATCGGGTGCGGTGGCGTGCCGACGGTGAGTTGCTCTTTCTCGGCCGCGCCGATCATCAGGTCAAGATTCGTGGCTTTCGGATCGAGCCCGGAGAAATCGAAGCGGCGTTGATCTCGCTACCTCAGGTGACCGAGGTCGTGGTCGGTACGGTGCCCGAGCCCGCGGGTGGTCTGCGCTTGGTGGCCTGGCTGAGCCCGGCCGCCGATCACAAGCTCGACGTGGCCATGCTTCGCGATTCGCTCGGCGACACCTTGCCCGCGTACATGGTGCCGGGCGCGTTCGTTGTCCTCGATGACGTGCCCAAGCTTCCCAACGGCAAGATCGATCGCAGGGCGCTACCGGCGCCAAAAGTCGAAAGCGAGGTCGCCTACGAGGCGCCGACCACGCCGACCGAAAAAGAGATCGCGACGTTGTTCGCCGATCTGCTCGGCTCGACGGCTGACCGCATCGGTCGTCACGACGATTTCTTTGCCCTCGGCGGGCATTCCCTATTGGCCACGCAGCTGGTGTCACGGCTACGCGATACCTACGTGCTGCCTGAGCTGTCCCTCGACGAAGTGTTCCGTCATCCGACCGTCGCGGGAATGGCGCTCGCCATTACCCAGATGGAGGCTTCGGCCACCGACGAAGACGAGCTTGCCGCTCTCCTCGCCGAGCTTGCATTGATGAGCGAGGAAGAGGTTACGGCCTGACCGAACGTTGCCATGCCTGATCGCGCGCCCAGCGGGCGCCTTGGAGATAGCTGATGAGCGAGATTTCCCATCTGATCGCCGAATTGAGCCCTGAGCAACGGGCGGTGCTCGAGCGGCGATTACGTGAAAAACGCGCCGCGAAGAAAGTGGACACCATTCCGTCGCGGGCCGATCGGTCGCAACGGCCGATGTCGTTCGCCCAGGAGCGCTTCTGGTTCCTCGAACAGCTGGCGCCCGGGAGCGCGCTCTACAACCTGCCGCTCACCGCGCGTCTGCTCGGGCCGCTCGATCATCCGCGTTTCGTCGAGGCGTTACGCGCCGTGCTCGACCGTCACGAGGTGATGCGTACGGTGTACCGGCTCGACGACGCCGGTCGTGTCGAGACCGAGGTGCTGACGGCCGAGGCGTTCGACTGTCCGCTCGACGATCTTTCGACTCTCGACGTCGAGGCGCGTGAGGCCGAGGTGAGCCGTCGTGTCGAGGAGGAGCTGGCGCGTTCGTTCGATCTTTCCAAGGCTTGCTTTCGCGCCCAGTTGCTTCGTTTGAGCGCCACCGAACACGTGTTGCTCGGCAGTCTGCACCACATCGCGGGTGACGGCTGGTCGTTGGCCTTGGTCGAGCGTGACCTGATGCTCTTCTACACCGGTCGCGGGCCCGCGGCCGCCGATGCGACGCCGTTGCAATACGTCGATTTCGCGGTGTGGCAACGCGAGCGCTCGAGCAGTGAGCAGCTCGATCGTCAGCTCGACTATTGGCGTGAGCAACTCACCGGCGCACCACCGCTTCTCGGTCTGCCGACCGATCGATCACGACCTCCGGTGCCCAGCTACCGGGGCGCCAGTCAGCCATTCGGTCTCGACGCGGCGACCACCACGGCGCTCGAGAGTCTCGCCAAAGCCCACGGGGCGACCTTGTTCATGGTTTTGTTGGCGGGTTTCGACATCGTGCTCGCCCGTCTGGCGGAGACCGACGACGTCGTGGTCGGCTCGCCGGTGGCGGGTCGTAACCGTCGCGAGATCGAAGAGCTGGTCGGTCCGTTCGTCAACACGTTGGTGTTGCGGAACGATCTCTCGGGTGATCCGACGGTCGGCGAGCTGATCGAACGCGTCAAGACGGTGACGCTGGCGGCGCAGAAACATCAGGACCTACCGTTCGAGAAGCTCGTCGAAGCGCTCGATCCCGAGCGTACGCTGAGCTACAACCCGCTGTTTCAGGTTTTCTTCGCGCTGCAGAATCTTCCCGAAGCGCCCGACGACGGTGGCGAGCTATCGCTGGTGGCGTTCGACGGCGCGGTCGAGATGGAGCGGTTCGATCTTTCGTTGACGTTGTCGCGGCGGCCCGAGGGTGTCGCTGGTCAGGTGAGCTGGGCGAGCGATCTCTTCGAAACCGCGACGGTCGAGCGTTTCATGGCGATGTTGAGCAGTCTCTACGCCGGCATGGCCGCGGCGCCGGACAGTCGAGTCTCGACCCTGCCCTTGCTCAGTCACGGTGATCGCGAGCAGCTCGTGGTGGGGTGGAACGACACATCCGTCGAGCGACCGAGCACCACCGTCGATCGTCTGTTCGCCGATCAGGTGCGTGCGACACCCGAGGCAACGGCGCTGCGCTTCGGTGACACCGCGTTGACCTATCGCCAGCTCGCGGCCCGGATCGGTGGATTGGCGACGCGGTTGCGCGCCGTCGGTGTCGGTCCGGAAAAGCGGGTAGCGGTTTTCCTGGACCGGTCGGAGCGGTTGCCCGAGGCGTTGTTCGGCGTGCTCGTGGCGGGCGCGGCCTACGTTCCGGTCGATCCGGACTATCCGGCCGAGCGGATTCGCTACGTGCTCGAAGACGCCGAGGTCGCGGCGGTCGTGACGCGTCGAAGCTTGATCGGCCGTTTGCCAGCGCTCGACGCTCCGGTGCTCGAGCTCGATGATGTCGCGCCGAACGGTGCCGGGTCGCTCGAGTCGCTCGGGTCTCTCGAGTCACTAGCCAGCCCCGAGAGTCTCGCCTACACGATTTATACCTCGGGTTCGACCGGTCGACCCAAGGGTGTCACCGTGCCGCACCAGACCGTGGTGAATTTCTTCACCGCCATGGACGCGGTCGTCGAGACCGGCTCGGAAAGCGCCCGAGTGTGGCTGGCGACCACCAGTATGTCGTTCGATATCTCGGTGCTCGAGCTGCTTTGGACCCTGTGCCGGGGTTTCGAAGTGGTGGTGCGTGGCGATAGCCCCAAAGCGCACGTCGAGAGCACCTCGAACGCGATGCCCGCGATCGAGCGCGATGTCGATTTCAGCCTGATGTATTTCGCCAGTGACGATCAGGCGGAGAGCGACGATCCGTACCGGCTCTTGCTCGAAGGCGCCGCGTTCGCGGATCGCGCCGGTTTTGCGGCCGTGTGGACCCCCGAGCGCCATTTTCACGAGTTTGGCGGTCTCTATCCCAACCCGTCGGTGATCAGCGCGGCTCTGGCGGTGCGCACCGAGCGGGTGGCGATTCGTGCCGGTAGCGTGGTGCTGCCGCTCCAGGATCCGATCCGGATCGCCGAGGAGTGGTCGGTGGTCGACAACCTGTCGCGAGGCCGCGTCGGCATTTCCTTCGCATCGGGTTGGCACGCCGACGATTTCGTGCTCGCGCCCGACAACTTTCACGATCGCAAAGCGCTGATGTTGCGTGAGATCGAGACCGTGCGCGCCCTGTGGCGGGGTGAGAGCGTGACCCGGGTAGGTGGCGCCGGCAAGGAGGTTGCGGTCACCGTGCACCCACGCGCGGTGCAAAGCGATCTACCCGTTTGGCTCACCGCCGCGGGCAATCCCGAGACTTTCGAGATCGCCGGTCGCTCGGGCTACAGCTTGCTCAGCCATCTGCTCGGCCAAAGCCTAGAAGAGCTCGCCGAGAAGATCGCCATCTATCGCAAGGCTTGGGCCGAGGCCGGACATGAGGGCGAAGGGCACATCACGTTGATGTTGCACACCTTTGTCGGACGCGATCCCGAGCACGTCAAAGAGGCGATTCACGGTCCCTTCCGCGCCTACCTGCGGAGCTCGGTCGGCTTGATGAGCAATCTGGCGCGGAGTCTGGGGATGGACGTCCGTTCGCAGAGCTTCACCGACGACGACCTCGAAGTTCTGCTCGATCACGCGGTCGAGCGCTACGCGAGCACCAGCGCACTCTTTGGCAGCCCCGAGACGTGTGTCGAGCAGGTGGCGCGGTTGGCGTCGATGGGGGTCGACGAGATCGCCTGTCTGGTCGACTTCGGAGTCGATACCGACCGCACGCTCGACAATTTCGAGCATCTCGCCACCCTGCACCAGCTGACGCGGCCGCAAGACTCGGCCGAGGCGCCGATGGAGGTTCCGAGCTCGGAGAAGACGGTCAGCGAGCAGATCGTCGAGCACGGGGTCAGCCACCTGCAATGCACCCCGTCGCTCGCGCGGATGGTGGTGGCCGAGGATGGCGGCTTGGAGGCTCTCGGCCGGCTCGACCAGCTCTTGCTCGGTGGCGAAGCTCTGCCGGTCGATCTGGCGCGTGAGCTCACCGAGGCCGGGGTGACGTTGACCAATGTCTACGGACCCACCGAGACCACGGTGTGGTCGACCAGCGATCGGGTGACGACCGACGAGCTCGATCGTGGTGTGTCGATCGGTCGTCCGCTCGCCAACAATCAGGTCTATGTGCTCGATCCCGAGCTCAGGCCCTTGCCGCCGGGTGTCTCCGGTGAGCTCTACATCGGTGGTGACGGCGTCACCCGTGGCTATTGGCAACGTCCCGGAATGACCGCCGAGCGCTTCGTGCCCGATCCTTTCATTGCCGACGGTCGGCTCTATCGCACTGGGGATCGCGCGCGCTGGCGGGCCGACGGCCGGCTCCACTTTCTCGGGCGCGCCGACAGCCAGGTCAAGATTCGTGGCCACCGGATCGAACCCGGTGAGGTCGAGGCGGTGCTCGCCAGTCATCCGGGTGTCGAAGCGGTGGCGGTGGTGGCGCGGGACGACGGTCCCGATGGCGCACGATTGGTGGCCTACGCGGCGCGCGGCATGTCGGTACCGGCGTTGCCGATCGCGGTCGACGACGTGGAACGCGAGCGTCTGCTCGGTGATCGACGTGGCTACACGCTGCCAAACGGGATGGTGGTGGCGCCGATCAGCGACTTTCAGGCCGGCGTGCTCTACCGTGAGATCTTCGAGGACGACTTCTATCTTCGCAACGGCATTACCCTCGACGACGGCGCGCGGGTGTTCGATGTCGGCGCCAACGCCGGTTTCTTCAGCCTCTTCGTCCATCTCGGGCGGCGTGATGTCGAGGTGCACTCCTTCGAGCCGCTGGCGCCGACCCGGGCCGCGCTCGAAACCAACGTCGCGCTCTACGGGGTGAACGTCGAGGTGCATCCCTACGGGCTGTCGCGCCGCGAAGAAGAAGCGGATTTCACCTTTTACCCGCAGATGGCCGGTCTGTCGGGGCGCTACGGGGACGACATCAATGATCGTGGCGCCACCCGGGCGATCATCCGGAGCGGTCTCGGCGGTGAGGCTTCGGCTCAGCTCGACGACGCGGCGCTCGACGAATGGCTCGACGCGCAATTCGTCAGCGAGACGCATCGCTGTCGCTTGCGTTCGTTGTCGGCGGTGGTCGCCGAACGCGGGATCGACCGGATCGATCTGCTCAAGGTCGATGTCGAACGCGCCGAGGTCGATGTGCTCGAAGGTATCGAGCCATCGGACTGGCCCAAGATCCGACAGGTGGTGGCCGAGGTCGACGGTCGAAGCAATCTCGCCACGGTGACCGCGATTCTCGAGCGTGAAGGCTTCGAGGTCCTGGTCGATGATCTCGTCGTGCCCGATGCGGCTCAGATCGAAGCGGCGGGAGGCAATGCCGACGAATCGGCGGTCTTCATGCTCTACGCCAGTCGTGAGGGTGTCGAACGGACTCATCTCTCGGCGCCTGAGATGGCGGCTGAACGTGCCCAGCGCGGTGGACCGCCGAGCCTCGCCGAGCTGCGTGGTTATCTTGCCGAGCGTCTGCCGGCCTACATGGTGCCCGAGCGTTTCGTCGAGCTCGATCGACTGCCCTTGACCCCCAACGGCAAGGTCGACCGACGTGCCCTGCCGGCGCCCGATGCCCAGCCGGCCGCCAGTGCCGCCTATCAGGCGCCTCGATCGGAACAGGAGCGGGCGGTCGCCGAGGTGTGGCAAGAGGTGCTCGAGGTCGAGCGGGTCGGAGTCGACGACAACTTCTTCGAAATCGGTGGTACCTCACTCGGCGTGGTGCGCTTGCGGAGCAAGCTCCGTGAACGTCTCGATGTCGATGTCTCGCTGGTCGACCTCTTCCGTCATCCCACGGTCGCCCTGCTGACCGCGCATCTCGCCAAGCAAGGCGAGGAGAGCGAGCCTGATTTCGACGATGCTCGGGCTCGCGCCCAGCGGCGGAAAGCCGCACGCACCGGTCGTCGCGTGCCACGGAGAGCGCGATGAGCCACGAGCACGATTCCGATCATCTGATCGCCATCGTCGGGATGGCGGGGCGGTTTCCGGACGCGCCGACCGTGGATGCGTTTTGGCGCAACCTCGTCGATGGCGTCGAGTCGGTGCATCGTTTCGACGATGCCACCCTCGCCGCCGCTGGCGTGCCCGAGAGCCTGCGTCGGCATCCGGGCTATGTCCCGGCCAAGGCGACGCTCGACGACGTCGACCGTTTCGACGCCGGTCTCTTCGGCTTCAATCCGCGTGACGCGGCGGTCATGGATCCACAGCTACGGCTGCTCATGACCTGTGCCTGGGAGACGCTCGAGAGCGCCGGGTGCGATCCGGCGCGCTATCCCGGGCCGATCGGTCTTTTCGCCGGGATGTCGATGAGCACCTACATGTTGCTGCATCTGTGGGCTCATCAAGAGCTGGTGCAGTCGCTCGGTCCGCTGCAGCTACGGATTCTCAACGACAAGGATTTTCTCGCCACGTGGATCTCGTATCGCCTGGATCTGCGTGGACCGAGCCTTGCGGTACAGACCGCGTGCTCGACCTCGCTGGTAGCGGTCCATTTGGCTTGCCAGAGTCTGCTCGCCCATGAATGTGACGCGGCGATGGCGGGTGGCGTGACGGTGTCGTTGCCCCAACAGGGTGGCTATGTCTATCAGGAGGGCAGCATTTATTCGCCCGATGGGCATTGCCGGCCATTTGATCAGAACGCACAGGGCACGGTGTCGGGCAACGGTGTCGGCCTGGTGATGCTCAAGCGGCTCACCGACGCGATCGACGATGGCGACGTGATCCGCGCGGTGATCCGTGGATCGGCGATCAACAACGACGGCGCGCACAAAGTCGGCTATATGGCGCCGAGCGTCGATTCCCAAGCCGAGGTGATCGCCACCGCTCAGGCCGTCGCCGAGGTCGAAGCCGATTCGATCGGCTACATCGAAGCTCACGGCACAGGCACCGCGATGGGTGATCCGATCGAGGTCGAGGCCCTGCGGCGTGTCTTTACCGAGGTCACCGAGCGCAAACGGTTTTGCGCTCTCGGCTCGCTCAAATCCAATGTCGGGCATCTCGATCAGGCGGCGGGCGTCGCCGGCTTGATGAAGGCGGCGCTGGTGGTCGAGCGGGGAGTCATTCCGCCGACGGTCCATTTCACCGCGCCGCATCCCGAGCTCGCGCTCGACGACAGCCCCTTCTTCGTCGTTGCCGACCGGGCCAAGCCGTGGGCGGGTGATGGGCCACGTCGTGCTGGCGTCAGCTCGTTCGGTGTCGGTGGCACCAACGCGCACGTGGTGGTCGAAGAACCTCCCGAGCGACCGGCCGCGAGCCGACCGCGCCGTCGTCACGAGCTTCTCGTTCTCTCGGCACGGAGCGCGGATGCGCTCGAAAAGGTCGCTACGCGTTTGGCTGACCATCTCGACGGCACCGACGACAAGCTCGCCGATATCGCGCACACCTTGCAAACGGGCCGACGGGAGCTCGCGGAACGGCGAGCCGTGGTGGCGCGTGATCGCGCGCACGCGGTCCAAGCGTTGCGTGCGCCCGGCTCGAGCGCTCGGGCCGCCGACGGTCACCGTGGCGTGGCGTTTCTCTTCCCGGGTCAGGGGAGTCAATACCCCGATATGGCGCGCGGGCTCTACGACACCGAGCCCGTGGTGCGTGACGTCATCGATCGCGCATCGCGTCGTCTCGCCGGTACCCTGGGCGAGGATCTGCGCGGCTTGCTCTTCCCGGCGTCTGACAAACGTGACGCCGCCGCGGTCATCCTCAAGGAGACGCGGTACACCCAGCCGGCGCTTTTCACCATCGAATACGCATTGGCGACGCTCATCCAGTCGTGGGGGATCGAGCCCGAGGCGATGCTCGGTCATTCGATCGGTGAGTTCGTTGCCGCGTGTGTCGGCGGCACGATGAGCTTCGAGGTCGCGCTCGACTTGGTGACGGCTCGTGGTCGGTTGATGGACGATATGCCGACCGGGGCGATGATCAGCGTCGGGCTCGACGCCGACGCGGTCGAAGCCGCGCTCACCGACGATCTCACCGTGGCGGCGATCAACGAGCCGGGAAGCGTGGTGGTCGCCGGACCCGAGACGGCGGTGACCGCGTTCGCGACTCGATTGGGCGAACGGGGCATTCAGCACAAGCGACTGCACACGTCTCATGCTTTTCACTCGGCGATGATGGAGCCGGCAATGCGTGCCTTCGAGCGGACGGTCGCCGAGGTGCGACTCGAAGCTCCCACGATTCGCTGGGTGTCCAACGTGACGGGAACCTGGATCACCGATGAAGAGGCGGTCGATCCGGGGTATTGGGCGCGACATCTGCGACAAACGGTGCGTTTCGCCGAGGGGGTGACGACCCTTGCCAAGAGTGGCTCGCCCGTCCTGCTCGAGCTCGGCCCGGGTCATACGCTGAGCACCTTGGCGCGCCGACAGCTCGCGAGTCGCGAAGACGTCGAGACGGTGCCGATCGTGCCGACGTTGCGTCGCCCACGTGACGAAGCCGCCGACGAGGCGACCGTGCTCGAGGCGGTCGGCCAGCTGTGGATGGCCGGGGTCGAGATCGATTGGGCGAAGATCCGTGGAGACGAGCGACGGCACAAGGTGGTGTTGCCGACCTATCCGTTCGAGGCGGGGCGGTATTGGGTCGAGCCACCGGCGACCGATACGACGCCGAGCGTGGCTGAGAGATCCGAGTCGCTGACATCCGAGTCGCTCGCGGCCGAATCGGGCACCTCCGAGTCGTATATGGTTCTGGAAGCTCCCCAGCAGCGTGACGGTGCAACACCCGTGAACAACGAGGTCGATATCCAGCGTGACGTCGCGGCGGTCTTCTCCGAGGTTTTGGGCGTCGCCGAGCCTCGCCCGACCGATGATTTCTTTGCCTTGGGTGGACATTCCCTACTCGCCACCCAGGCGGTCGCGCGCCTACGGGATCGATTCGTGACCGAGCTGCCGATCGACGCTTTGTTCGATGCGCCGACGGTGCGCGCCTGTGCCGGCGTGGTGCGCGCCAGCCAGCGCGCGGATACCGGGCCGATCATCCCTCTCGAACCCGTGCCTCGGCAGCGGGACGCCAACGGTGAAGCGCGGTTCCCAGCGTCCTTCGCCCAGGAGCGGATGTGGTTCCTCCATCAGCTCGATCCACACAGCAGCGCCTATCACCTGCCTCTGGTTACCCGGATCGACGGTGAACTGGACGTCGACGCACTTCGTCACGCCCTCGCCGATCTGGTCGCTCGACACGAGTCGCTCCGCACCGTGTTCGCCAACGGCGACGACGAACGACCGATCCAGGTGATCCGGCCGGCGATGAACGTGGCTTTACCGGTGATCGAGGTCCAAGACGAGATCGATCTCGCCGCCCATCTCCATCACGAGGCCGAGCGGCCCTTCGATCTCGTCTACGGACCGTTGCTCCGCGCGTCGCTGGTTCGCCGAAGCGACACCGAGCACATCCTTCTCCTCACCTTGCATCACATCGTCACCGATGGCTGGTCGAACGCGGTCTTGTTGCGCGACTTGGCGGACGGTTACGACCATCGTCGGGGTGGTGACGCGCCGGCGCCACGTCGCTTGCATTACGCCGACTTCGCCGTCTGGCAACGTCGGCATTTGGCCGACGAGCGTCTCGAGCGTCAGCTCGAGTATTGGCGTCGGCAGCTCGACGACGCGCCCGTGCTCGCGGTGCCGACCGATCATGCACGACCGGCGGCTCCGAGTGGCCGGGGTGGACGGGTCGCGATCACCCTCGAGGGGCCACGGGTTGCCGCGCTCGAAGCTCGGGCTCGTGATGCCGAGGCGACGCTTTTTCAAATCCTTCTCGCGACCTGGGCGGTCGTTCTCGGTCGGTGGAGCGCCCAAGACGATGTGGTGATCGGAACGCCGATCGCCAACCGGCATCGTAGTGAGACCGAGGATCTGGTCGGGTTCTTCGTCAACACCTTGGCGTTGCGTTGCGATCTTTCCGGTTCACCCGATTTTGCTTCCGTGCTCGGTCGAATCAGACAGACCACGCTCGAGGCCTATCGACATCAAGACCTGCCTTTCGAGCAGCTGATCGACGCTCTGGCGCTCGAGCGCACCCGGAGCACGCCGCCCTTGGTGCAGGTGATGATGACGTTTCAATCGGTGCCGACCACCGAGCTCGAGGTTCGTGGTTTGCGTTTCGAGCCCATGAAAGTCGACGACGAAACCGCGCGTTTCGATCTCGTGCTCGATTTGGTGCCGATCGACGGTGAGGTCCGCGGCAGGCTCGAATACAGTCTCGACCTCTTCACCGAATCGACCGCACGTCGTTTGGTCACGGCTTTCGAACGGGTGCTCGACGCCGTCGTCGAGGAACCGCACACACCGATCGCGCGTCTGCCGCTGCTCGCCGACGAGGCTCGTCAGCGTCTGCTCTCGGAATGGGGTGACGGTGGACCGGCGTCACTCGCTGGACCGTTTCTCGAAGCGTTCGCTCACCAGGTGACGGCCGCTCCTGACGCTCCGGCGGTCGTGGGGCCGGATCGTTCCCTGACCTACGGTGAGCTCGATCGTCTGAGCGATGCGCTGGCTCGACGCCTGCGAGCCGAGCACGGTGTGGGTTCCGGGACCCTAGTGGCCGTGTTGCTCGAACGCTCGGTGCCACAGGTGACGACCTATGTCGCCATCTGGAAGGCGGGTGGCGCCTATCTGCCGCTCGATCCGGCTCAACCACCCGCGCGCTTGGCACGCATGCTCGGTAACGCCGGGGTGCGCGTGGTGGTCACCCGTGAAGGTCTGTCGGAGCACCTCGACTCCGGGATCGATACCTCCGGGATCGCCACCTCCGGGATCGCCAACCTAGTCGTGTCGATCGATAGTCTGCTCGAAGATGGCGATCACGATGGTTCGCCTTTCGAGACCGTGACGCCGGATCCGGCCGAGCTGGCCTACGTCATCTATACCTCGGGCTCGACCGGTGAACCGAAGGGCATCGAGGTCAGCCACGGCAGCCTGGCCAACATGATCGGCTGGTATTTCGATGTTTTCGATCCAGGTCCGGGTGACCGTAGCGCGCTCTTGGTCGGGCCGAGCTTCGATCCGTCGGTGAAAGAGATCTGGCCGGCTTTGGCGACCGGTGCCGCGATCCATGTCGCGCCACCCAACGCGCTCGCCGATCCCGATGCCTTGATCGACTGGACGGTTCGCGAAGGCATCACGCTGACGATTTTTCCGACGCCGGTGGCCGAGCTGGCGATCCGTCGACCCTGGCCGGAGCAGCCGGCGTTGCGGGTGTTGATGACCGGCGGCGACAAATTGCTCAAGCCACCGTCGGTGCCTTTACCGTTCGATTTCGTCAATCACTACGGCCCGACCGAAAACACCGTCGTCGCCACCATGACGGCGGTGAAGCCAGTGCTCGGTGCGGCCTGGGCGGGCAGCGAGGCACCGACCATCGGCACGCCGATTCAAGGCGTCACGGTACGTGTGCTCGGCGGCGATCTCGAACCGACACCGGTCGGCGTGGCGGGTGAGCTTTGTCTCGGGGGCGCGTCGTTGGCCGTCGGCTACCGCACGCGACCGGGGCTCACCGCCGAGCGTTTCGTGCCCGACCCCTTCGCGACGGTGGCTGGCGCGCGTCTCTATCGCACCGGTGATCGCGTGCGCTGGCGTCACGACGGTGAGCTCGAATTCCTCGAACGCGTCGATCATCAGGTCAAGCTACGCGGTTTCCGTATCGAGCTGGCTGAAATCGAAGCGGCGATGTCGGCCTTCGAGGGTATCGACGCGGCGGCGGTGGCGGTGCTCGACGATCCGCGTGGCATCAAAAGGCTGGTCGCATGGGTGGCGTCGTCGGCCGAGCTGGCGGTCGACACGGTGGCCGCTCGTCTCGGTGAGCGTGTGCCCGACTACATGGTGCCGACGGTGATCACGCGGCTCGAGAGCTTGCCGATGACCCCGAACGGCAAGATCGATCGTGCCGCGCTTCCGGCGCCGACCTGGCCGACCGCCGGTAGCGGCCGCCCGCCCGAGGGTGAGATCGAGACGGCATTGGCGCGTATCTGGACGACGCTTCTAGGAAGCGATGAGATCCGCGCCGACGACAATTTCTTCGCGCTCGGTGGCGATTCGATTCTCGGTGTCCAGGTGGTGAGCCGGGCGCGTCAAGAGGGGATCGGTCTCGAGCCGCGTCATCTCTTCGAGCATCAGACCATTGCCACCTTGGCACGGGTCGCCACTCGGATCGATCCCGAGGCAGCTGAGCCCGCGGTTCCCGCCTCGGACTCTGAAACCCGTGATGGGAACGCCATCGAGACGTTGGTTGACGAGGATCTCTCGGCGACCGATCTCGACAACATCTTGGCGCAGCTCGAGGTGTGACGATGCTCGCCCTCCACAATCCTTTTTTCGACAATCCGTGGGAGAGCTTCCATGGTTGAGTTTCAACGTGCTCTGCGGCGTCTGCTCCGACGACCCGGGTACAGCTTTTTTGTGATCGCCACCATCATGGTCGGCATCGGTGCCACTTCGGCCGCCTTTACGGTCGCCGATGCTCTCGTCTTTCAACCGGCGCCGTTTCAAGACGCCGACCGGCTGGTGATCTTCGGATCACGCGCCGAGCAGAGTGAGGAGCCGATCGACGGTATTTCTTTCTCGGATTTCGAAGACGTGCGTCGATCGGTGAGTCGTCTCGAAGAGATCGCCGCCTTCACCAGCGTGCACGGGTTCAACCTGGTCGGTGAAGACGGTTCCGAGCGTGTCGATGGCAGCTTGGTGACGGCGAACTTTTTTCGTTTGCTCGGTATCGAGGCCGAGGAGGGCAGGCTCTTCAATCCTGGAGAAGACGCGCAGCCTGGCGCGCCACCCCATGTCGTGCTCAGCCACGGTTTTTGGACACGGCGTTGGGGTGGTGATCCGGCGGCGATTGGCACGACCCTGCATCTCGACACCAATGCTTTTGTCATCGTCGGCGTGTTGCCGGAGAGCTTTCGCGATTTCATCCCCGACAGTCGTCCCGACATCTATCTGCTCACCTCGATGGCGGCTTCGCTCTACCATCCTGGCTATCTCGAGGAAGGAAGCCGGGGGTTTCGGTGGCTCACCGGGGTCGCGCGGATGGCGCCAGGGGCCAACGAGACCAGCGTGCGCTCCGAGCTGTCGACGCTGGCTTCCGATCTCGCTACCCGCTATCCGGACAGCAACGCCGGTGTCGGTGCGGCGCTCGTTCCTCTCACCGACTACGCGTTTGGCTACCGTGACTTTGGCAGAACGACGCTGGTCTTGTTGATCGGTGGCGCCTGTGTGTTGTTGATCGGCTGTGTGAACATCGCCAACCTGCTGCTCGTTCGCGCGCACGATCAACGCTCCGAGACCGCCATTCGCCAAGCCCTCGGTGCCTCGGCGACGCAGACCATGGCGCCGATGCTCGCCGAGAGCTTTGTCTTGACGGCGCTCGGTGGCGTCGCCGGTTTGGGGCTCGGTTGGGTGCTCACCCGAGTGTTGGTGAGCACGAGCCCGCTACCGGTGCCCGACTATGTCGACGTCAGTCTCGACGGTCGCGCCGTGCTCTTCACGCTATTTGTCCTCGCCGTCACCACGCTCGCGCTGGCCTTGGTGCCGGCGCTACGCAGTTTGCGTATCGACCTGCGCTCGGCGCTTTACGAGGGTAGCCGTCGCGTCTCCGGCGGGCGTAGCCGCACCGGTCCGGTGCTGGTGATCGCCGAGGTGGCGCTCACCTTGGTGTTGCTGATCGCCGCCGGGCTGTTGATTCGTAGCGCGCTCAATTTCAACAACATCGATTACGGCTTCCGTACCGACAACGTGCTTTCCATGCGGCTCGAGCTGCCCGAGCAACGCTACCGTCCCGATCCCGAAGCGGTCCGTTCGGTGTACCGGCAGCTGCAAGAGACCGCCGCCGCCATTCCCGGAGCACAATCGGCGCATGTCTGGGGACCGGGCATGATCGGCGATTCGGAGTGGTATCGCGACGTCGTGCCCGAGGGGCGTAGCGGTGATCGCCAGACCGATCGCTGTCGCTTCTTCGAGCACCGGATCAGCCCGGGCGCGTTGTCGGCGATGCAAATCGAGACAGTCGCTGGACGCGCTATCGAGGCTACTGACGACGCCGACAGTCGACCCGTGGCGGTGCTCAGTGAGAGCGCCGCCAAGGAGTGCTGGGGCACCACCGACGTGGTCGGCAAACGCTTCGGGCGTGGTTACGATGCGACGGCTGGGCCCTTGATCGAGGTAGTCGGCGTGGTCGAGGACGTGCGTCATCGCGGTCACGATCTCCGCGCGCACGATCCGCGCGACGCCTATTTCCCCCTGCAACAGGTACTCAGCGGCCGGCTCAGTCTCCTGCTCCAGACCGAGAGCGATCCGGTCGCGCTCACCGGCGCGTTGCGTGACGCCGTGGCGCGGATCGATCCTGCGGTCCCCCTCTACGACGTGTTGCCGATGTCGGATCGTCTCGCCGAAACCACCAGCGAGAGTCGCTTCTACGCTTGGTTCGTCGGTCTTTGCGGCCTGGTGGCCTTGGCCTTGGCGGCGCTCGGTATCTACGCCGTGCTCGCCTATACGGTCAATCAACGTCTCTTCGAGATGGGTCTTCGTCAAGCGCTCGGCGCGCAGCCGTTCGACCTCGTCAGGCTGGTGGTGATGCGCGCCGTTCGCCTGGTGGTGGTGGGTTTGATCGTCGGATTGGTGCTGTCGTGGGCGCTCTCGAGGGTGGTCGCGGCGGCGATTTACGGAGTCAGCGCCACCGATCCACTCACCTTCGCGGTGACCTTGGTTCTGCTCGGATTGGCTGGATTGGCGGCGGCCATGTTGCCGGCTCTACGCGCCAGCCGGGTCGATCCGGCGGTCACCCTGCACGCCGACTGAGCGCCTTCGAGGAATAGCCATGGCCAAGACGACCCAACGCAACATCGAGGCGATCTACCCTCTGGCGCCGATGCAAGAGGGCATGCTCTTTCATACCCTCATGGCGCCGCGAGACGGGCTCTACATCACCGAGCTGTCGTGTACCTTGGACGGCCCTTTCGATAGCGAACGACTGCTCGCCGCCTTTCGCCACACGCTCGAGCGTCATCCGGCGCTCCGTACCGGCTTTGTCTGGGAGAAGGTCGAGAAACCGGTGCAGGTGGTGTTCCGCGAGGTCGATACGGTGCCCTTCGAGCTGGTCGATGTGGCGCACCTCGACGACGACGCGCAACGACACGAGATCGACCAGCGGATCGAGACGTCACGTCAGCAGGGATTCGATCTCAAACAGGCGCCGCTGTTGCGTTTGATGGTGTTTCGCGTCGCTGCCGAGCGGCATCGCTTGCATTGGCATCTGCACCATCTGGTGATCGATGGCTGGTCGCTACCGATCGTCTTGCGGGATCTCTTTCGTTCCTACCTCGGAGCTCCCGCCGAGCCGGTGCCACGGCCCTATCGGGACTACATCACCTGGCTCAAAGAGCAGGACGAGGTGGCGGGCGAACGCTATTGGCGTGAGCTCCTCGCCGGTTTCACCGCGCCGACGCCGCTGGGGGTCGATCGACCGGTGACGGCGGGTGGCGGTCGCGCCGAGGCGAGAGCGCGGTTGACGGTCGAAGAGATGGCGCGGGTACGTGCGTTCGCGGCCTCACGACACATCACCGTCAACACCGTCTTTCAGGGTGCCTGGGCGTATTTGCTCAGCCGGCTGTCGGGCCAGAGCGACGTGGTGTTCGGTACCACCGTGTCGGGCCGCCCGGCGAGTCTTCCGGGGGTCGAATCGATCGTCGGTCTCTTTCTCAACACCTTGCCGATGCGGGTCGAGATCGATGCGGCCACCACGGTGTCGGATTGGCTGCGGGAGCTGCAGAGCCAACAGGTCGGCTCGCGCGAGCTCGAGCACGTGCCCTTGGTCAGCATTCAGCGCTCCAGCGAGGTGCCGAGCGGCCAAACGCTTTTCGACAGTCTGCTGGTCTTCGAGAACACGCCGATCGATCAGGCCACCGACAGCCTGCCGAGTGAGATCTCGCTCCACGATCTCGAAACCGGTGGGCATGGCAACTATCCCTTGATGATCCTCGGTGTGCCCGAGGGCGACAGCCTTTTGATCCGGGCGAAATACGACACCGCTCGCTTCGACGCGATCAGCGTCGAGGTGCTCGCCGAGCAATTGCGCGCGGTGATGGTGGCTTTGACGACCGAAAACGAGCTCGGTGATCTTGCGCTCGATGCCACGCGGCCGCGACACCTCGAGCTTCCTCGGCTCGATCAGCCCATCCAGCTCGAGCCTCAGGTTCCCGTCGCTGCCCAAGTCCGTCGTTTCATCGAGCAAACACCCGACGCCACCGCTGTCGCCCAGGGTGAGACGTCATGGTCGTATCGTCAGC
>JBCDBH010000018.1:0-33690 GCA_039184055.1 Acidobacteriota bacterium
ACGACGACGAGACGGCGGCGACCCTCTGGACGTCACCCAGACCCTCTGATCTTGGCATCATGTTCGCATGATTGGCCATTGAACGTCTCATCCGTCACGCCTGCCAGGGCGTGGCTTTCAGGAGGTAATCATGTCTCTACGAACCCGCTCGATGCTGATCGTCCTCGCCGCTCTCATGGCGCTGCCGATCACCGCCATGGCACAGACCAACAGCGTCGAGATCACGCCCTTCGCGGGCTACCGCCTCGGTGGCGAATTCTCCGGCTACGACGATTTCAGGGACGACTTCTTCGACCTCGGGCTCGAGATCGAGGATGGTGAGAGCTTCGGCGTCATCGTCGGTTTCCCGATCAACCGCGATTTCCAAATCGAGGTCTTCTGGAGCCGTCAGGAATCCGAGCTGATCTTCGACGGTGGACTCTTCGATCCCGAAGAGCTCGTCTTCGAGCTCGATACCGAATATCTCCATGGTGGTTTCCTCTACCAATGGGGTAGCGGTCAGGTCCGTCCCTTCGTGGTCGGCTCGGCCGGTATCACCCGCTTTTCGCCCAACGGCGGAGTCGAAGCCACCGAGGAAGATCGCTTCTCGGTCGGTCTCGGCGGTGGCGTCAAGATCTTCTTCAACAACAACTTCGGCATCCGTCTCGAAGGTCGAGGCTTCGGCACCTTCGTCGATGACGACGAGGCCTTCTGTGATCGCTTCGGCTGTTACGAGACCGACGAGTACTTCACCCAAACCGAGTTCCGCGCCGGTCTGATCCTCGCCTTCTGACCCTCTGGGGTTGCGCGAAGGCGCCGTAACCGATAGAAAACGGGCTCTCCTTGTGAGAGCCCGTTTTTCATGCTGAAGACCTTTGCGTATCGAGATTTGATCTGGGAGCTGGTGGCGCGTGACCTCAAGGTGCGCTACCGCCGCTCGGCGATCGGCTTCCTGTGGAGCATGTTGCAGCCGCTGATGATCATGGCGGTGTTGCACCTCGTGTTCTCGACCATCTTCCGCTTCGAAGGCTTCATCGAGAATTACGCCGTCTATGTGCTGGCCGGCATCCTGTTCTGGAATTTCTTCTCCCAGAGCATCATCGCGTCGATGAACAGCCTGCGGGGCAACGCTCAGATCCTGCAGAAATTGCCCGTGCCGATGGCGGTCTTTCCGATCGCCACCGTGCTCTCAGGGGTGATCAACCTGCTCCTGGCACTGGTGCCGCTGTTTTTGATTCTCCTGGTGACCGGTCATCCAATGACCTGGGCGCTGCTCTTCCTGCCCGTGTCGATCCTGATCGCGGTGATCTTCACCCTCGGTGCCGGGCTCTTGTTGTCGCCCCTCGCGGTGCTCTTCACCGACGTCACCGAATTGGTCAACGTCATCCTCACCGTGCTCTTCTACGCCACGCCGATCATCTATCCGATGGCGATCATCCCCGCGGACCACGTCTTCTTTCCGCTGGTGCGCTTCAACCCGGCACGCTCGATTCTCGAGGTCTTTCGCGATCCGATCTTCCTCAATAAGATCCCCCCGATCACCCATCTCTCGGTGGCGCTCATCGTCGCCGTCGTGGCGCTGATCATCGGCACGCTGGCGTTTCGTCGGCTGTCGAGCCGGATCCCTTTCCACCTCTGAGGCATGACGTTGAACGATCCGGTCATCGAGCTCCGCGACCTCGGCTTGTGCTATCGCCTCGCCAAGCAACGACCCGGCTCGTTCAAGGAATACATGATCCACATGGTGCGTGGGTCGTTGATCTACGAAGAGCTCTGGGCGCTCGACGACATTCAGGTCACGGTGCAGCGTGGTGAGCTGGTGGGAGTCGTCGGACGCAACGGCGCCGGCAAGAGCACGATGTCGAAGGTGATCGCGGGGGTGCTCGAGCCCAGCCGTGGCACGTGTGTCGTCCGGGGTACCACCTCGGCCATTCTCGAGCTCGGGACCGGTTTCGACCCTGAGCTCACCGGGCTCGAAAATCTCTACCTGAACGCGCTCCTACGTGGCCATCGACGCAAAGAGATCGACACCAAGCTCGATGAGATCGTTGCCTTCAGCGGTATCGGTGACTTCATCCACAGCCCGGTGCGCAACTACTCCACCGGCATGATGGCCCGGCTCGGCTTCTCCATCGCCACCGCTTGGATTCCCGACGTGCTCATCCTCGACGAAGTCCTCGCGGTCGGCGACACCCGCTTCGTCGCCCGTTGCCACGAGCGGCTGCACGAATTTCGCGCCGCCGGCACCACGATCATCCTCGTCTCCCACAGTCCCACCGAAATCATCGAGCATTGCACCCGCTGCCTATGGCTCGACGAAGGCAAGCTGTGCGCCGACGGCGATCCCAAAGACATCCTGGCCGCCTACGTCGGACGCGACGAAGAACCCAAGCCGGAGAGTCGGATCCTGTCGTAACCCTCAGGTCGAGTCGGTGGCCGTCTTTGCGACCTGCATCAACATTCGCAACGCCTCATTCACTTGTCGCGCATCGGGAAACGCCTTGGCGACATCAGGATCCAGCAAGACGAGACTGCTACCCTGCTGGTAGCGGTCGTAATACTTGCCCCGAACCCCGTCACGTAGCTCGGACTCGGAGTACTCGGGTCGCAGATCGTAACTGTCGTCACTCATAGAGCTTCCTTTTCACGATTGTCGAAGGTTCACGTCCATCGACTCCTGGTGCAAGTTATCGCATCACCCTTGTCCCAGTGCACAATTGTGCATACGATAGAAGTATGGACTTCGAGTGGGACTCTCACAAGGCCGCTACGAATCTCCGTAAACACGGTGTCGATTTCGCTGATGCAGCGTTTGTGCTCGAAGACGATCTAGCACTCACCATACGGGATTGGCACACTGGTTCCGAAGAGCGCTTCGTAACCATCGGCCAGGATGCACAAGGACGTTTACTCGTTGTCGTCTATACCTGGCGCGGTGAGACCATACGACTCATCTCGGCGCGCAGAGCTACGAGCAAAGAACGCCGCCAATACGAGACTGCTTCATGAAGAACGAATACGACTTCAGTGACGCACAACGGGGAGCCGTTGTGAAAACTCCGAAGGGCAAGACTCGGATCACCATCCGTCTAGACGACGACGTTCTCGAATGGTTCAAACAGCAGGTCCACAATGCAGGTGGCGGGAATTACCAAAGTCTGATCAATACCGCCCTTCAAGATCACATCAAGCGAGAGACCGAACCATTGGAGGCGACCCTAAGGCGGGTCATTCGAGAAGAGTTACGTACAGCCTGATCAGGGTGAGAGCCTTACTGCTAGAGTGCGGGCAAATCCGTGGAGGACATCTCGATGCGTCTTGCCGCCTTGTTGGCTGTGCTTTTGCTTGTTGTCGGCTGCCAGCCGACCGACGACGAAGATCTCGCTACCGATACGCCTGAACCGACTTCGACGACCGTGACGACGAGTCACGATCTTTCGCATACCGGGATCACCCGTGATCTCGACGGCACGCCCGTGGCGGGTCAATACACCATGAAGCTCGAGGTCGGTACGCCCGCGAAGTCGTTCGACGTGATCATGGATAGCGGTAGCTCGAATCTCATCTTGCTCGGCGATGCGTCGCGTTGCGAGACATGTCAGGACATCCCAGGGCAGACGTACGACCCCGACGAGTCGAGCACCAGCAGTCTGAACGGCAAGAGCTTTTCGATTCGCTACGGCTCGGGTGAGCTGAAAGCCGACGAGGTCGAGGATGTGGTGGCAGTTCCGGGAGTGGAGGGGTTTTCGTACACCTTCGGGGTGATGACCCAAGAGGCCGGGATCTCGAATATTCTCGGCCTAGCGTACCAGCCACTCGCCCAGCCCAACGGGCTCCTGCCGACCTTCTTCGCCACCTTGGTGGATCAAGCTGGAATCGACAACGTCTTCGCCATGACCCTCTGTGGCGCAAACAAGGGCGGCAAGATCGAGCTCGGACACACCACTACCGAGCCGACGACCTATCTTCCTCTCGCTGGCGAGACGTATTACGTCGTCAAACCCGACCATCTCGCCCTAGCGAGCACCGGTGAGACGATCGGCAGCTTCGCGAGCGTGCTCACCGTGGTCGACAGCGGCACCACTGAGCTGATCGTTCCCCAGGCGATGTTCGACGGCATCGTGTCGGCGATCGAAACTTCAGGGACCGAGCTCGACAAACGTAGCGACAGCGAGATCGTCATCAAAGGGCGTCCCGACTACGACAGCCTGCCCACGTTCCAGGTCGTGGCGGGCGACGTCAGCCTCGACATCGCCCCCGAAACCTATGTCAAGAAGCTCGGGCTGACCGAACACTTCCTCGCCATTGCCGCGCAAGAACGCGGCATTCTCGGCCAGGTGTTCATCGAGAATCACTACACCGTCTTCGATCGCGCCAACAAACGCATGGGCTTCGCGCCCATCGCTGGGCTATGCGATTGAACCGGCGGCAGCTCACCGATCCCTCAGTCGATATTGGAATTTGAGCCCCGACCAGGTCTCGTCGACCGCGCATACCTTGGTGTCGACGAGACCGCCCTCGAGACCGATCTCACGGATGACGTCGCGGCTGAGATCGGTCTCGATCTTGGCGCTCTTCTTGGGCCACGAAATCCACAGGATGCCGTCTTTGCGGAGACGCGTCGCATAGTCGGAAAAGCGCTCCTCGAGGTGGCTACGCGAGGTGACGAAGACGTGGATGAAGCCATTCTCGTCACCCAGCTCGGGAGCGAACGAGACGTCCTCGGGTAGAGGGCCGAGCAGATCGCGATAGCTCTCGGGAGCATCGATCGTGACGACGACGGTCCCGGCTTTGATTCCGAGCTTCTTGGCTAGCGGCGTTCCTGAATAACCGGCAGGCATCATCGATCTCCTCCTTTCCAGGGTCATCACCACGGTTCCGACTGAACACGGGGCATCATCGTTGCGCGATGATCGTAAGTACCGCCATTGTCCCAGGAACCAGCGCCCTTTCGAAACCAGGATCGAGGGCAACTTCGTTGATGGACCACCGTATCTTTCAGCGGTGACCTCTCGCCACAAACGAAAAACTCAGGAGTGTTTCGTTTGCACCCCAAGCTTTGTCTCGCTCTCGCCTTCATTCTCGTTTCCAGCCTCTTTCCGTCTCAACCTCTCCTCGCCGATTGGCCACAGTTGCGTGGCCCCGACCAAGACGGCAAAGCAACCGTCTCGGACATCTTCGATGGCCCGATCGAGCTCACCGTCTCGTGGCGGCGGCCACTCGGCAAGGGCTATTCCCAAGTCGTCGTCGCCGATGACGTGGCCGTGACGCTCTACGCCGACCCTCGATCGGATAGGGACGTCGTGGCGGCATTCGACACCGCCAATGGCTCCCTTCGCTGGTCGGTGGCGCTCGCCGAGACCTATCGCGGTCACAACGGCTCCGATGACGGTCCGATCGCCACGCCGACGATCGCCGGGAAAACGGTCTATGCGCTCGGGCCACGCGGTCAGCTGGTGGCAGTCGAGCTGTCGACCGGCAAGGAGCGATGGCGACGTGATCTGGTGGCGACGGGTGACGCCCGCAAGCCGTTCTACGGCTTCTCCACCTCGCCCTATGTGCTCGCGGATCGAGCACACGGTGATCGGCTCGTGTTGATGACCGGACGTGCCGACGGTCGCACCCTCACCGCCTTCGACCCCGCCACCGGTGAACCGCTGTGGCGTCGCGGTGATGACACCAGCGAGCACACGACGATTCTCGATACCCGGCTGGGCGATCGCCGACAGCTGGTCGCATTCACCAACCAGCACCTGATCGGGCTCGATCCCATTGACGGTCGTGAGCGCTGGCGCCAGCGTCTCGACACCGGTGAGATCTACGAGACTTTGGGCATGGCGGTGCGAGTCGATGACGACGGCCTGCTCGTCCAACGTTGGGAAGAATCGGTGCTCTATCGTTTGGGCGCCGACGGCGCGATCGGCGAGGCCTGGCGGAGCAACCAGCTCAAAGCGAGCTACTCGGTGCCGATTCATCACGATGGTCATGTCTATGGCTACAACGGCCGTTTTCTCACCTGTGTCGATGCGAAGACGGGCAAACAGGTGTGGAAATCACGTCCGCCGGGTGGCCACGGCAACATGCTCTTGGCTGGTCGCCATTTCCTCACCGTCGGCGACGACGGTGACCTGGTGGCCTTCGCCGCCAGCCCAGAGGGCTATCGCGAGACCGCCCGCTTGGCGACGGTGTTGTCGAGCGCCAGCATCACCGCCCCGAGTCTGAGCGACGACCGGATGTATCTCCGTGACGGTGAGTCGCTGGTGGCGGTCAAGGTGGTCGCGAAGCCATTGCCGAAGACCGACGACTAACCCGATGCCCGGTTCACCGTGTGTCGCCAGATATCGACCAGCGCGGTGGCGAGTCGCGCCGGATCATGCACCGTTTGCAAACGCCGCCGACCGGCCGTGATCACTCGCTCGCGATCGAGCGTGCCGAGCGCATCGACGAGCTGTTCACCGGTATCGGCGAGCATCAGCTCGCGCCCGGGGGTGGCACCGAGCCCACGTGCCGCCGTCGCCGTGGCGATGACCGGAATACCACGCGCCCAGGCTTCGAGAATCTTGATCCGCACACCTGATGCGATCCACAACGGCACGACGAGGACACCGTTTTGCGCGAAGAGCTTGCGACTATCGTCAGGCGCGGGATGGAGGTGCACGCGCTCGTCTCGGATCTTCGGATCATCACGGTCAGCACCGAAGAGATGAAGCTCGGCGGTTGGAAAGGCCTTACGGGCCGCCGGCCACATGGTGGTGAGAAAACGCTCGACTCCCTGGCGGTTGGGCCACCATCCGCCGCTTCCTCCGACGATCAGAGCCGGCTCGCCGGATAGCGGTGGACCGGAAGGAAGCTCGGAAGCAAACGGCGCAGCGATGATTTCGGGTGTGGCGCCAAAACGAGTGAAGGCGGTGGCGTCTTCGGTGGTCAAGGCGATCACCGACGCGACTCGGTTGGCGACCCGGGATTCGTAGCGTCGAAGTCGCCGCGCCTGCCAGCCGAGAAACGCGCCTCGTGGTCCACCGAGGCTGTCGGCGACAGCGCGCCAGAGGTCGCTCTCGACATTCTGAGCACGCAAGACCACCGGGGGGCTCGAGGACGGCAGGTTGGCGATTGTCTGGAGCTGTTCACCGTGCACGAGATCGAATGCCACGCGCGCGAGACGGTCTGCAACGGTCGCACGGACGTCGGTGAGACGATGACGCTCGATCGAAAGGGGCCGACCGGAGAACACGCTGACGAGCGCGGCACCGAGCCGGGAGCGCGCGTCGCGGGGCACCAGGGCCGGGGTGACGCCGAGCTCGGTCAGCGCTCTCGTCGCCGCGTCGACACGTTCAGGGGCGCACGGCGCGACGTAGGTCAGCTCGACGTCGTGGTCGGCGAGGCTGTGTAGGGTGTTGTGGATCAGCAGACGGCCACCGTCGACGGGTGGCCACGGTTCTTTGGTGGCGAGATAAAGAACGCGCAACGTCAGCCGGCCGAGGACACGGCGACCAGGGGTACTGCGCCCGCCCGCAAGGGTCGATAGCCAGGCACCAGGCGCTCGAGCTCGGCGCGAATCGCCGTGTCGTCTTCGGTCGCCGCGAGCACCATGAGCTCTTCGACCGCGCGTCTCAGGTCTTCTTCGCCGACCGGTCCGGCCACCACGCGGATCTTGCGATCGATCCGCTGTACGACCGTCTCGCCGTCGTCGAGCAGTTCCTCGTCGAGTTTTTCACCCGGACGCAGACCGGTGATCTGGATCGGAATGTCGACTTCGGGAATCTGACCCGACATGGTGATCATCAACCGGGCGAGATCGAGAATGCGAATCGGCTCGCCCATTTCGAGCACGCACAGACGACCGTAATCACCGTACGCAGCCCGCAGCACCAGCCCGACCGCCTCGGAGATGGTCATGAAATAGCGCCGGACGTCCTGATGGGTGACGGTGACCGGTCCTCCGGCATCGATCTGCGTCCGAAAGAGTGGCACCACCGAGCCTGCCGAACCGAGCACGTTGCCGAAGCGCACGACACAAAAGCGCGTCTTGGCGGCGCCACCGATCTGTTGCAGGAGCAATTCGGCGAGCCGTTTGGTGGCTCCCATGACGTTGGTCGGCCGCACCGCCTTGTCCGTCGACATGAAGACGAAGCGTTCGACCTCGTGGCGTTCGGCGATATCGGCGAGGTAAAGCGTGCCACCGACGTTGGTCTTGACCGCCTCGGCGGGAGCGATCTCCATCAAGGGCACGTGTTTGCGCGCCGCGGCGTGAAAAATGTCACGTGGCCGGTGATGGCTGAAGATGGCCTCCATCCGACCCGCGTCGCGAATATCACCCACTTCGACACAGACCCGCGCGTCGGGAAACTCGCGTTCGAAGCGGCGCGACAACATGTAAAGGCCGTTTTCGTCGATATCGACCATCACCAGCGAACGGCCACCGGCGGCGAGCAATTGCGCGCACACTTCGCTACCGATCGAGCCCGCGGCACCGCTCACCAACAGACAGCGTTCGCGCACCCCCTGGGTGACACAGTCGTCGGCCAGCTCGACCTCCTCTCGATCGAGCAGATGCTCGGGTCCGAGATCTTGCAGCATCGATGAAGCCGGCTGATCATGCAAATAGCTGTAGGTGAGCGGCAGCACCTTGAATTGCAGCTTGAGCTGCGAGCACAGATCGAGAATCTCGCGCAGGCGGCTCGCCGAGAGCCCGGGTGATGCGATGAGCACCTTGCTCACTCCATACTTGCCAGGGAGCTGAGGCAGATCGGACACGGCGCCCAAAATCGGCTTGCCACCGACGATATGACGGTGCTTGCCGATGTCATCGTCGACGAAACCGAGGATGTGGTAGTCGTGCTCGGCCGAACGCTGGAGATCGCGCAACAAGAGCTCTCCGGCGGCTCCGGCGCCCAAAATCACCGTGCGCACCGCGCCCGGGCGTCGAGCGCGTCGCGACTCGGTGTAATGCATCAAGGCCAGACGTGGCGAGAAACGCACCACCGCCATGACCGCGGTGGTGAGCAGAAGCTCGAGCACCAGGACCGAGCGTGGCAAACGATCGAGCTCGAGCGGTGGCAGCTCGGGATGGATGAGAAAGATGGCCAAGGTAAAGAGCCCGGTACCGAAGAGTCCGGCCGCCGCCACTCGTGCGCCATCGGTCAATCCGGAGAACCGAAACGACCAGCGATGGAGTCGAAAAAAGAGATTGACCACCACGCGGCTGGCCATCAAAGCCAGCGCGTAATAAGGATACGAAGCCGTGGCCTCGGGAGGTACCTGACCCTCGAAACGCAACAAAAGGGCTAGCCACAGACCCGCGGCGGCGATCAGACCATCGAAGCCCAAAATGATCGCCGCACGGGTACGCCCGCGAAAGCGCAGAAGCGGAGTGAACAAATTCATGGTCACAAATCAACTTACCACGACTCGGATCGACGCAGAGTCAACCCGCTCATGGCCTTCCAAAAAGAGAAGAAACGCGCCGTCGCGCTACGCCCGCACCACGTGGGCGACGGGCTGTCGATACACCCCTCGTGTATCGACGATCAGCGACGCGTGAGCGATGACCAGATCATAGTCCACCGCGGCGTGATTGGTGACGATCAACACGGCGTCCTGTGCCGCGAGGTTGGCGGCATCGAGCGGCTGTGATTCGAGCGGTGGCAGCTCGGGCCAGTTGCGCATCGACGGCGCGCGCGGCACGTGAGGATCGTGGTACGACAGATCGGCACCGAGATCGAGCAGCTTTTCGAGCAGCTCGAATGCCGGGCTCTCGCGTGGATCGTCGATATTCGGCTTGTAGGCGATGCCGAGCATCATGACCTTCGAGCCCTTGACCGCTTTACCCGCCTCGTTGAGCGCGCGGATCAATTTGTCGATCACCCAGGCCGGCATCTCACGATTGACCTCGCCAGCGAGCTCGATGAACCGTGCCCGCATATCGTGAGCCCGTGCTTTCCACGACAGGTAGAACGGGTCGATCGGAATGCAGTGCCCACCCCACCCCGGACCAGGCGTGAAACGCATGTAGCCGAAGGGCTTGGTCGCGGCGGCGTCGATCACTTCCCAGACATCGATATCGAGCCCGTCGTACACCGTCTTGAGCTCGTTGACGAGAGCGATGTTGACGGCGCGAAAGATGTTCTCGGTGAGCTTGGTGGCTTCGGCGGCACGTGCCGACGACACCCGCACGGTTTGCTCGACCACCTGGCCGTAGAGGGCTTCGGCGAGATCGCCCGATTCGGGATCGACCCCGCCGACCACCTTGGGAATCGTCGTGGTGCCGAAATCTGGATTGCCGGGATCCTCACGCTCGGGACTGAAGGCGAGAAAGACATCGCGTCCACACACCAGGCCATCGGCTTCGAGCACCGGCCGCAGACGCTCGTCGGTGGTGCCGGGGTAGGTGGTCGACTCGAGAACCACCAATTGCCCGGGTCTGAGCCGTTTGGCGATCTCGGAACCGGTGCGATCGACGAAACGTAAATCCGGCTCGCGATGCGCGTCGAGCGGTGTCGGCACACAGATCAACAAGGCATCGGGCTCACCGAGACGGTCGAAGTCGGTGGTGGCGGTCAAGGTACCGGCGGCGGCAACCGCGGTCAGACGGCTCGCCTCGAGGTGGCGGATGTAGCACTCCCCCGCCGCGATCATGTCGATCTTGCGCTGATCGACATCGAAACCGAGCACCTGGAAACCACGCTCGGCGAACGCCAGGGCCAACGGCAAACCGACATAGCCGAGACCGATGATGCCTACCGTGGCGCGTCGTTCGGCGATCGCGGCGGCGAGGTGCGTCGCGTGCTCGGACATGGATCGTTCACTCATCGGTTTCTCTTCTTGCGTTTCTTGCCATCCCGGACGATGGTGCGTAGAGGTTTTTTGACCGAGCCGTTTTCGAAATCGACAAAGAGCAGCACCTGTTCGCCGGTGGGTTGCGAGCCTTGCTTGCGCAGAATGCGCTGCGCGCGCATGAAGCCGGTGAGCTCGGCGTCCGCAAGGGCCGGATCCAGACGCTTGGCCCTGGCATAGGCGCGCAGCGCCTCCTGGTCGTCACCGAGCAGCCGGTACGCTTCGCCCAGATTCCGATACACCTCGGCACGTGGCTCGAGCGCTTCGGCTCGTTCGAGCGCCTCGATCGCCGGCTCGGCGCGGCCACGGAGCAGGTATTGCGCACCCAGGAGGAGAGGGATCGACACCGATACCGGATCGAGACGCTCGGCGACATGGAGCATGTCGATATTGCGTGACACCGCCGCCGCCGACGCGTTCCCCTGCTCGACCAAGACGCTGCTGATGCGCGTCGCCGAGCCCACGACGCGATCGGCGCGCCACAAACGGATGCCACGCTCGAGCTGCCACAGGAGCCCGACGACGATCACCGCCAGGAGCAACCAGCCCGTCTGTCGTCCGCTCACGCTTCCACCTCCTCGTCGGCCGGTGCCAATACCTCACTGAGCACGAGCAGAAATGGGTAGGCGATCAAGGCCAGATGCAACGGAAATCCCGTACACGCGAGCACCACGAGCGCCGCCAACGCGGCGGGTAGAAAGGCCGCGACCGCCGGATCCCGCTGACGCAGCTCACCATAGCGTCGTCGTAGCGATCGGCCGATCCACCACACCCCCCAAAGCATCGCGATGGCACCGACCAACCCCCATTCCGCCAACGCCTCGAGCGGATCGCTATGGGCGTTGACGAAGAAAGTCTGATGCTGCTTTTGGTAGAACTCGACCCCGTCGGCATAGAGGACGAGTCGCGCCCGGCCGTACTCGGCGCGATACGCGCCATGGCCGACCCCGACGATCGGATGCTCGGTGAACATCCACCACGCGGCACGCCAGCCGTCGAGCCGACCGGTGAAAAAATCGTTGACCTGACCGCGCTCGACATTGGTGATCTTGGTCGCCAGACGATCGCGCAAGGGAGCGAACGCCAAGACCATCACGATGAGCACGGTGATACCCGCCGCCATGGTCCGCAGCCAGTCACGGCGCGCCAGGAGCGGCAACCAGAAGATCACACTCATCAACACCAGGGCGAAGATCGCGGTGAGCGTCTGGGTGACCACGATCGCAAAGACGAACACAGCCAACAGCCCGGCGAAGACATACCGCTGCCACGGTTTCTTGGCGAGCTTCCATCCGACCTGGGTCACCAGCACCGGCAGGAGCAGGTAGGCCGCGAGGTCGTAGGCGCCACCGGCCCGTGACGTGACCGCCAGTCGGCGTGAGATGTCACCGAAGTCGAAGGGGGTGGCGATACCGAAATACTGCAGGATCCCGAGCGCCGAAAGGACGAACGCCGGCGCCAGCATCAACAAGAAGAGCTGCCGACGCTCTCGGTGACGCAGAGCGATGCTCCAACCGATCACGGCGGCGACCGCGATGAGCAGCGACGGGTAGGCGCGACCGACGTGACCGAGGTGGTCCGAGGTCAGAAAACCGAGCGCGGCGGCGATGAGCACGGGGAACAAGGCACGCACCGCCGGGATTCCGGCAAGGCTCTTCCAACTCAACGCCTCGACCGTCCGCAGCCGCAAAGCGAGCGCGCCGAGCGAGGGGAGCGCCAGTGTCTCGGCGACGATCAGCTTCGGCAACCGAAAGCTATCGAGCGCCTCGGGATCGACGACCCACGGGGTCACGAGAACGAGCAGGTAGAGCGGGATCAGGTCGACACGAAAACCGAGATCAGGGCGTCGCTCGGCCTCGGGCGGACGACCTTTGGTCGCCTGGCGACGTGGCGATGAGCGCCGCTTCGCCATGATCCGACTCAGCCGATCTCGCCGCCCGATTCGGGCAGCTCACGCAACGACTGATCGATCAGATCCTGCGCGCGGAGAACGTCGGGTCCCGGTTCGACGATCCGGCCGAACAGGGTCTTGTAGGTGCGACGCAACGCTTCGTAGTCACGTTCCTTGAGTAGCTTGACGAGCTCGTCGAGCACCCGGACCGAAGTACTGCCATAGGCCTCGTTCTTGGCTTCTCGTTCCAGGAGAACGAGAGCGAAGAACATCTCGTCGGGAAGCTCGCGACCGGCTTCGAGCACACGCGACGTCAGGGCGTTGACCCCGAGCTGATTGTTGCCGGCACCGGCGTCGGCGGCCGGCTCCTCGGGCTGGACCTCGGGAAGCTCGGCGGGAGGTGGTGGCCCTTTGCGATCGAAATAAAAGGGCAGCGAGCGAAGCTGCTGGGCGAAACGCGAGAAGAGCAAGAAGAGCTCTTTCTCCGAGCGGAAGTTACCGACCAAATGCGCACCCTTGCCGATCTCGATCGAATCGGTCTCTTGCAACACGATACGCGCCTGGGCGCTCTCCTCGAGATGAATCGACTTGGCCTTGACCTTCCACGAGGTCAGGCTGCCTTGGACGTAGCACACCTCGGCGCAGCGGACGCTCACCGCCTCGACCTCGGCGTTCGCCTCGATGCGGATCGAGCCGCCGACCGATTCGATCTCACCGTAGTGACCCGAGTTCTGGATCACCAGATTGCCCGGCGTACGAACCGACAACTGACCGTGCACGTCGATTTGAATCTCGGTGCCACTCGGGATGATCATCGTCGGGCTGTCGTTCTTCGTACTCATACGCGCGAGACCTCAAAATCGAGAATCGGCATGGCGCCGCGGGATCGAAACCTGACCGACGTTCGGCGGCGTCATGGTATCCGAGCGACCCGTCTGGGGGAAATCGTCATCGGCCGGATTCAGCGGGTGCGTGGCAACGGTTCGTAGCTTTGCGCATCGGGCGCGCGCCGGGCCTGGATCAACAGCTTTTCCTGATCCCGCCATTGATGGTCGAGGATGTAGATCCGCGGATCGATCGGCTCGAAGTCGTCCGTGCCGGGAATGGCGCGACGCACCTCGTAATGCAAATGCGGGCTGGTGCTCCACCCGGTGTCGCCGACCGTCGCGATCAGCTGACCTTGCTCGACCTTCTCACCGGTGCTCACCAGGACGTCCTCGCAATGACCGTAGATGGTGACGAAACGATCACCGTGTTTGAGGATGACCAGGTTGCCATAGCGCCACCAGCCGACGCTGCGCTTGAGCGGATAGCGACCGGCAAATGCCACGACGCCATCCGCGGGCGCAAAGATCGGCGCTCCTTCGGGAGCCGCCAGGTCGATACCGGGATGAAAATCGATCTTTTTCGTAAACGGGCTCGTGCGGTCGCCAAACGGGCTGGTGAGCACGAAGTCGTCGGCGCGCATCGGGATCCGCGATGGCGTGGTGCGCACTTGATCACGATGGGCCGCCTCGAAGCTCTGCACCTCGTCGAGAAAGGTCCCGATCACCGCCAGCTGCTGCTTTGTGCGGGCACGCAAACCGTACCCTCGACGGATGTCCGAGCCGTAGATCGAATCGGGCAACGGATCGGCGCTATCGATAAACGGAAAACCACCTTGACCGTGGCTGGCGTCGGGTGAAAAACCATAAGCGAGATGGATCCGCGCCATCTCGATCCGACGCTTGTCGGCACTACCCTCGAGACCACTCAAGCGCGCCACCATGAGCTGGAGATGCTCGCCTTGGCGGGCACGCTCGTCGATCAGCTCACGGTGTTCGGTTCGCGCCAACAGGCTTTCGAGGACGGGCGCGGCGGTGAATGCCAAGGAACCGACCAGGACGAGCCAGGCCAAACAAGCGATCGCGAGCAGACCCAGGTGTTGGCGAGTAAAGAAGACGTAGCGGACTTTTTTGCGTATATCACCAGGATGGATCTGGACCTCGAGCAGAGGCCGCGTCGAACCATCATTTGTGTTGGAAGTCGATGCCATGGTGTCGAATCCTCGCCTGCCGTCGTCCACGGAGCCAATGCGAAGCAAATCCCTGAGCCATCGAGACCGGTATGGGATGTGCCGGTTGAGCTGTCGAGTCGATGTGGACGGCCGCGGCCGATGATCGCACAGAATCTCGGGGTGTGCACAAGTTCATGTGCAGTGTGCCCGAGGTGCGGGAAGCTTATCGAACAAGCCGACTACGAATGCTACTCCAGCATCCTAGTCGGGGATACGCATGCAGGTTAGCAGATCTGTCGCGCGGATCAAGCGGTGGGTGCCGGACGCGGGTCGAGGGTCTCGATCAAATTCTCGTCGGCTTCCTGGTGGCAAACCCGACGGAGCTCACTTTGCACGCTCGGCGCGCCCGCGATGATGTTTCCGAACCGAAAAATGTCAGCGTCACCGTCGAGATTGCTCACTACGCCACCCGCCTCTTCGATCAAGAGCGCCCCAGCGGCGATATCCCACGGTGACAACCTCAGCTCGAAGAAGCCATCGTAGAGCCCGGCGGCGGTCCAAGCGAGATCGAGCGCCGCCGCGCCGAAACGTCGTACGCCGCGCGCCCGCAGCAGCACCTCGCGCAGCATGGCGATATAGCGATCGAGCGCCGACCGGTGACGAAACGGATATCCGGTGGCCAGAAACGCCCCGTCGAGACCTTCGTGAGAGCTGACCCGCATCGGCTTACCGTTCCAGGTCGCACCGCCACCCCGACGTGCGGCGAAAAGGTCGTCGCGGGACGGATCGTAGACCACTCCGACCAGCAGCTCAGTGCCACGACGCGCGCCGATCGAAACCACCCACGCCGGGATGCCATGGGCGTAATTGGTCGTCCCGTCGAGCGGATCGACCAGCCACTCGACCACGCCGTCTCCGCCCCCCTCACCACTCTCCTCGGCGAGGATCCGATGATCTGGAAAGGCGTCGCGCAAGATCCCGAGTACCTTCTCTTCGCTGGCGTGATCCGCTTCGGTGACCAAATCGTTCGCACGTTTGAAACGCACGTCGAGCTCGGCGTGACGGAACAGTCGGTTCAGCTCCGCGCCCCCGGCACGGGCGGCGTGGATGGCGGTATCGAGCAGGTGATCGAGATCGAGCTCCATGATGCGCCTACTCTACCCGCTCACTCGTTCTCCCGACACCGACACTGGTCCCACTCGACGCGATGCTCGTCGCGGATTCGTGGTGCGCCGCGAGCCGATCGGTGACTCTCCTCTCGCAGACGTCGTCCGGCGACCCAACACGACACGACGACCGAGACCGGACGACGATCCAACCTGATCATCAATGAGGAGAATCAACGTGACGTCTGTGAAGAACCCATTCCTTTCCATCCTGCTCTTGGTTGTGCTGTGCGCGGCTCTACCCTTGAGCGCTCAGCCGCTCGATTTCGCCTTCGTCGACAACTCGGGCAACGCCGTGACGTGTGTGCAACCCGACACGTTCTACCGACTGCAGGCGAACGGACCGACGCTCGACGCCGACGAAATCTGCCTGCTCCCCAACGCCCGCGACTACGACATCGTGAGCCTGCCCCCGGGCACGGTGTGTCGCGACACCGGACACGGGGACGACAACTTCCTGCTCGAAACGGTCGTGGTGCCGTTGCCCGACAACCGGGTGGCGAATCTCGAGGCTTCGGTGCGCTATACCCCGGTGGGCGGAAGCGCAACGACCCACACGGCGAGTATCGGCTGGTGCGATCTGCCACCGACCGAGCTCGCGGCGCCCTGTGTCGACCTGCCCACGGACGCCGTCGCCTGGTACGACTTCGACTCGGACGGTGGTTCGTTCACCGACCGTGTGCTCGGCAACAGCGCCATCGTGGCGCGTGGCACGCCCGAGGCGACACCCGGCATCGTGATCGGTGACGACGTGCCGATCGGGATCGACGGTGCGCTCCACTTCGATGGCGATCTGCTGACCGCGTCGAACCGCTCCGAGCTGCAATTCGGCTTGGGTCCCTTCACCATCGAAACGTGGATCAAGAGCGACGACTCCGAGGCAGCGATCGTCGGCAAACGCCGCAAGCTCGCCAACGGCAATTTTCGTGGCTGGGTGTTGATGATCCACCAGGACCGTCTGTGGCTGCGAACCAACACGCGCAACTACTCAGTGCCGAGCTTTGTCGATGTCACCGATGGCACCTGGCATCACGTCGCGGTGGTCTTCGATCAGACCTCGACCACCTCGAGCGGCTTCTACGTTGACGGTCAGCGGGTCAGCACCTTCGACGCCACGCTGATGACCTCGGCGCTCAGCTATTCGAGCTCGCTACAGATCGGCGCGCTCGAGCTTTCCGAACCGGTGCTGGGTCTGGCCGAGCTCGACGGCAAGCTCGACGAGCTCACCCTCTACGACCGCGCCTTGTCGAGTAACGAGATCTCCTTGATCGCCGCCGTGGGCGCGGTGGGCAAGCGCAAGGGCACAGCGTGCCCACCGGTCGCGCCGCTCGCGCAGAGCATGTCGTGCCGTGACGAAAGCACGACCAGCCATCCCTACACCTTCCTCTGCACCGTGTCGGCGAGCGGTGGTATCGCCCCGTATGACTACGACTTCGAGGCGCCCACCGTGCCGAGCACCGTGACCGGCAATCGAATCGAGTTGTCCGCGGCGACGGTATGCGCCTCGGCGCTCGACTTCCCGGTCGAGGCCACGGTCACCGACTTGGCGGGGACGAGCGTCACCGTCGAGTACGACGTGCCCTGTGGTTGAGTTGACGTGATTGACCGGCGGAGGCGAGGATTCTCGATCATGGTGCGCTCCCCACGGGCTGTTCTCGGGTCCTTCCTCGCCTTCGCCGGCATTGCCGTCGTCGTCTCGGTGCAGAATCAGGTCGGGGCCGTGACCGCGCGACTGGCGGTTCCGGCCCCGCCGTTTTCGATCTTCTTCGGTCACGAGCTGCCGGTTTGGCTATCGTGGTGGCTGCTTCTGCCGCTGATTGGCGAGGTTCGACGGCGCTTTCGTCCAACCGGTGGCCCGGCCCTCGTTTTGGCCTGCCACTGGCTGGTCCATCTCGGCGCGGGCTTGGTGTTCGGCTATCTGTCGATGGCGCTCATCGTCGCGTCTCGGGTCTACATCTGGTACCACCGCGACTACGGCGAATTCTGGTCACGTCTCGCGTTCGACTACCCGCAGAGCTTCGCGCTCCAGCTGTTGATCTACACCGGGATCGTCGCGGTGCTCGAGGGTCTGATCCTGCAGCGCGAGGCGCGCCGAAGAGCACGACGCGAAGAAGCGCTTCGTGCCGATCTCGCCGAAGCACGGCTCGACGGGATTCGCGCCCGGCTCCAGCCTCATTTTCTATTCAATACCCTGACCGCGATCTCGAGTCTCATGAGCCGTGACGTCGGCGCGGCGCGTACCGCGTTGGCGCGACTCTCGGATCTGCTCCGAGGCGTGCTTGACGATGACGAAACGAGTCCGACCATCCCGTTGCGTCAGGAGCTCGTCTTGCTCGAACGCTATGTCGATCTGATCCGTTTGCGCTTCGGCGATCGACTTCGCCTGGTGATCGACGCGCCCGTCGAGACACGGCCGCTCCACGTGCCCCGACTCGTGCTCCAACCCCTGGTCGAGAACGCGGTGGTCCACGGTATCGAGCGCCGGCGCGACGCGAGCCAGATCGAAGTCAGCGCCCGGCTCGAACGTGATCGTCTGACGCTCGTGGTCACCGACGACGGCCCCGGTCCACCGCCCAACCCGCGTGAGGGCATCGGTCTCGGCGCCACCCGTGCCCGTCTCGACACCCTCTACGGCGACGCGGCGAGGCTACGACTCGACCACCACGACGGCGGTGGCGCCCTGGTCGAGGTCTGGCTGCCAGCGGAGTCGACATGACTGTTCTTCGTGCCCTGATCGTCGACGACGAGCCCTTGGCTCGTGCCCTGCTCCACGAGCTTCTCGCCGAGCACGACGACATCGACGTGGTCGGTGAAGCGCGTGATGGTGACGAGGCCGTCGACCTCTTGCGACGCCACGCCGTCGACGTCGTCTTTCTCGACATCCGGATGCCCGAACGTGACGGCTTCGAAGTGCTACGCGCCCTCTCCACCCTGCCTCACGTTGTATTCGTCACCGCTTTCGATCGCTACGCCGTGCGCGCCTTCGAGGTCGCGGCGGTCGACTACCTGCTCAAACCCTATGATCGCGAACGGCTCGATCTGGCGCTCGAACGGGTCCGTGAGCGTCATCGACGCGCCGAAACGATCGACACCGACCGACTCCATACGCTCATCGATCGTCTCGATCGGCGTAGCCGCTATGCCGAGCGCCTGTTTCTGAAAGTCGGTGAACGCACCGCGGTGGTACCGGTACGCGACGTCCGCTGGCTCGAAGCGCGACGCAAGCTCGTCCGTGTCCATGCCGGTGGCCGTGTCTTCGATGTCCGTGACAGCTTGAAGCGATTCGAAGCCGAAGATCTCGATCCCGAGCGTTTCATCCGCGTCAGCCGATCGGCGATCGTCCATCTCGAGCACGTCACCGAGATCCAGCCGTGGTTCCACGGCGAGATCGTCTTGCTGCTCGACGACGGCGCGCAAGTCACCACCACCCGTGCCTATCGCGACCGGGTCGCCGGCCTGCTCGGACGTTGAATCCGCTCGGTCGTCGCGTCGACCCGGAACCGTAGCTCAGCGCCGCGACGCGCGCGGAACAATCGGTTCAGCTCCGCGCCACCGGCACGGGCGGCGTGGATGGCGGTATCGAGCAGGTGATCGAGATCGAGCTCCACGATGCGCCTACCCTACCCACTCGTTCTCCCGACACCGACAGTGGTCCCACGGGTCGCTCTCGATCAAACGTTGTCGTTTGGCAAGCTTTCGATAAGGTTTGAGCAACATCGATGTGCCAGATTGACCTCTATAGGTCGACGCACGACCAAGCTCGCTGGTCACATGACGATACAAGGAGGCCTGATTGCTCCGAGTTCTGGTTGTCGAAGACGACACGAAAACCTCTGAATACCTAGTCAAAGGGCTGCAGCAAGAAGGATTCGTGGTGGACCTGGCCAGCGATGGTGAGCAGGGGTTTCAGGCTACCCGAGATGTACGCTACGACGTAGTGGTCATGGACATCATGCTGCCCGGGCTCGATGGTCTACAAGTCGTTCAACGACTGCGCCAGCTCGAGATCGAAACACCCGTCCTCGTGCTCAGCGCCAAGGCGGCACTCGACGACCGCATCCGTGGGTTGCGGGCCGGGGGTGACGACTATCTGACGAAACCTTTCTCGTTCGCCGAACTGGTCGCGCGTGTCGAGGCCCTCGCGCGTCGCTCTCATCGCATCGAGACACCCTCGATCCTGACCCTCGGCGAGCTGACGCTCGATCGTGAGCGACACCGGCTGACCATCCACGGTCGAGAGGTCGATTTACAACCCGGCGAGTTCAAGCTGCTCGGCTATCTGATGCGCAATGTGGGGCGGGTGGTCTCAAAAACCATGATTCTCGACTATGTGTGGGGCTATGACTTCGATCCACAAACCAATGTCGTGGAAGCGAAGATCTCGCGTTTACGGACCAAGCTGGCGGCACATACATCACGCGAGTTGATCCGCACGGTTCGCGGGCTCGGCTATGTTTTCGAGGCGACGGTTTAGTTGTACAAGACGCTCAAGGGCCGACTGTTACTGCCGTTCATCGGATTGATCGTCGGTCTCAATCTTCTCGTTCATCACGTGCTCGACGTGGCCATGGAGGGCACGCTCGAGCAGGGCATGGCGGGAATCCTGGGCGAGCTCGGCGAGGACGCGCGGACCTTCGATCAAGCGTACGAGACATTTGCCAACGGGTCCTACGACGTCGACACGTTCTACTGGCGTTTGGTCGATCCAACCGGCCAGCTGATTCTGTCCGAAGGAAGGCAAATCGGTGCCGCCGAGCGTTTGGGCGATCGACTGATACCTGGAGAGAAACGTGCCGACTCGATTTCGGTGGACGTTCAAACCACGCTGCACGTGGTGACGCGCAAACTTCCGGATGGAACGGTCATCCAGGCCGGTCTCTTGGTCGACAAGGACGACGAGCTGTTGGCGCGCTTCGCCTCTCATTGGCGTCTCGGTGTTCTTGGTTTGACTCTCGTCGCCGCCGGATTGGCTTGGTGGATCGCCCACGGTGCCATGGGTGGCGTGCGAGAGGTACGACGCACGGCCGAGGAAATCCTCGTCGGCTCGCTCGAGGCACGGGTACCGGAGTCTCAGCAAGTGGTCGAGGTGCGCAATCTTTCGGCCACCATCAACCGTATGCTCGACAAGATCGACCTCCTCATCACTGACTTGAGGACGGTCACGGTCGACGTGGCTCACGATTTTCGCAGCCCGCTGACCCGGATTCGGGGCGCGGCCGAGGTGGTGTTGCGAGGAGATCGGACGATCGAGGCGTACGAGGGGCTCGCCGTACGCGTGATCGAAGAGACCACACACCTCGAAGCGATGATCGCGACGATGTTGGAGATCGTTCGGATGGACGCTGGCGAAATACCGCTGCATCGTGAGTCGCTCGACCCAGGTGCTCTGGTGCGTGAGGTCATCGAGCTCTACACCGAGAGCGCCGATACCAAGCGAATCACCCTACGTACCGAGATCGCCGAGACCGGCACGATCCGAGGTGATCGCACGGCGCTACGTCGTGTCGTCGCCAACCTGATCGACAACGCGGTGAAGTTCACCCCTGCGGGTGGTGACGTTTGCTCCGGTACGGTGCAAGAAGACGATGCTGTTGTGATGTATGTCGAAGATTCGGGGCCAGGCATTCCCCGCGACGAGATTCCACGTCTTTTCGAACGCTTTTATCGCGCCGACAGCTCACGAGAAAAACCGGGTCATGGTCTCGGCTTGAGCTATGTGAAGTCCGCGGTCGACGCTCACGGTGGTGTTGTCCGAGTCGCTGCTCGGGTGGGTGGTGGCACGCGTATGGAGATCCGATTCCTTCCTGAGATCTCGGTACCCTTGCCAGATCGCAAGGTTGGTACAAGCTTGACGCAAGGTGTCAGCTCCAACATTGGAGCATGACAAACCCGCAACGTCTTTCCACTCTCCTCGTTTTTCTCGCCATTCACGGCTGCTTTGGCTTCGCCGGCACACCCGCCGGTGCCACCGGTCCGACGACCCCGACCGACGACACGGGCGCGCAGACCGATCATCAGCGTGCGGAACGTGCTCGCGAGATGACCCTCGAGCTCAATCTGAGTGTCGTCCCAGAGCTCGAAATCACGGACAGCTCGGGCAACTTCGACCTCGCCATCGCCGAGCTCGAGCTGGAGCTGCCTTTCCTATCCATCAGTGTCGCTCAACTCGACTTCACCTGGAACGGCGCGGAGGCCTTGCCCTTCTCTGGAGGCTCCGCCCGGCCGTGGGAAACCCTGACCACGGTCGAGCTGCGGAAGGACTTCACACGACCGATCCGCGACGACCTCTTCTTCACGTCATCGATCGGTCTCGGCTTGAGCTTCGAGGAGGAGATCACCGACTCGTATGCGGCGAACGCCTTCGCCGCGGTGCTCTGGAACCAATCAGCCGATTGGAGCTTTCTCTTCGGCGTCGGATACTTCTGGCACCCCGAAGTCGACGTCGAGTTCGACGTGTTTCCGGCGATCGGCGTCTCGTATCGACAATATGCCGAGCGGGGTTTCTGGGCCAGTTTGGGAATTCCTCAAACCGGCTTCGGCTACCGGTTCTCTCCTGCTTCGTCACTGTCGCTCAGCGCCGACGCTCAGACCTTCGTGTCGCGTTTGGCCGACGACAGCCCGGTCGCCATAGCGGGCTACGCCGAGCTCGTGCGCTTCGACGTCGGTCTTTATTACGAGCATGTCTTCGGCGATCGTTTCGAAATCAAAGCTGGACCCACGTTCGGCTTCGAAGGTGAGCTGAAGATCCATGATCGCCAAGGCGTCTTGCTCGAAACCTACGATCTGGAGTCGGTTGCTGGCTTTTCGCTCGCCATGGCCGTGCGCTTCTGATGTGGCGCTGCATCGTTCTCATGGCGGTCGTCGTCGGTGGCTGTGTCACCCCGGTCGATCTCCCCGACATGATTCCGGACGCGGATGTGCGGCAGGAGTGGAGTGAGCCGCGGCCACAACGGGGTGTAGGCCTCACATCGATCGCAGGCTTGGCTGACGATGCTCGGCTCGTGTCGCTGATCGAGCGCGCGCTCGTAGCGAACCCCGACTTGGCACAAACCGCGTTTCGTCTTCGGGAATCCGGTGCCTTGCTCGGTGAGGCCGAGTCTCGACGTTGGCCCACCGATGAGCTGACCGGAGGACAGAGTCGAGCCGACACCGGCCCCGGGGCCGCCTCGACCAGCTCTCTCCGTCTCGACATCGCCTGGGAAGTCGATATCTGGGGCCGGTTGGCCGATCAGGTCGGCGAAGCAAACCAGCGCCACCGAGCTCTCGAGGCCGACTATCGCGCGGCACGTAACTCACTGGCGGCGCGAACGCTGCAGACCGCTCTACAACGGGTGGCCCTAGCGCACGAGCTGGCGGTCGAGCGGCGTCGCGTCGCATCACTCGAAGCTACCCTCGATGTCATTCGTGAGCGCTTTCGACTCGGTCTCACCGTCGTCACGGATTGGGATGCCGCGAAGACCGAGCTGGCGACCGCCGAGGCCGACTTCGAGACCCTCGCCGATCGTGCGCGGCGAACCGATCGTGATCTCAGTGTCCTGCTCGGTGATCTGAGCCTTCTGCCACGCGACCTACCCACCGATCTTCCGATCGTCGAGCTACCGGCAGTGTCGCTACCCGCCGAAGTTCTCGCCACGCGACCCGACGTTGCGGCTGCACGAGCCCGTCTGCTCGCCGCGGGTACAGCGGTCGCGGTATCGCGCAAGGCCTTGCTGCCGAGCTTTACGGTGTCCGCCCATGTCACCCACTCGGGTCCGCGTCTCGACAAAGCACTGGAGGCCGATCCGCTGTGGTCGCTCCTCGGCAATTTGGCGGCACCACTCATCAACCGAAAAGCCCTGACCTCCGAGTACGAGGCATCGCAATATCGCGAGCGTGAGGCGGCGTTCGCCTACCGTGCGGCATTGCTCACTGCCGTGCTCGAAGTCGAGAACACCCTATCGACCGAACGGGCCCTGGCCCGTGGTCTTCCGGCACGCGAGCTGGCCTGGCGGCACGCCGAGCTGGCTCGCGAGAGCTTCGAGGATCGATATGCCCGCGGCTTGGTGGACATCCTCGATCTTCTGTCGGCACAGCGAACAGCTTTCGACACGGAGCTCGGATGGTTCGACGCTCGATCCGATCTCTTGCGGAACCGCATCGAGCTCGGCCTAGCGGTCGGCCTGGAAGCGTTGTGATGACCAGGAAAACCTGGATCCTCGTCATGTTGACCGTCGTGGTCTCACTGGCTACGGCATTCGCATGTAACACGACCGCCAAACGCGGCTCAGTCGACTTGGACCCGACCGGATTCGCTACGACAGCTTCCGATCACACGACATCACCCGCGGGTCACGTGGACGTCGACACCTCACCGCTGCTGGCGGTCACGGTGATTCCCTCCAAACCCGTGCGCACGAGACCGGTCGTTCGCTCCTACGGTGAAGTGACGGCACGGTTCCGAACGATCCTGCGTGCCGAGACCGCCGGCACGCTGCTCTCGGTCACCTCTCAGGCGGATTCAGGTCGACGCGTACGGCGCGGGACCGTACTCATGAAGTTGGATGATTCGAGGCTCGTCGAGGCTCTGGCCCGTGCCGAGGCGGATGTCGGCGACGCGCACGTACGGCTGTCGGAAGAGAATCTACGCGCCCAGCAGGCGGCGGCCGATTGGGATCGGATCGGCAACGGGGAGCCGGCCTCCGAGTTTCTGCTCCGTGAGCCCCAGCGCGAATCGGCACGACTCACCATCGCGGCGGCCGAGGCCGCGGTGCTCGAGGCACGCAACAACCTGGATCGGGCCGTGATCCGCGCCCCGTTCGATGCCGTGGTGGTGCGTCGCCATGCATCGCTCGGCAGCTATGTTCAGCCCGGCACGGAGCTTCTCGAGCTCGACAGCTCGAACCGTGTCGAAGTGCGGCTACCGCTCAGTTCCGAGGATTGGGAGCTGTTGCCGCCCGAGTCCGAGTTGCTCGGGTGGCCCGTGGCTCTCGCATCGTCGAGCTCGTCGTCGCACGTTTGGCGCGGGCAGGTGAGCCGTATCGAGCAGCACGTCGTCAGCGAGTCGCGTCAGCGGTCATTGGTGGTCACGGTGGCCGATCCACTCGACCTCGATCCACCTCTTTTTCCCGGCACCTTTGTACGCGCGAAGATGGAAGGTCGCGAGTTGAACGATGTGCTCAAGCTTCCGGTAAGCGCGATGACGGAAAGAAACGAGATCTGGTTCGTCGACACGGAAGGGCGATTGGCACGCGCTCCCGTCGAGGCGATGTTGACCTCCGACGGATTGATTCTGGTCCGTCTCTCTCCTCCGATCCCGACGGCCGAGGTGCTCGACGTCTTGGTGCATCCGATGGCGTCGTACCTGCCTGGGATCGCCGTCGACAAAAAGGTGGTCGATGATGCCTCGAGCTGAGATGCGTGGCGTCATCGCGTGGTTCACCCGCAACCCGGTGGCCGCGAACATCGTCATGGCGATGATCGTGGCGGTCGGTCTCGTGACGGCCAGCGAGCTCCCTCGGGAGTCGTTTCCGGGGTTGCTCCCGAGCACGTTGACCATCGAAGTGATCTACCCGAGCGGCTCGGCCGAGATTGCCGAAGAGAGCATCGCCCTCAAGATCGAGCAAGCGCTCCAGGGCACCCCGGGGATTCGCAAGATCTCGTCGACCAGTCGATCGGACAGTGTGACAACGACGATCGAGAAATCTCCACAGATCGACCTCGATGTGCTCCTCGCCGACGTCAAAGCACGGATCGACGCGGTGCCGAGCTTCCCGACCCGTGCGGAGCGACCGGTCATCCGCAAGCAGATCCGTGACGACCAGGTGACCTGGGTGCAGGTATCGGGCGCGGTGCCACGCGACGTTCTAGAGACGATCGCCTATGACCTCTGGCAGGAGATGCTGCGGGTGCCCGCCATCGATCGTGTGGTGCGAATCGGCAACCTGAGCCCCGAGGTACACATCGAAATCGATGATGCCACGTTGGCCGAGCACGGCCTGTCCCTGGCGGATGTCGCCACGGTGATCGACGATGAATCGTTGATCGACTTGAGCGGTCGGGTGCGCAGCCCGGACGGCACTCTGTCGCTACGGGCTGCTCGCCAAGCGTATTGGGCAGGCGAATTCGCGAGCCTGCCACTAAGCGCTTCGAACGATGGGAGCACCCTCACCTTGGGAGAAGTAGCGCATCTCCATGGCACGTTCGCGGACACACCACGCACCTTTATGCGCTATCAGGGTGAACCGTCGATCGGCATGCGGATCTTCCGCGATTCAAGCACCAGCATCGACGAGGTCAGCCTCGCCGTCCACGAGGTAGTCGAACGGTGGCGAGCCAGCGGTCGACTACCGGCTACCGTCGCGCTCGACGTGTGGAATGACCGTAGCGAGCAAGTCACGTCTCGGATCTCGATACTGCTCGACAACGCCGTGATCGGCATGGTCTTGGTCTTCACGGTGCTCGCCTTCACCCTCGATTTGCGCGTGGCGTTCTGGGTCGCGATGGGTTTGCCGGTGGCGTTCAGCGGTGCGTTCCTGGCGATGCGTGCCACCGGTCTGTCGCTCAACGATCTAACGACGTTCGGCATGATCGTCGCGCTCGGAATCGTGGTCGACGATGCGGTAGTGGTCGGTGAGAGCATTCATGCCTCCAAACGTCGACACGGCGATTCGCTGGCGAGCACCGTGCGGGGCATTCACCGGGTCGCGGTGCCGACGATCTTCGGCGTCCTGACGACGGTTGCCGCCTTTGCCGCTCTCGGTTTGGTCCAGGGTGAATTCGGGGTCATCTTCTCGCAGTTCGCGCTGGTCACGGCGGGGTGTCTACTGTTCTCGTTGATCGAGTCGAAGTTGATCCTGCCGGCCCATTTGGCGCATGTGAAGCTGGCGGTGACGCCGCGCGGTGTTCTCGGTCGTGGTTGGGCTCGGGTGCAGACGTCGTTCGCTCGTGGTTTCGACGTGTTGGAAGAGCATTATCGGGGGTTGCTGAGCCTGGCTCTGACCCATCGATTCAAGGCTCTCGGATTGGTGCTCTGTGCAACCGTCCTCTCACTCGGCCTGGTCGTCACCGGTCTCGTACGTTCGACCTTCTTCCCCGAGATCCCTGGTGAGTTGATCACGGCGACGCTGACCATGGAGGAAAGTGCCGGGCATGGATTGACCGCGCAGAATCTCGAGGCGATCGAATCGGCGCTCGACCAGATCGCTTTGACCCTGCCGGATGCGGCGGGCGGCGGGCCACTCGTCGCGTCGGTCCAAACCCATATGACCGGAGATCTCACCGGTGAAGTGAAAGTCGAGCTGGCGCCGAGCGCGGGTGTTTCTCCGAAGGCGGTCGCGGATGCGTGGCGGCTCGAGACGGGACGGCTCGAAGGAGCACGGACCCTGGTCTTCTCCGCCGATTTCGACGCCTTTCCGGCCATCAGCCTGGAGATCGCCGCGTCAGACGATGTGACACTCGCCGCGGCGCAGCGAACCATCGTTACCGCGCTGAGCCAGGTTGCCGGGGTACGTGATGTGCGTAGTCGTCCAGCTCCCGGGCGCAACGAAGCGCGGATCGATCTCAACCAGGAGGGACGCGCGCTCGGTCTCACCACCGCAACGCTCTCAGACCAAGTGCAACAGGCATTCTTCGGCTACGAAGTACAGCGCTTTCAACGCGGTAACGAAGAGGTTCGTGTGCGGTTGCGATATCCAGAGGCGGATCGCAGTGACTTCGGCGATCTGCACGATGCACGGGTACGCGTGCCTTCGGGGGGAACGGTGCCGTTGGCACAAGTCGCCGCGTTGGAGCGGCGCCCCACGACCGCTGAGATTCAGCGCGTCAACGGACAGCGGGTGGCGACGATCACCGCCGGGGTCGATCGCGATGTTTCGTCGCCGGAAACCGTTCTCGCGACCCTCGAAGCATCCGTGCTGCCAGAGCTCCGGTCGATCTATCCGGATCTCACGATTCGCCAAGAGGGCGAGCTGGCCGAGATCGCCGAGACACAGGCCTCGATTTCACTGATGCTCCTCTTGGCGCTGGCGTCGATCTACGCGCTGATCGCGATCCCGCTCCGGTCGTACGTGCAGCCGCTTCTGATCATGGCCGTCATCCCATTCGGCATTCTGGGCGCCATCTATGGTCATTGGTTGCATGGCCACCCGTTGAGCATCCTCTCGTTCTTCGGGCTCTTGGCGCTGAGCGGGATCGTGGTCAACGACAGCTTACTTCTGGTCGTCAGTTACAACGCCAATCGCCAAGCTGGAGCCGGCGCCGTGGACGCTTGGGTCACGGCGGGCTCAGGTCGTCTGCGGGCCATCTTGCTGACGTCACTGACCACGTTCGCCGGTTTGGCGCCCTTGATCTGGGAAACTGACGAACACGCTCAATACCTCATACCCGCGGCGATCTCGATCGCCTATGGCATCCTGGTGGCGACCGTTATCACTCTTGTCGTGCTGCCGATTGTCGAACGTGTCGTCGTGGCGACCTGGCGCACGGATCGCGAGAGCCATCGCAATTCTGTGACAAGTGGAGAGATCTGAGTCATGTTTCACCTCGTCCATGACGTCAAGTACAGCCTTCGCATGCTCACGAAGAGCCCTCTCTTCACGACGACCGCAATCGTGACGTTGGCCCTCGGCATCGGACTGAACTCAGCGACCTTCTCGGCGATTCACGGTTTGCTCCTCCGGCCGCTGGGCGGCGTGGCCAACCCCGAAGAGGTGGTGCAGGTCTATCGCAAGTGGCCGGGTCTGGACTACGGCGCCAGCTCGATCCCTCACTACCAAGATGTCCGTGACCACGGCGGCGAAGTCTTTTCGTCGACCGCCGCGTGGACCTCGGCACCGATCTCGCTGTCCGGTGAAGAACGGAACGAACGCATCATGGGGATTCTCGCCAGCGCGAACCTGTTCCAGACTCTGGGCGTCCAAGCCAAGATCGGACGTACGTTCCGTCCCGGCACGGAAGACCGAGATCCAGGCGCTCACCCAGTGGTTGTGCTGGGGCACTCGTTTTGGCGGACCCGTTTCGGTGGCGATCCGACCGTTCTCGGCCGTACGCTCAAGCTCAATGGTCGGGCCTTCGAAATCGTCGGAGTCACACCGCCGGAGTTCAAGGGGCCGATGCCAGCCATCGACGTCCCGCTCTACGTTCCGATCATGATGCAGCCGTGGATCATGCCTGGGAACGATCTCCTCGAAGCACGCGACGACAGCATGATGGTCGTGATGGCGAGGCTGCGCCCCGGCCGTACGATCGAACAGGCCACGACCGTGATGGACAGCATGCTGCCGCGGCTTCGAGACGAGTTTCCGGATGCGTACGAAGGGCAGCTCGGCACGACCGTCATCACCCTGTCGGAGGCCGGGCTCCATCCGTCGTTCCGCGGTGCCGCTCTCGGGATGAGTACGGTGATGATGGCCGTGGTGTCGCTGCTTCTCCTCGTCGCCTGCGTGAACGTCGCCAATCTTTTCCTCGCGCGGGCGCGGGAGCGCCGTCGGGAGATGGGCATCCGGCTTAGTCTCGGTGCCAGCCGTCGAGCCATCCTCCAGCAGCTCTTCACCGAGAGCCTCGTCTTCAGCCTGCTTGCCGGTGCCGCGGGAGTCGGCCTGGCGTACGCTGTCACCGCCGGCTTAGCGCGAATCGAGCTCCCGATGGATGCGCCGGTTGCTTTCGAAGTGGAGATCGATACGAAGGTGCTTCTGTTCACGCTGGCCGTGTCGGTCGTGGCCGGTCTCGTGTTCGGTTTGGTCCCGGCGCTGCGGGCGGCCAAGACGGATCTCGTGAGCTCGGTAAAGGGCCATGGGGGATACAGCGGCGGACGGTTTCGGACGGGTAAGGCTCTCGTCGTGCTCCAAATGGCGCTCTCGCTGATCCTGCTGGTGAGCTCGGGGCTTTTTCTTCGCGCGCTCCAGGCGGCGACCGAGATCGACCCTGGGATGGAGAAGCCACGGAATCTGATCATGGCGTCGATGGATCCAGGACTTCAAGGATACGATGAAGCCACCACCCAACAGTTTTACGACCGGCTCATCGACGAGCTCACCGCGCGTGGAGATGTGACCTCTGTCGGGCTCACCAACTCCGTGCCCCTCGGCTTTCACCTCCTGGGCCAAGGAGTCGAGATTCCCGGATATGAGTTCGCCGAAGGTGAGCGCACGAGTCTGTACTATGCCGCGATTACCGAAGGCTATCTGGAGACGCTAGGAGCCGACCTCGTGGAGGGACGGACGTTCCGACGGAGCGACGACGCTCGTACGACACCCGTAATCGTGGTCAACCAGCGCTTCGCTGAGCGGTTCTGGCCCGAGGAGTCGGCTCTCGGCAACATCGTGCGGACAGCGGGTGAGGATCGACGGGTCATCGGGGTGGTGGCAACGGCAAAATACCGAAGTCTCGCCGAGGACCCGACGGAGTACATGTATCTGCCACAGCGCGAGTTGTTCCAGTCCGCGATGACCCTGGTGGTGCGAACGCCGACGAGCCCGAGCGCGATGCTCGCCAGCGTCGGGGAGACCGTCCGCGGAATGGACGCGGGCCTACCACTCTACGACGTCCGCACGATGGAGGATCACATGGGAATCGCGCTTCTTCCGGCACGGCTCGGAGGCAGCGTGCTCGGCTTGTTCGGGCTGCTCGGCATCCTTTTGGCCTCGGTCGGCATCTACGGTGTCATCGCCTATTCGGTCGCGAAGCGACAGCGCGAGCTCGGCATCCGGGCGGCGCTCGGCGCCGATCGCAACCGGGTTGTCGGTCTCGTCCTCCGGGAAGGTCTCCGACTCGCGATGACCGGCGTCGCGATCGGGCTCGTCGGTGCCGCCGGTGCTGCTCAGCTCGTGCGGGGCATGCTCTACAACGTGCACCCGATCGATCCAATCGTTTACGGCGCGGTGTCGGTTTTGCTCATCGCGCTAGCCGCCGTTGCGGTCTATCGACCCGCGCGAAAGGCCGCGCGGATGGACCCGGTGCGCGCACTCATGGTCGATTGAGCAACCTGGCCGATGCAAGCGTCGTTTTCGATCGGCGAAAATCGAGATCAATGGCGGCAAGCTACCCGCCCGGGAATGACACGTCGGCTTGGTCGTCGACCGTACCGTGACGACGCTTACCGTTGACCATCGCCCCGGCGAGCGAGTACCGTCTGCCGTGCACGGTTCGATTTCACCTGGAGGACACCATGAGCGCCGATGCCGATCTCGTCTTTTGCAAACGTGCCCGTCGTTGGGGCAAGCCACCGGAAAACGTTACCTACGGCGGCGCATTGGGTGAGGAGATTCGCAACAACGTCATCGCCGAGAGCTGGCAGGAATGGGTGGCCATGGAAGTCATGGTGATCAACGAGCTCCGCCTCGACTTCATGGATCCCAAATCCCAGGACGTGTTGGTCAAACATCTACGGGAGTTTCTCGCTCTCGACCAAGAGGTCGAACCGACCCCACGCTGACGTGAAACGCCCCGCCGAGACGAGCCTGGCGGGGCGTTGCGCGCGAACCGATGTTTCGAGCTCGGGACGGTCAGGGATCGAGCTGTTCGCCCGGCAGCTCCGGTAACCGCTCGATCCGCGGAATCGCCTCGAGACCGAGGGTCGGGGTCGGATCGCCTTCGATCATCACTGTCCAACCACCCATATCGCCATTCTCGAAGCCGCTCTGGAAGAGGACCGGCGAATCGAAGAGCACAGCGTCGATTCCCGTGGTGATCCCTCCGGGCGCGACTACGACGTCGTCAGCGAGCGCCAGGGTCGGTTGATCGTCGTAGTACTCGACGATCTGGGTGAAGGGATCGAATCCCGCCTCGAAACGCACTCGATAGGTCTTCGGCTGCACGGCGACGTTGAAGATGCCGCTGGTGGGGATCTCGGCGACCGGTAGCCACAGGCCACCGACCTCGGCGAAGAGCGTCACGTCACCTTCCAGCGGCACATTGCCGGGCGCGGTGATCGAGCCCGAGATCTGACCCGCCAATTCGAGCTCACCGTCGATCCCGGTGGTTGGCCCGGCGTCGCTGACGGTCACCGGCGTACGGGTGCTGAAGAAGGTGTCGTCGTACCACTCCGCGGCGAGACCGCTACCACCGTGGCTGCCGAAGTACACGAAGTAGGTGCCCGCCGGCTGACCGGTCAGCTCGTAGCTGCCGTCGGCGGCGGTGAAGTCGACACAATTCGCCGCCGGACCGGCGCCCGTCCAGCAGGTGACGGCGATACCGCTGAGCGGCGCCCCCGTGCTGTCGGTCACCGTGCCACGGATCACGTTGGCGGCCGGGTTGTTGCTCCCACCATCGAGCACGACGTCGATCCCGGTCGTGGTGCCGGTGACGACCAGCGGCGTCGCCAAACCGACGTTGTCGACGTCGTCGTAGAACTCGCTGAGCCCGACGAAGAGCTGGGTGAACTGCAGGTGGAATTCACCGAAGGTCGGCCAGTCTTCGATCCGATAGCTGCCGTCGGCCTCGGTGAACACGATTCGGCCGTTGACCGGCGTGTCATAGGTCGGCACGCTGCGCCACAGCCGCACTTGCACCCCCGCCAACGGATTGCCGTCGACGTCGGTGACGGTGCCGGTGAGTAGGTTGCCGGTGTCCTCGAGAACGCCGTTGATGAATGGGGTCGCCTGACCGGCGCTGACGGTCACCGGAGTGCCGGCATCGAGATCGGCCTGGGTCAGATCCAAACCTTCAAAACTCTGGAACACCGTGCCGTTGGCGTACACCTCACCACGGGTCTGGTCGGGAAACAACGGCTGCGTGTAGACGTGGGCGAGTCGGTACGTGCCGGGACGAACACCCGGGAACACATAGAAGCCATCCTGGAAGTCGGGAATCTCACGGTCGATCCGCACCCAGTCGCCGTTGCTGTCCTGGGCGAAGAGAATGGCTTGCGAAACGCTGTAGTCCTGCCCCTGGGAGTCGATGATGTAGCCCGTGATCGCGCCACCCTCGTCGAGCACCGCGTCGATCGCTGGCGTGGTGGCGCCAAAGGTCACCGGCACCAAGGTCGCATCGGTCGGTACGATGACGTCGTCGTAGAGCTCGGTGGCGTAGACGTTGCCCGGATCCTCGAACCGCACCTGATAGTCGCCGCTCGGCAATACCTCGCCACATCGATAGGTGCCGTCGCTGGCGGTCACTCCGAACGAGCGTAACCCTCGAACATCGGAACGCTCACAGGTCACCTGGATACCGGCCAGAGGTCCACCGGCGCCGGACACCGTGCCTTCGATCGCACCCCCGACCGGTGCCACGGTCACGCCGTCGAGCACGGCGTCGACACCCGAAAGATCACCGTCGATCCCGACGATGAAACGCGCGTCGTCGAAGCTGGAAGCTTCCTGCCACCACTCGGTCGGCGCCACGCCGGCTGGATCGAAGAAACGCAGCTTGAAGAAGGGTATGAAATCGACGTTGACGGTGAGCGTGTAAGTACCGTCGGCGGCGGTCACGGTCGACGGGTAGACCGGATCATGTGGATGCTCGAACCCTTCGACCTCGATGCCTTCGAGGGGCGCGCCACCACCATCGGTCACCGTACCGGTGAGCGTGATCGTCGTCTGTGCCTGCGCCACGGCGCCCGACACGATGAGGCAGAGCAAGATCGGGAACAGTCGCTTCATGTTCGAGTCTCTCCAGATGTCTCGTCGAAGGTATGCAAGACCGTCGGACCGCGACGGTATGTTTTCATCCTATAGAGGACCTATCGTCCACGGTCCCATGGCGGATTCACTCCGACAACATCCTTACATGGCGACTCGAGTCGGCGCGCCCCCATGTAAACGGGCGCACCCAGTATGCCTACCCTCGTCTGCCAATACGTCGACCCCCGCGAACAGCGAACCACCCGTGACGCGGAGCATTTCGAAACCCAC
>JBCDBH010000019.1:0-32418 GCA_039184055.1 Acidobacteriota bacterium
GCTTCGCCGATGAATTCTGGGTCACCGCCGAGCACACCGACTGCTATCTCGTACCCGCCAACTGGCCCGACACGCGACGCAGCCACTGGATGGCTCTGCTCCAGGCACGCGCGATCGAGAACCAGGCTTATGTCGTCGGCATCAACCGGGTCGGTCGGGACAGTCATCTCAGCTACACCGGGGACAGTCGGGTCGTCGACCCGATGGGCGAGATCATCGCCGCCGCGGCGCGCCAAGAAACCATGCTGCTCGCCGACATCGACCCCGGGTACGTCCGCGAGATCCGTGAGTCGCTCCCCTTCTTGCCCGATCGACGGAAGGTGCTGAGCTAGGCAAGCCCAGACCGAACCCACTTCCAGCTCCATGGAAGTAACCCGTCACGGGACCCGTCCTGGCTTTGCGTGATCGTCTCGCCCTCGATCAACGGGCACGGCTGGATTCTGGCGGAAAGATTGAACACGGCGATGACACGGTGCTCAGAACCATGACGTTCGAAGACGAGCAGAGCGTCATTGGCCTGAGGCACGAGCATGAGCGTGCCGGTCCGCAAGGCAGCATCTCGATGTCGTAGACGTAGAAGACTGACAAGCCGGTTGAAGAGAGAGTTGGGCTCGCTACGTGCCCGGGCGACGTTGCGCGCACGAAAACCATACACCGGATCGTCGATCGCGGCGCCGACAGACCGTGGAAGCGCGGAGCGCGACGTCACAGAGAAACCACCGTGAGGCTCATCCGACCACTGCATCGGTGCGCGTAGGCCGAAGCGATCGGGGCGAGCGAGATCCTCACCCATGGCGATTTCATCACCGTAGTAGAGACAGATCGGCTGATCGAGCGCCACGAGTAGCGCGTGAACAAGCTCGAGCCGGCGCGGATCGTCATCGAGCATCGGCGCGAGCCGACGACGGATGCCACCGTCGGTCATGAGCATGCTCGGCTCGGGTGCGAACGCGCGACGGATGTCGTCGGCTCGGGTCCCTTCCATGGTGTCGAGCAAGACCTGATCGTGACTCCTCAGAAACGCGACCAGCTCGCTCCCTTCCGGCAGCGACGGGCGGTCCGCGAAGTGCTCTTCGAGCGGTCGCGCCGATCCGCGCGCGAGAGCGAGAAAGAGCGCTTGGTTGAACGGAAAATCGAAACCGAGCTGGCATTCGTCGAGACGCACATAGTCGCGCAGCATCGCGGCGGGCTGATTGGCTTCACACAACAGCACGGCGTCCGGATGACGAGCCGTGACGTGACGACGTAGCGCACGCAGAAAGTCGTGCGTCTCGGGCAGGCTCTCACACGTCGTACCTTCACGCACATACAGGTACGGCACGGCGTCGAGACGCAACGCATCGGCGCCTTGGTCGAGCCAAAACATGGCGGTATCGAGAATGGCCTGGCGGACCTCGGGGTTGTCGTAGTTGAGATCGGGCTGTTCTTTGTAGAACCGATGCCAGTAGTACTGCTCGGTCGCCGCGTGATACGTCCAGTTGGACGTCTTCTCGTGAGGATCGAAAAAGATGATCGACGCGTCGACGTATTCCGTGCCGGTATCACTCCACACGAAAAAGTCACGGAACGGCCGATCACGCCCGGCAAGCGCGCTCTGAAACCATGGATGCTGGTCGGACACGTGATTGAGCACCAACTCGATGAGCACGCGGATGTCTCGCGCATGACACGCCTCCGCCAAGTCGCGAAAGTCGCCGAGGGTTCCGTACGCGGGATGAACCGCGGTCAGGTCGGTAACGTCGTAGCCATCATCTCGCCACGGCGACGGGTAGTGCGGCATCAACCAAAGACAGTCGACGCCGAGCCGCTCGAGATGGTCGAGCCGGGCCAGGATCCCGCGCAGATCCCCGACACCGTCACCGTCGCTATCGAAGAAAAACCGCGGGTGAACCTGATAGATCACCGCATGCCGATACCAGCTCGGGCTCGCGGCCATCATTCGGAATCGGTATCAGGGACAGGGGTGGGATCTCGTTCCGTGGCCGCCACAGCCTGCCAGCGATCGAGCAACTGACCATCCGACCCACCCTCGTGAAGCAGCCCACGGTACGCGTGGAAAATCGCCGCCCAGCTCAGCAGCCAGACCGACGCGATGGCACTCCCGGCACGGAGGCCATCGCTGTTCCAGTCCACGGTGCCCGCGCACAAAGCAATACTGAGCGTGCTCGACGCGATGAAGATCGTCCGCTCGATCGCGATCATGTTGTTGCCGGGAGAAAAGTCGACCCTGCCCGTGCGTCCGAGATCACGCAACGTCGACAGTCGCCCTTCCCACCGCAGTCCGGAGTCACCCTCCAAGAAGACCTTGGCGTAGGTGGCGATATTCCAAATCGCCCAGCGTTTGTCGGCGACATAGAACGCGGCGATGATGAAAATCACCGGTGGCACCAAAAAGAGATACGGCGACGTGGTCTCGATCGCCAACGCGCACACTACGCCGAAGAAGCCGTAGGTCATCACGAGAATGTTGAACGTGACGTTGTCGTGGTGCACGAACTCCTGGCGTAAGAGCTCGTATTCCTTGCGTTTCGCTTCGGGCGACTCGTCCATCGCTTTTCACCTCACACCAAGAGTTTCCGCTCCTTGGCGGCGCGTTCCAGTTCTTCGCGCGCGCTCGGATCGGCGATCGAGATCAGCAGCTCGGCACGCTCTCTGAGGTTGCGTCCGAAGAGGTTGACGGCACCGTGTTCGGTGACCACCCAGTGGACGTCGGCACGGCTGGTGACGACACCGGCTCCGGGTTGGAGCTTGGGAACAATCCGGCTGACGGTGCCCCGTTTGGCGGTGGATTTGACCGCGATGATCGGCTTGCCGCCTTTGGACCGCGCGGCGGCGCGAATGAAGTCGACCTGGCCACCGAAGCCGGAGTAGATCCGCGTGCCCATCGAGTCGGCGCATACCTGACCGGTAAGATCGATTTCGATGGCGCTGTTGACGGCGACGAGCTTGTCGTTTTGGCTGGCGATTCCGGGATGGTTGACGCGGTCAACCGGCTGCGCCTCGATCCGCGGGTTGTCGTCCAGCCAATCGTAGAGGTCACGGCTGCCTAGGGCGAAGGTGGTGACGACCTTGCCGTGATGAAGCGTCTTCCGACTGCCGGTGATGACCCCTCGTTCGACGGCATGCATGGCGCCATCGGACATCATCTCGGTGTGAATACCGAGCTCGAGTGGACCGTCGAGCAGCGAGAGAACGGCGTCGGGAATGCCACCGATGCCCATTTGAAGAGTCGAGCCGGGTTCGATGAGCGAGGCGATGTGACGGGCAATCGCTTTTTCGGTGTCGCTGGCCACGGCCGGGGGCAACTCGGGCAAGACATCGTCGGCCTCGACGATGGCATCGACCTGGGAAACATGGAGAAAGGAATCGCCGTGGATGCGCGGCATGTTCGCGTTCACCTGCGCGATCACGGTGGTCGCTTGACGACACGCGGCCGGTGTGGCGAGCACTTCGACACCCAGGCTCATGAAGCCATGGTTGTCGGGCGGCGAGACCTGCACCATGGCGACATCGAGCGGCACGATGCCGCGATCGAAAAGCCATGGAATCTGATGGAGGTGGATGGGTACGTAGTCGGCCCGGCCCTCGTTGACCGCCTTGCGATCGGCCGGGCCGACGAACAGGCTGTTGTGCCGGAAACGCGACGCGATCTCGGCCTGGGACAGCGGATCGTTACCGAGCAAGAGGACGTGAGACAGCTGTACGTCGTCGAGGGTCGGACCCGCGTCACCGAGCGCGCCGACCAGGGTCGTCGGCACGGCGGCGTTGCCTCCGTAGTACACCCGATCACCGCTTTGCACGCGTTCGATGGCTTTGTCGGCGGTAGTGGTTTTGGCTCTGTAGTCGTCTCGCCAAGCCATGATCGGCTCTCCTATGGATCGCTTCTTTGGGTGGAGTCGCTAGAGGTCGCCGGGTCCGAGAGGTCCGATTTCGACGTCGGTAAAGTAGTGGTGCAAGATCTCACGATACGAGCGCCCCCGTTGCGCCATGGCGAATGCACCGGTTTGGCACATACCGACGCCATGGCCCCAGCCTCGCCCGGCGAAGGTCCAACCGGCGGGACGCCCCTCTGCGTTGCGATGCTCTTTCACCGTGAAAAGCGTATCGGGAAGATCGAGGGTCCATCGCACCGCGAGCCCTTCGACCAGCATGGTGCGTCCATCCGTGCTCAACAGCCGCATGCGACCGACCCGCCCCGACACCCCGCGCGACAAGATCTGAAAGTCGGCAAAATCGAAACCCGGATAGCGTTCGGCCACAGCCGTACGCAATTGCGCAACGCTGCGATAGTGACTCCAGGGCGCACGCGCGCGTTTGCCGAGATTGAGCGCTCCGGGCGGCTTGGCTTGCACGATGGCGAGCACCCGGTTGCGATGATGGTAAACGTCGAGACCGTCGCCTGGAACGAGCTCGATCGGCCCGGCCTCGACCCCACCCTGGCTCGGCCCGAACACCATGAGGTCGCGCAGCGATACCTCGACACGTCGTGCGTCGGGATCCGACGAGGCGAGCTGGAGAGATTCGTCGTCGGCGAGCAGGAACACACCGCGCCGGTACTCGAGCACGCCGAGATGACCGGCGAGTCGATAGAGCAGAAGCTCGACGTCCGACGCGGTGAGCTCGTCACCGTCGAGGGTGGTGGCGAAGTTGCGCACCAGCGCCTGCTCGCGAGCGGGTAACGACGCCACGTCGACGTCTTCGGCGAGAAGACGCGTGTCGAGCACCAAATCGAGCACCGAGGCCAAATAGCGACGGACCTCCGCACTGTCGAGCGACTTCAGACGATCGCTCGGGGGCCGCAACGCAGCGAGCAGGACGAGGTGCTCGAGACGCGCCGACAGGCTCTGGGCATCGAGCCCACCGGGCGGTGGTGGCAAGAGGGCGCGCGTCAGACCGTCGGGAAACGACGTTCCGGCTTCGAGTCCACCGGCGACCTCGCTCACACCTGCCTCGGCGGACGGCACCCCACGCAAATGATCACCGCGTTTGGCCGGGAAGACCACCTCGACGTTTTCGGAATGGCCACCACACCACGCGCTGTAAAACACTTCGGCCGGAGCACCACCGACGATCACCACTTCACCGGCGGTGTCTTCGATGGCGCGGTCGGAACGCGGATGCTCGGCGGTCATGCCACCGTAAACCTGGCAGCGAGGCGTTGCGCAGAGATCGTAGCCTTCGGCGGCGAATTGGCCGAGGTTGCGCACCGTGAAGGTACGCGCGGCGACCGCCTGGGCGCGTAGCGCCTCGGGCTCGTTGTAGAGCTCAGGCCCCATTTCACGCGACACGACGCCACGCAAATAGGTTTCGAGCGGCAGCTCGTTGATGACGTTGAGACGGCCGCGATCGTTGATCCAAACGTGTAGCTCGCCACGATAGCGCCCACCGTCGAAGGGCACGCCCGTGTTGGCTTTCGCCTTCGCCACCAGCTGCCGCCCGGTCACGGTGAAGACTTGCTCGCCCGCGGTGATTCGGATCGCCGGGTTGCCCAGCTCACCCCCGTCGCGGATCAGCCATGACTCGTCGAATCCGAGCACCATCAAGCGTCGCCGCGCGGTATCGGCTTCGGCTTCGGTGGCGAAACGACCGACGCGAATCCGGTAGAGGTCGGCCGCGCCATCGTAGGCCACATCGGTCGGCAACTCGGTGGTGCGACGCACATACGCGGCAACGCTCTTCGATTGAGGCTCGTCACGCAGCGCCGCGACCTGAAGACGAAACACCCCGACGCCGACCAGGTCGACGACCGGCTCGATCCGCGTTCGCGCGGTGAGCGGCATCTGCAGATCGCCGATCGCCAGCTCGACATCGGGATCGCAACACGGCAAGTCGACCACGTCCCGATCGAGGGCGAGACCGATCCGCACCGGCCGATGCTCGTTCTCGGTCTTGTCTTCGGCCACCGGGGGCGGTGGGGGCGGTGGCACGGGTGCCGGTGGCGGGGGAACCGTAGCCGCGGGCGCCGCCACCGGTCCCACGGGAGGCAAGGGGGGTCGCTCGACCACGGTGTCGGGAGCACGCCGCACGCAGGCGAAGACCAAGCAGATCAACAAAGCGGCCAACCACCACGGCCAGCGCCGTGGGGATCGACGAATCGCGACATGTCGCAATGGATCCAGAGGGTGACTGCGAGCTTGCAAGATGCTTCAGAGGCGACGCAGGGGTTGGAGAACCTGACGCCGATAATCCAGGGTGCTGAGCACCACGGGTTGGGTCATCTCATAGAGCCGACTGACCAGCGGCGCCGAGATCCGCGACGACAACAAGGCGTCCTGAAGCCGCAGTCGACGCGCCGCGGCTGTGTCCGACGCGCCTTTGTCGAGCGACTCGTTCCCCTTGTCGGCCTCTTCCTCGAGCTGAAAGTTGGTCGTGAAGAGCGTGGGCAAGCCTTCGGTGTAGCGGCTGTTGATGATCAGGTAGAGATTGTCCATCACCCAATCGGTCGGCTTTTGCGCCCCGAGCTCGTCGAGCACCAAGACATCGGCGCGGATCACCGGATCGAGCACCTGCCGCTTGGTCTCGACCGAGCCGTGGTCGAAGGTCGACTGGATCTGATGCACCAACGAGGTGAAATCGACAAAGCGGCCTCGCACCCCGTAACGCTTGACGAGCTCGGTGAGCACGGCGGCGGCGAGATGGGTTTTGCCGGCTCCTGGACGACCGATGAAAAGCAAACCGGTGGACCGTGGTCGTCCGGTGTCGAGATCGAGAAAACGGTCGACATAGCGTTCGGCGAGCGTCCGCGCCCGCAGCAACATCGCGCTGGTACGCGCATCGCCGTGCGTCTGGAAATTGGTCAGACGACAACGCTGGTAAAGCGCCGGGATGCCGACCCGTTCGAGTCGTTGCGCCGCCTCGTCACGCTTACGGCACTCGCAGCGCCGCGCCACGCCGGCTCCCCCGTCGGGAATGATCTCCCAACCGGTTCCGGAACATCGCGGGCAGCCGTCGGCCACCGACGGAATCCGCACGACCTGATTACCGAGAGCCATCGCGCGATGCTACCAGCTCAGCGGAACATCGAAGGTGACAAACCGATGTCGACGATGCTGCACGCCTCACGCACATCGAGACCGAGCGCACGCGCCTCGGCGACCACGTCCGGAGTCGCGGCGCCCGGGTTGAACCAGACCTCCGCGCCTTCGATCGAAGTGAAGCTGGGGAGGATCTTGCTGGTCAATGCTGGAGGCAAATAAAGACTGATGCGATCGATCCGGTCTTCGACGTCGCCCACCGACGCGTGGACCGGCAACCCTTCGATGGCGCTCTCTTTGGGATGAATCGGGTACACCGTCCAACCGGCATGAGCATAGGCCCGGACACATTTGTTGCCGAATTTGGCGCGATCGGTCGAAGCACCGACCACTGCGATGGTTTGTTTGTCTGCCACGTGTCCCTCCCTCGAAAACGTGTCTTGTCTCTCGACCGATGATTCGTCGTCGTTCACTCGACGACGTGACGCCGATCTCCTTCTCGACGCGTCACTCCGATGGCGTCGAGGTGCTCGAGCAGCGGAATCGCCCACTTCCGGCTCAGCTCGAAGCGCTCTTTGAACCCGGCGATGTCGAAGCTCGACGGTCCTCGTCGCACCTGCTCGGCGAGCTGCTCGATCGCCCCCGCGCCGACGATCAGCCCACCCGGCAGACGGATCAATCGACCTTCTCGGATCAGGTGTTCCAACACTCCTTCGACGATCTGTCGTTTCTGGCTCAGCTCACGGGCCAGAGCAATCGGTCCGGGTGGGGTCAACCCGTGAGCATCCACCGCCGCGACCAAACGTTCGGCGAGCTTCAGCTGCCCAACACCTCACGGGCGATACGGCTGATCAGCGCGTTGTCGGCGGCGCTACCGAATGTCGCCATCATCCCTTTCATCACCGGGCCGATGCCCTTCGGTCCCGAAAGACCCTCCGCTTCGACCAACGCGGTGATCGCGGCGCGTAGCTCGTCCTCACCCACCTGCTCGGGCAAATAGGCTTCGAGCACGACGATCTCGGCTTCTTCCGCCTCGGCGAGCTCGGCGCGCCCGGCGTCGCGATATTGCGTCGCGCTCTCGCGGCGCTGCTTGACCAGTCGCTTGACGACGAGAATGAAGCCGTCCTCGTCGAGCTCGGCGCCCTTGTCGATCTGCTCGTTCTTGATCGCGGTGAGCAGCAAACGCAGGGTGCCCAGCTTTTCCTTCTCTTTGGCGCGCATGGCCGCCTTGACGTCGGCCTGGATTCGTTCCTGAGGTGTTGTCATAGATCCCCGAGTATATCCCTCGGATCGACTCGAGGAAGATCTACTTCCGCTCCCAGGTGCCATCGGGACGCTCGATCCAGGTACCGGGCGCCGCGACGTCACGCAGGGTCTCGGCATAGGTGGCACGGATCTCGGGAAGCTGGGCAAGATCGACGTTTTTGGCCACGGCGATCTCGCGAAAGAGCGCCTCACGATCTTTGTTCTCGTCACGGAGCAACTTCTGCACCGCCGCGCGATCACGCAGCTCGAGACTCGCCAGATCACGAACCGCCAACAGACCGTCCTTGCCCTCACCGAGCACGCCGCTGTCGAGCTGGGCGAGCACGTCATCGAGACGCTCGGCACGACTCTCGATGATGGCGCGGATCGCCGGGCTGCTGACCTCGGGTAGCGCGACACCACCCTGAGCGTGAGCCACCGATGGCGCCAACAGAAGACTCAACAGGCTTCGACGCGTATCGGCCTCCTCGGAGAACCATGCGTCGTTCGATGCCCCGCTTTCGCCGCTCGCCGCGCGTTCACGCACCTCGCGTTCGATCGACTCGGAAAGCTCTTTGATTTCGGCTTCCGGAAAGTAGACGTTCACCGTGATGCAGCCCAGCGCCAGAATCGTCATCAAGACGATCGAACCACGACTGCACAGCATGCGAAATGGGTGGGTGGATAAGCTCATATCAAGGGTCCTCCGTCGGTCCGCTATCGACACGGCTCGAGCCGATGGCCCGTAGCCGGGCCAGCATGCCACGAAACGACACCGCCTGCCCGGGTCGCGCGTTGACCACGTTGATCGGGAACGGGAAACGGCCACGAACGAAATACTCGGGGCCGTCGTCCTGGTAACGCTTGCCGTAGAGGGTGAAGACATCGTCGGCGAGCGCGAGATCGGCGTAGGCTTCACGATAGGTGAAGCGATTGATCAAACGGGTGAGCAGATTGTCGATCGCACCGGGGGCGGCGCCGCCGCCGAGGATGCTGATGTCGCGTACCGCCTTGACGGTGATCGTGCGCTCGACACCCGGGCGATCGACGGTGAAGACCTCGGCCTCGAAGGCGGTCGGTACCACGCCGAAAAGTTCGAGGGCCTCGATCGTGCCGTCGAGACTGCCGCTCATCGCCCCGAAGCCGAGACGCGCGGTGAGCTGCTCGAGATCGATCTCGGTAAACGAGGCCGATAGCCGAAAACGTGGGTAGCGCGAGAAGACGTGTCGCCCGGAGATCGATCCGACCTCGACACGCCCTCCGAACATCGAAGCCGTCCCACCACCGTCGACCTCGAGACGCTCGGGTGAGAGTCGCACCGCCGGCAGCTCGGCGTCGACGCTCCCGACCAGCCCCAAGTCACCGGGGAAGGTAGCGAGATCGAGCCCCGCGAGCGACACCGAGGCTGCGAGATGACGCTCCGGTCGTAGGAGCGCGCGCCCGGCGACGTCACGGAGCGACACTCGGCCACCGAGCACGTCGAGCTCGAGCGGCGACACCAGCTCGACCGCGTCACCGGCCACCACCAGGGTCGTCTCGACCGCTGGAATCGTCAGGTCGCCAGCCCGAAGCTCGGTAAACGCAAGTCGACCGTTACGAGGCTCACCGAGCGATTCGACCGAACCATCGGCCCGACGACGCAGATGGAGAGGCAGCTCGAGATCGAGCCCGCTGATCGACCGCTCGTATGCCGAACCCGCAACCTGGCCGTCTTCGATGGCGAGCCGCGCGTCCACGGACACATCCAGAGGACCTCGACTCGTGTCGATCGCGAAACGCCCCGTCGAGGTCACCCGACCTCCGAGTCGCATACCTTCGAGCGCCCCGAGGCTGCCGGCCAAGGGGGTCTCCAGCCACGTCCGCCACACCGGTTCGATGGCCGGAACCGTGAGGTCGTAGCTGCCCGTCCACGACTCGTTCTGTTCATGACGCCCCTCGACGGCCCATGAACCGGCTTCGGGTAGCTCGACGGTCAGCGCCACGCTTGGCGGCGCCACGTCGATCGCCACCGGAAAGCGGACGTCGTGCCAATCACCATAGACGCTACCCCACAACATCTCGAAGCCACCGAGCTCACCGTCGATCCGGAGTCCGTCTTCGGCCCGCCACCGCCACGCGCCATCCGCCGCCAGGCCTTGGACCACACGGCTGAAGTCGACACTCGCCGCCTCGACGTCGCGCAGCGCGAAGCCACCCGTGGCTCGCCAGGTACTCGAGCCGGTCTGGGAAAGCTCGGCATCGAGCGTCAATCGACCGGCGAGCGACGCTTCGGGTGCCGGATCATCGACAAGTGGTGCCAGAAGCGTGCGAAGTCGATCCAAACGAAGCGAATCGGCCTCCATCCGAACGCTCGAACCCGCCGGCCTGAGCGTCATCGGCGCCAGGTCTTCGACCCGTGCGGTAATGACCTCGACTTCGGGTGGACTCCCAAGATCCCTCATGCTGACCTGGGCGGTAAGCGCTGTGGAAAGCGACTCGAGCGGCCCGACATCGAGCTTCCCCACAACCTCGACGGGTGCCACCTCGAGCTGCTGCGTATAGCGCGCGTCGATCGTGGTCTCGCCGTCGAAGGTCCACGACTGCTCGGCCATCTCGCCTCCGAGCCTCAGGGTGTGGAGATCGGCTCGACCGTCGATCACGACCCCGTCGTCACGCGTGCCGAGAAGCCGACCCGTCACGGAACCATCGATCACGACCGAATCGACCGTTTCGGGAATCTCGATCGCCAACATCTCGAGACTCGCGGCGATGCCGCCTTCGGGAGGCGACCAGGTCCAATCGAGCTCGAATGTCGGCGTGTCCTCGATCTCACGCACACCTCCTTCACCATCGACGAAGCCCAAGCTCCCCGGTGCGAGCGTTCGGCCAGGATCGAGCCACCGCATCGCGGTCGCGACATCGAGCCGAACCACATCGGCAACGCCCCGGATCGCACCGTCGGGTGATGGATCGGCCTCGCCCAACCAATAGCCCCCCGCGCGATCCATGCCATCGGCCCACACGACGATTCGACCGCCGCCGTCGGCGGTGAAGTGAAGATCCACCATCAGGCAGTCGAGCTCGCCCTCGAAGCCATCGAGCACCCCCGTTTCGAACCACGAACGGGCATACGGCGCGAGCGCCGCGAACGGTACCTCGGCACCCGTCAGCTTCACATCACCGATCGGCACACCCAAAGGCTGATCGAGATACGACGAGACCCGTACCGTGGCTCGACTCGGTTCGGATCCGTCTTCCGTGTCGCCGAACACAGGGATGTCTCCGAGCACGGTGATGTCTCCAAACACAGTGACGACCGCATCGACTTCGAGCGCGCCGATCCGCCACGCGACAGACCGGTAGGCAGGATACGAATCGAGTGGCTCGAGGCTGGCAACGACATCGGTAACCGACACCGCGCGCATGAACCGACGCCACAAGTCGGACCACGAGGCCTCGATTTCCATCCGCCCGATCTCGGCGTCGAGACGACCGAAGCGAGTGTCGAAGTCTTCAATCGACAGATCTTCGAGCACCACACGATCGCTCGCCAGCCAGCGCGCCGCACCCACCGAGACCTCGCCATCGAATCCCGCGGCGACAGCGCGTGCCGCCCACAGCGGCGCGTGTCGAATCACAACCACCACGGCTCCGATCACGATCACGAGCGAAAAGAGGCAGGTGAGGAAGCGTTTCGATCGAGCGGACGGCATCGCGCCAACCGTAGCAAGTTCGGAGCGCGGCGCGTATTTCTCGAGCAGGCGCGGCGCAACGCGTGTGGCAACAGCCGTCGGAAAGCCGTCGAGTGCTCCGAAGAAGCACGGAAGGCTGCTAGCATCTTGCTTTGCACCAGCCATCGAGGACGAGGACGTTGACCCCGCGAAACATTGCTCACTACGAAATTCTCGGGGCCATCGGCAAAGGCGGAATGGGCGTGGTCTACCGCGCCCGAGATCGAAAATTGGGTCGCGTGGTGGCGCTCAAATTGCTCCGCCCCGACAGCCATATCGACTCCGCCAGCCGGGCGCGTTTCCTCCGCGAGGCGCAAGCCGCAGCGGTGCTCCATCACGCGCATATCGCGACGATTTTCGAGGTCGGTGAAGCACCGATCGACGAGCGCCATCCCACTGAACGCTGGCCGTATATCGCCATGGAGCTGGTGGAAGGCGAAGACCTTCGCGCCCTGCTCTCCGGCACCTGGCGCCCGTCGACCGGTTCGGCGACGCAAGTCCTCGACGACGATCGACTCGCCACCACCCAAACCGCATCGACCAAGCTCGAGGCCGCCTTCTCCACCGTCGAGACCACGAACGCCGCGTCACCAGCGCCGGGAAAAACCGTCGAACGTCGTCCGCTGCCGTTCGATCTCGCTCTCGAGATCGGCATTCAGATCGCCGACGCCCTCGCCGCCGCGCACGAAGCGGGCGTGGTGCATCGTGATCTCAAACCGGCCAATATCCGCATCTCTCCCGACGGCGAGGTCAAGCTGGTCGATTTCGGCCTCGCCAAGATTCTCGAGCCGCCAGCGGTCGATTCGCATTCCACCGATCTCACTTTCGAAGGCACCATCATGGGCACACCGCCCTACATGGCACCCGAGCAGCTGCAAAGCGGTGAGATCGACGCCCGCGCCGACCTCTTCGCGCTCGGCGTGGTGCTCTACGAAATGGTCACCGGACGCACCCCGTGGATCGGCTCCACCCTGGTGAGCTACTTGCGTTCGTTGGCGAGCGGCCCGGCCAAACCCGCGAGTCATTTCGTACCCACCGGACTGCCGCCGGCGCTCGATGAGCTGATCACCATCCTGACGCGGGAAGACGCCGCCGAGCGCACCCTCGATGCCGAAGAGGTGGCGACGCGGCTTCGTGCGGTGCGCGACGGTGAAACCCCTCCCGCCATGCCACGCTCGCCCACGCCCCCGGAACGGCCGTGGCTGATCCCGCTCGTGACTCTGGTGGTCAGCGTGCTGGTGGTGCTCGGCGCGATTCAGGTCCAGGCCTGGTGGGAAAGTCGTCACGGCGAGAAGATCGCCATCGCGATTTTGCCGCTCGCGACGGCGGACACCACGCTCGACACGCCCGCCACCGGGATTTCCTTCTCGCTCAACGGCCAGCTACGACGCCTCCGACGATTCAGTGTCGCCGATTGGGCCGAGGTGCTCGGGCTCGAAGTCGAGACCCGAGCGGCTGGCGCCGCCTTGCAGGTCGATTGGGTGCTGGCAGGTCGGCTCGAACAAGAACGGGACCGCAGATCGCTCGATCTGACCCTGTACGACCGAGAAGGCGCGGTCCATGCAACGACCACGATCACCGCGGAGAGCTACCAGACGCTGATCGTCGACACCGGGCATTGGCTGCTCGACACCATCGTCGAGCGACCGTTTTGGGGTGATTTCTGGCGGCTGCGTCGTGACGTACCCGGGGAAGGCGCGTTCCACGCCTACGCCGAAGGCGTCACGGCGATGAACCGTGACACCGCCAGCGGCTACGCTCGAGCCGAACGTTTTTTCGACAGTGCGCTCGCCGCCGAGCCGGAATTCGCCGCCGCGTGGGCCGAGAAAAGTGAGCTGTTCCGGCGCCGTGCTCAAAACGGTGAGCCCAATCTGCTCACCCGAGCTCACGAAACCGCCGAACGCGCCCTCGTCATCGATCCCAATCTCGCCGCCGGGCGTCTCGCCCTGGGCAACGTACTCCGCGCCGAGGGTGAGCTCAGCGACAGCGTCGTCGCGCTCAAAAAACTGGTCGAGCTCTATCCGTACTACGACAAGGCCCATCGTGACCTCGCGCAGACCTACGAGGACCTGGGTGAAGACGAGCAGGCGGGAGAACACTACCTGGCCGCCATCGAGGCACGCCCGGGCAATTGGCGCAATCACCTCGAATACGGCGCGTTTCTCTTCGATCAGCGCGATCTGGACGGTGCTCGCGGCTCGTACAAGACGGCACGCGCCCTGGCTCCCGTGGGGAACGAAACCCCGATCCGCAACCTGACCATGCTCGAGCTTCAGGTCGGCGACCTGGAGGCGGCCGAGGCTCTCATCGCACCGCTCGAGCCCGTGGCCGATCAGGTCGTGACGTGGGAGTGGGCCAATACCCTCTACGTTTACTACTACTTTGCGCGGGATTTCGGCCGCTCGCGGATCTTCATCGAACGCGCCATCGAGCTCAACCCGACCTCACACGTGCTGTTTCGCAATCTCGCCGAGCTCCTCGTCGAGCTCGACGAGCCCGAGGCCAGCCAGCGCGCCTGGGCTCGTGCCCTCGAGCTCCATACTGCCGGGGTCGCCGACCCACCCACCGAACCGGAACAAGCCCGACGTGCCTTTTACCTGGCGCATCTCGGTCGGTGTGACGAGGTCACGACCTTGGCGAGTCAGCTCGGCGACGACCTGAGCCGCGCCGCGAGCCGCGACCTCGAAGCCGCGGCCACCCAATGCGGCGCGCTCAACGACACTCGATAGGCACCAGCTCCGGATCGAGACGGTAGAGCACCTCACCCTTTCGATCGAGCACCACGACATCGTAGATCCAGCGCGCGGCGCGCATCACCCGGCCGCCCATCTCGTCCTCGAGCTCCTTGCGCTTGTCATCGGCACTCTCAGCGAGCTCATCGAAGATCAAGCAATTGGTGAACGGATGGACAAAGCCCGTCCAGGTGGGCTCACGCACCGGAATCGGCGTCACCGCGCGTGGCCGACCGTTGCCGAGCTCGAAAACGCCTTTGCCAAAGATGTCCTGATTCGGCTCGTCGACCGCTTTGGGCTCGATACGGATGCGATGCCCCTCCTGGAGCTCACCCTCGAGCCGCCACTGGGCGCGAAACGGACGTCCGAATCCTCGTTCTTTGGGTGGTGCCCAATCGAGCAGGGCGCGGATCGGATCGACGTGCACGCCAGCGATGCCTCCCGACCGGTCGTAGCGCACCCGCACATCGATGGGTGAAAGGCCTCCGTGACGCACCCGCCACCACAACGAGCCGGCACCGATTCCCGCGCCCAAGCCCGTACCGATCAGAGACGTAACGATAGGCTCCATGTCGATCTCCTCGAATAGTTGTCAGTCATTGACCCTTGCCCAAAGGCTGTCACGCGTCCACCGAAGGTACACCCGTGGACGTCTCACCCGCTCGCGCGCCTGGACCCTTGTCCCGATACTCGGGCAACCTGTACCGATGCCCGAGCGGCGACCTGTACCGATGCCCGAGCGGCGACCTGTACCGATACCCCGAGAAGAGAGCAAGACCCGTGCCCATGACGATCATCGACGCAGACTGTAGCCATGGCCGTTCGAGGTCAACACTTCGCCGGAGATTATTCGTCTGCTATTTTGTCGGGCATGGCCACCGCCGATCTCGATCTCAACGCACTGCAACCTCTCTACACCCTGGCTCGCAGCCTGCTCAAACTCGACGATCTCGACGCCGTGCTCGACGCGGTGGTCGCCGGAGCCTTCGAAATCGTCGGCGGAGAGCGCGGTTTCCTGGTGCTCGATCAGGGTGACGGCAAGCTCGATCTACGGGTGGTGCGCAACTGGCAGCGCGAGGAGCTCGAAGGGGGGCGCGAGCCCGTGAGTCGCTCGATCGTCAGCCGCGTGCTCGAAACCGGTGAGACGATGCTGGTGGAAGACGCCCTCTCCGACGCCCGCTTCGCCGAGGCGGAAAGCGTCCTGCAGATCGGCATTCGCTCGGTGCTCGCCGCGCCGCTCGAGGTCGACGCACGCCGGGTCGGCGCGCTTTATCTCGAGTCACGAAGCCTCGGTGGCTTGTTCGGTGAAGCCGAGCGTGAACGGTTCCGACAAGTGCTCGATCTGTCGTCGCGCGCGCTCGAACGCGCCACACGTCTGCTCCTGCTCCAAGAACGCACCCAGGCGCTCGAGCGTGACCTCCACAAACGCTTCGATTTTCAGGGCATCCTCACCCGCGACCCGGCTTTCTTGCGTCTGCTCGAAACGGTCGGTCAGGTCGCCAGCTCCGAGCTCCCGGTGCTCGTCCAAGGCGCGTCGGGTACCGGCAAGGAGCTCATCGTGCGCGCCCTGCACGTCAATAGCCGCCGCGCCCAACGACCACTGGTGACCGTAAACTGTGGCGCCATCTCGGCGTCGCTGCTCGAATCGGAGCTCTTCGGGCACGTCAAAGGCGCCTTTACCGGGGCGGTGCGTGACAAGTTGGGTCTGTTCGCCGCCGCCGACCAGGGCACTCTTTTTCTCGACGAAGTCGGCGAGCTACCTCTCGAGCTCCAGCCCAAGCTCTTGCGCACCTTGCAATTCGGCGAAGTATTGCCGGTCGGCAGCACGACCGCGACACGGGTCGACGTGCGGGTGCTGGCGGCAACCAATCGTGATCTCGAGACCGAGGTCGAAGCGGGCCGTTTCCGCGAAGATCTGCTCTACCGTCTCAATGTCGTGACGCTCGACGTGCCGCCGCTCGCCGAGCGTCCCGGTGACATCCTGCCGCTCTTCTATCTCTTTCTCGAACGCGCCGCCGAACAAGAAGACCGCCCGCTCCCCGAAGTGACCCCCCGTCTCGAACGTCGTCTCGAAGCCCACGACTGGCCAGGCAACGTGCGGGAGCTCGAAAACGAAGCGCGCCGGCTGCTCGCCATCACGCCCGTGGGCGAGCCGCTGACCGTCGATCGCCTGTCGCCACGGGTCGAGCGCAGTCGTAAAAGCGGCGCCTCACCGGCCATACAAAGCCTCGCCGAACACGAGAAAGAGATCATCGAGCTCCACCTCAAACGCGCCAGTGGCAACCGCACACGCGCCGCCGAGAGTCTCGGGATCAGCCGCGAAGGTCTGCGAAAGAAGATGAAACGCTTCGGATTGGATAGCTGAGCACCGCCCACGATGTTGGCACTTTCGCCCACGACGTTGGCACGACGTTCACCGATATCGCGCCACGTTCATCGCCCTTTCACATCCGCCGCTTACCATGTGATTTCGCCTTCACAGAGAGCGACGCGACATCGCCTCGCTCTCCGTTGCACCGGAACCGGGAGGCGATGCCACGAACCGATGATCCTCGGCGCCGTACGGTAAGATCGTGGCCAGCCAACTCCCAACCGACAACGACTCACCCGCCGGAGCCGCTCCATGTTCGGCAGCCGCGGGCGAACCGAGCCGAGAGGAGCCACCGGTCGTGGACACGACACCGAGCCTGAGCAGTCGCTTCAACGCGTTCGAGCTATGGCTGTGCGTCGTCCTCAACCAGTTGCGCGCTCGGCCGATCGTCTTTTTCTTCACGGCGGTCAGCAAGCTCGGGGACGGCTGGTTCTGGCTCGGCCTGACGGCCTATTTCATCGGTGCCGGCCACGGCGTCGTCGCCGCCCACATGATCGCGCTCGGTGCGGTCAGCTACGTGCTCTACAAATACCTCAAGCGCACCACCGCACGCCCGCGCCCCGCCGACGCCAATCCCGATCGCATCGCCCAGCTCACCGCGGCACTCGACCTCCACAGCTTTCCGTCGGGCCACACGCTCCACGCCGTCGCGTTTAGCATCGTCATCGTCGCCTATCTGCCCGAGTTCTTCTGGCTGGTGGTCCCGTTCACGGTCTTGGTCGCTCTGTCACGCCTGGTGCTCGGTCTGCACTATCCGAGCGACGTCGTCGCCGGCATCCTGATCGGTGCCGGACTGGCCTTCCCTTCGCTGCTGTTCCTACGGTGAGGCTATCGATCGCCCACGCGCTCGAGGGGAAAGCGGCGTGAAGATCCTGACGATTTCCGACGTCTATTTCCCGCGGATCAACGGCGTCTCGACCTCGATCAAGACGTTTTACGACGTCTTCCGCGCCGAGGGTCACGAGCTCCAATTGATCGCGCCGCGCTATGGCGACGAGAAAGAAGATTCGGAAATCCTCCGTATCCCTTCATGGGGCGTGCCGTTCGATCCGGAAGATCGCACCATGAAACCGGGGCAGATCTACCGTCACATTCCACACTTCAGACAACGCGGCTTCGACCTCGTCCACATTCAGACGCCGTTCATCGCCCACATCGCCGGGCTCAAATTGGCGCGTCAGCTCGACCTGCCCACGGTGACGACGTACCACACGTTCTTCGAGGAATACCTCTTCCACTACGTGCCGTTCGCCCCCGCCGGCATGATGCGTGGCCTCGCCCGACGCTATTCGCGGACGCAGTGCAACGAGGTCGATGTGGTCGTGGTGCCGTCGCTGGCGATGGAGGAACGTCTCCGCCGCTATGGCGTGACGACGCGGATGGAACGCATTCCCACCGGACTCGAGCTGGACCACTTTTCTCAAGGCGACGGCGCGCGGTTTCGCGAGCGCCACGGCATCGCTCCCGAGCGCCCGACCCTGACTCACATCAGCCGTGTCGCGTTCGAGAAAAACATCGACTTCATCCTGCGTGTGCTCGATCGGGTGCGTGCCGAGATTCCCGACGTGCTGCTGGTCATCGCTGGCGAAGGACCGGCTCTCAACAGCCTGAAAAAAACGGTGCAAAACCTCGGGCTCGACCAGCACGTGCTCTTCGTCGGCTATCTGTCACGCGACGATGCGCTGCTCGACTGCTATCGCGCCGCCGATGCCTTCGTCTTCGCCTCACGCACCGAAACGCAGGGTCTCGTGATCCTCGAAGCCATGGCGAGCGGCCTCCCGGTGGTGTCGACCGCGGTGATGGGCACCCGCGAGATCCTCGAGGCGGGCAAAGGCGCGCTGGTGGCCGACGACGACATCGAAGACTTTCGCGCCAAGGTCGTCACCATCCTGCGTGATCGCGAGCTCCGACAACGGCTGGCCGTGGAAGCCCGCGAGTATGCCAACGAGTGGAGCAACGTCACCATGGCCAAGCGGATGCTCGATCTCTATCGCGAGATCGCCGATCGACGGAACGCCGCCCGACCGAACGCCACCCGGCGGAGCGTCGGCTGAGGTAACGATGAGGATCGCCATCGTCACCGAGACCTTCAACCCCGAGGTCAACGGTGTCACCCGTACGCTCGATCACCTGGTCGAAGGTCTGCTCGTACGCGGTCACGATCTCGAGGTGATCCGCCCCCGACAGCGACGGGACGATCATCCCGGTCACAATGGATTTCGCGAGCTCTTGGTGCCAGGCGCGCCGCTGCCCGGCTACGACAAATTGCGTTTCGGCTCACCACAGCTCGGTCGTCTCCGCCGCAGCTGGCGCGAGCAGCGTCCCGATATCGTCCACATCGTCACCGAAGGCCCTCTCGGTATGGCCGCGGTGGTCGCGGCAAGCCAGCTCGGGATTCCACTCTCGTCGAGCTTTCACACCAACTTCCATCTTTACAGCCGCCATTATGGAGTTGGCCTGCTGCGTGGCATTGGCCTGCGCTACCTGCGCTGGTTGCACAACCGAACCGGTTGCACACTCGTGCCGACACCCACGTTCGCCGAACGCTTGACCGACCTCGGTTTTCACCATGTCCAGGCGATGGGCCGTGGCGTCGACACCGAAGCCTTCTCGCCCGAGCATCGCCGTACCGAGCTACGTCGATCGTGGGGCGCCGCCGACGAGGATGTCTTGGTGGTGGCGTATGTCGGTCGTCTCGCCACCGAAAAGAACCTCGGGCTCGCCTCCCGCGCCTTCGCCGCGATGCGCGACGAACGCCCAGACGCCCGCTTCGTCCTGGTGGGTGACGGCCCGCACGGTGAGATCGTCCGCAAGCGGCACCCCGACTTCGTCTTCGCCGGCATGCGTCTGGGCAGCGATCTCGCCGCGCATTTCGCCTCCGCCGACGTGTTGCTCAACCCCAGCACCACCGAGACCTTTGGCAACGTCGTCACCGAAGGCATGGCGAGCGGGCTGGCGGTCCTGGCCTACGATTACGCGGCTGGCCGCATGCACATCCGAACCGATGAGAACGGTGTCACCACGCCCTTTGGCGAGGCCGAAGCCTACGTCGCGGCGGCTCGCCAGCTAGCCGCCGACGGCCCCGACCGGTGGCGACGATTGGGCGTCGCGGCGCGCAAGACCGCTCTCGACATCACCTGGGATCGAGTCGTCGACACCTTTCTCAATGCCCTCGAAGACGTCATCGAACGCCACGGCCGAGAGGACTTCACGTCATGAGCGCCACGTATTACGAGACTCTCTTCATCAGCGACACGCATCTCGCGCATCGTGGATGTCGCGCCCAAGAGCTGACCCGATTTCTCACCGGTGCACGGTGCAAGACCCTCTATCTGGTGGGCGACATCATCGACATGTGGCGTCTCAAATCGCGGCTCTATTGGCCTCCGGGACACAACGACGTCGCCCAGCAGATTCTCGCCATGGCGAAGGCGGGAACCGAGGTCATCTACATTCCGGGCAATCATGACGAAGCTCTGCGCGACTACATCGGTCTTCAAGTCGGTGGCATCGAGATTCGTAAACACGATATCCACCACACCCTCGACGGCCGCAAGCTCTTTGTCACTCACGGCGATCAATTCGACGTCGTCATCCGTCATTCGCCGTGGCTGGGCATGCTCGGCGATGCCGCGTACGAATTCCTCATTCTGACCAACCGGCTCTACAACCAGGCCCGCTCACTGGTCGGTCTCAAATATTGGTCGCTGGCCCAATTCCTCAAGATGAAGGTCAAACAAGCCTGCACCTTCATCAGCCGCTTCGAAGATCACCTGCTCGAAGAAGCCCGTCGTCAAGGCTGCGACGGAGTCGTCTGTGGTCACATTCACAAGGCCGAAGCCGAAATGCGTGACGACCTCTGGTATTACAACTGCGGCGACTGGATCGAGAACTGCACCGCTCTGGCCGAATTCGAAGACGGGAGAATCGAAGTCATCGACGGCCTGTTGGCGATCGCCCACCAATCCGCCAATGACGGCACGACCGCCCCCGATCCACGCACCGAACGAATCTTCGATCCCGAGCTCGAAGAAGACCTCGCCGTATTGGGTTGATGACACGCGAAAACGCCGGTGACCGAAACCGATCACCGGCGTTTCGAGCGTATCCACCCTCAGTTGACGCAACTCGGTGTCTCACCGATATCCCAATATTTGTCGCAGGACCCGTCAGCGGTATTACCCGAATACGACGCCGAACTGTGGAACGCGAACGAGCCGCTCGAGTAGGTATTCGCCCAGGCCCCACCTTTATTGGTCGCGTTGTTGAACGAGAACGAGCTGGTAAGCACACTCACCGTACCGTCTGAATTCATCACGCCACCACCGTTCTTGCCCTCGTTGGCTGTCACCGTGGACAGCGCGACCACCAGATCGCCGAAGTTGGTGATCCCGCCGCCGTAGTTCGTCGAAGCATTGGCCGACACCACCGAGTAATCGTCGAGGCTCAGCGTGCCCGAAACTTGATTGAGCATGCCGCCATAGGTCGACGGATCGTTTGGACCCGTACCCATCACATACACGGTCGACAGGGTGGTCTGTCCAGCATTCTTCAATCGGCAGTCGGTGCCACCGATGAGCTTCAGATCCTCGAAGGTGACCACCGCGCCCGACTTCACGAAGAAGACATAGTCGTCGAGATCTCCATCCACCGTCGCCATGCCCGACGCGGATCGAATCGTCAGGTTCTTGTCGACATCGATCTCGCCTTCGTCGAACGTCTCCCGTTCGAGCTCGATCACATCACCCGCCGACGCGGCATCGATCGCCGCCTGGATCGAGGTATAGCTACAGCCCGTCGCGCAGACGTCGAGGGTCGCCGCCGGTGCGATCTGAGCAGCGACGAGAAGAGTCAGGAAAGCGATGACGGTACGTGTATGAGTCATGATGACCTCCAGTGTTCGTGTCCAACGCGGTGGATCCGCGTCGTTGCGAGGTCATTGAACGTCGAGCGGCCCGTTCGAGTCCTCTAGGAGAGATCTGGAAACTCTCTGGCGACGTCCAGAGATCGACAAACCGCCATATCTCCTCATCGTTGCTGGTTGGGCCATTCGTTACACTGTGGCTATGAGCACGCCAACCCACGAGACCGAACCGAGGCGCACCCAAGACGACCCGATCGAGCTTCGCAGCCACGTGGCCGGAGATATCGGCTGGATCCTGCAACGACACGGTGAGCTCTACGAAGCCGGCTACCAGCTCGGTCCGCGCTTCGAAGCCTTGGTGGCCAAGATCCTCAGTGATTTCGCACTCGACCACGATCCCGAGCACGAGCGTCTGTGGATCGCGCATCGATCGGGCCAACGGCTCGGCTCGGTCATGCTGGTACGCGAGGATGCCGAGACGGCTCGTCTGCGTCTCTTCCTGGTCGAGCCCGAAGCACGCGGGCTCGGGCTCGGCACCCGCCTGATGAGCACCCTGCTCGACTTCACACGTCGGGTCGGCTATCGACGGATCGTGCTCACCACCATCGACGAGCTCGACGCGGCACGTCGCATCTACGAAAGGGTCGGATTCCGCGTGCATGACACGACTCGGCACCACGACTGGTCCGTGCCGGTGGTCGAGGAAGAGTGGTCGCTCGACCTCACCGATCCCGCCGCGCCCTAACCCCTCGATCCGCTGGGCAATTCGCCCGAAACCTCCCACCACACATCCCCGCGAGCGCGAGGGTCGTCCCTGCATGCACGCGACTCACCCCGAGAAACAAAACATTTACAAAAAGAATCACCCAGGCGACTAGTCGAAATATTGACACGGGCGAATCTGAAACATAATCTCTACTCATCTTTCGCCACGCCGGGCTCGAAGCCCGAGCTCGGCATCTCATCTACTGCATCGTTGGGAGATCTTTCACATGTTTCGTAAAACCCTGCTCTTCGTGTGCGTGCTCGCACTCGTCGCAACCGCTGGCTTCGCCCAGACTCCTCCGTACACCAAGACCATCATCGTCGGCGACACCGGTAATCCGGTGCTCAACGGCACCAACCTGCTCGCCGCCATCGCCACCCCGGCCACGCCGAGCGCCACCGATCGCTGGCTGGTCTTCGTCGAGCCCGGCATCTACGACATCGCCGCTTCGACCCTGACCATGCGCGACTACGTCGACCTCCAAGGCTCGGGTCGCAACAGCACGGTCATCACCAGCTTCAACGCGGTCACCATTACCGCTCCGGCTGGCATCAGCGCCGAGATCCGAGATCTCACCGTCGCCAACGATCGCAACTTCCAAGGTGGCGGCACCGGTATCCTCATCCAAACCGAGGAATTCCGGGTCAGCGTCGTCAATGTCGAAGTCCAGAACGTCACCGACGCGACCGGCATCGAAGTCCAAACTCCGTTCGGTCGACCCCGGCTCTTGCAGGTCTTTCCGAGCGTCAGCGGCTCCGTGACGGCCACCGGCCTCCGGGTGCAGAGTGGCGGCGTCATCGTCAACGAGATGTTCGTCTTCATCCTGTCGTCGAGCTCGGGCGCCAACACCGGCATCTTCGTCCAGGGTCTCTTGGAAAGCCAGCTCGGCCTCGTCAACGGCTTCGTCTCCGGCTCGTCGGCGCAAAACGTCGGCATCGAAGTCGTCGAAGCCAACCCGGTGATTCGCAACAACAGCTGGTCGGTCATCGGTAGCGGCAACGCCGACGGTCTCGGTCTGCTGGTCAGCACCCCCAACGGTCGCCCATCCGCGCCGGTCGTTCGCGAGACCGCATTCCAAGGCGACGGCACCACCACCTCGGCGGGCGCTCGTCTCACCGGCGTGGCCGCCACCACCTTCCAGCAGAGCCTGCTCGACGGTGGCATCGGCGTCGGCATCGAAGCGATCGACACGAGCAACACTCAAGTCGACGTCAGCGTCGTCGAAGGCGCCCTCCTGAGCTTGCGCGCCACGGCCCTCACCACCCTCAACATCGGTGGCACCAAGCTCAACGGTACCCGCTTCGTCACCGGTATCTCGCAGTGCGTCAACACTTGGGACGGCGTCTACCTGCCGATCCCGAACGGTCCCTGCTGATCGTCAGCCGACGACTGTAAACACGAACGCCGCCCCTCGGGGCGGCGTTTTTCGTTCCACGCGATTCGTTTCGTCAGCAAGCTGTCCCGCGCTACTCAGCAACTTTGCGTAACTGGTCGACGGCACGCTCCAGCGCCTCGTCGACAGCCTGCTCCCAAACCTGCCGATCGCCGGACTCTCCACTCGCCGGAAAGATCACCCCTCGCGACGAGTTGATCAACCCGCCTTCCAACCCCCCGCCCAACCCCGCGACCGCGTCGGCCGCGCTCGCGCCCGGCGCGCCAAAGCCCGGGATGAGAAACAGGCTTTTCGGCAGCCTTTCGCGCGCCTCTCGGGCCAGCTCGGGCCGAGTCGCGCCGACCACGACACCCAAGGACGACCAGCCACTCTCTCCGACCATCGTTTCGGCGTGCTCGGCCAGAGCGTCGGCAAGGGCATGCCAGACGGGCCGCCCGTCGACCAGCTGCCGATCTTGTAGATCACCCGCGCCCGGGTTGCTGGTCTTGACCAGCACGAAGAGACCGCTGTCCGTCTGACGGGCCCGGTCGATGAAGGGCTGGAGGGTGTCGAGGCCGAGCCATGGGTTGACCGTCAGAGCGTCACTCGGAAAGGGCGCGTCGGCGCCGAGGAAAGCGTTGGCGTAGCCGACCGCCGTCGAGCCGATGTCGCCACGTTTGGCGTCCATGACGATCAAGAGCCCGGCGTCACGGGCGCGCCGAATGACGCTGTCGAGCACACGCAGGCCACGCCAACCGAGCTGTTCGAAAAAGGCGATCTGGGGTTTGACCGCGGCGACGCGACCGGCGACTCGGTCGACGATCGCGAGAAGAAACTCTTCGACGGCGGCGGCGGTGGCTTCGTCCCCCGGAGTCATCGAGCCGCGGCGGAAAAGAGGAGGAATCCGGCCGAGATGAGGGTCGAGACCGACGCAAAGCGGGTGACCGAGCTCACGGACACGTGCGACGACCCGATCGGCGAAGCTTTTCATGACCTACCTTTTTTCATGACCAGCCCAGATAGGCGAGGATCAAAGGCGTGATGAGGTAGACAGCGAGCGGTAGGTAGAGAAACCACAGCCGGCTGGCGCGACGGTTTATCTGAAACAGGCTCCGCGCGGCGCGATAGCTGACGTAGCACGACCACAACAACGCACAGTAGGCGAGCAGACTCCACATTCGCGTGGCGGCGGCACTATCGCCCGGCGCGGCGAAGGTGAAGGTATCGAGACCGAGCGCGACGAGCGTGGGCAACGCCCACACGAAAGTGGTGTGCGCGAACGCGGCCTGGCTTTCCCCGACCCGTGGACGACTGGCGCCCGACCAGCGCAGCCGTAGGTGCCACCAAAAGCCTCGAAGGAACCAGATGACGATCACCCCGACCCCGAGCCCGACCAGGCTGCCCCACATCCACGTTCCCGGCCACCCCGAGGTAATCGGCGCTCGGGGACCGAGAGCGAGCCGCTCGACGGTCCACGCGATCCCGGCCACCAGCGCCAACAAGAACGCATAGGGGCCACGTCGCACCTTGTGCGGATCTTGAAAATACGCACGCGGCCGCACGAAGAGCTGAAACATGCGTTCAGGATGGTAGAGGGGCCGTGGATCGTTCCGCTCCCACGTCTCGAGCGGCGCGGTCATACCGGCGATCAAGTCGCGGCGTGGCGCGCGATCGAGCCCGGGCTCGGGATTCTGCTCGCTCATCGTTGCCTCCAGACGGTGTCCGCCACATTCTATGTCGTCGACCCCGCACGCTTACATGGCATCGGATAGCATCCCGCGCTATGAGCGTTCCTTTCTTCCGGCCGGATCTTCCCGACGCCGAAATCGACGAGGTCGTGGCCACCCTACGGTCGGGCTGGCTGACCACCGGGCCCCGCACCAAGCGTTTCGAGGTCGAGTTCGCCGCCGCCGTCGGCGCCGAGCACGCTCTGGCGGTGAACTCGTGCACCGCCGCGATGCATCTGGCACTCGCCGTGCTCGGCTTGGGCAAAGGCCAAGCGGTCTTGGTGCCCACCATGACCTTTGCCGCCACCGCCGAGGTGGTGCGGTATTTCGACGCGGTACCGATCCTGGTGGATTGTCATGCCGACACGCTGCACATCGATCTCGCCGACGCCGAACACAAGCTCGAAGCTCTCGCGACGGGGCGATTGGGTGAGCCGTTCAAAGGGCTCGAACCGGTGGGCATCATGCCGGTGCACGTCGCCGGATTGATGATGGATATGCAGGCGGTGCGCGCCTTCGCCGATCGGCACGGTCTATGGATCGTCGAAGACGCGGCGCATGCCTTCCCCGCCGCCCAACGGCTCGACGACGGCAGCTGGCGGCGCTGTGGCGAAAACACCGCCGAGGTGACCTGCTACTCGTTCTACGCCAACAAGACGATCACCACCGGCGAAGGCGGCATGGCGGTGACCGCCGACGCCGACCGCGACGCCGAGATGCGATCGCTATCACTTCACGGGCTGTCGAACGACGCCTGGGGCCGCTATACGGTCAAGGGCTCGTGGGATTACCGCATTCTGGCCCCGGGCTATAAATACAACCTCACCGACATCGCCTCGGCGATCGGTCTTCACCAGCTCGCCCGCGCCGACGCCCTGCGTGACGCCCGCGCTGCACGCGCCCAGCGCTATCTCGACGCCTTCGCCCCGCTCGCCGCCGACGGCCGTGTCGAGCTGCCACCCGATCCCGACGGCTTTCGGCACGCCTGGCATCTCTTCTATCTCCGTATCGCCGAGGATCTCGACCGCGACGAGCTGCTGGCGACGCTCCGCGCCCGGGGTATCGGCACCTCGGTGCATTGGCGTCCGCTTCATCTGCATCCATATTACGGCGACAGCTACGGGTGGACGCCAGAGCAGCTTCCCGTGACCACCAGGGAGTGGCGGCGTCTGGTCTCCCTACCGCTCTTTCCCACCCTCAGCGAAGAGGAGCAAACGACGGTGATCGACGCCGTCACCGAGCTCTGCCGGGCGGTATGAAGGGTCTGCCCCGAGTCGTCGAAGCGACGGCGGCCGCGCTCGCCCTGTGGTTCGCGGCCCCTGTGCTGGTCGTGATCGCCGTCTTGATCAAGGCGAGCTCCCCAGGCCCCGTGCTCTTTCGCCAAGAGCGGGTCGGTCGACACGGCAGGCCGTTCACCCTGCTCAAATTCCGCTCGATGCGGACCGGCCATCGCGGCCTGCTCGTCACCGCCGCGGGCGATGGTCGCATCACCCCGATCGGTGCCCTGCTGCGCACCACCAAGCTCGACGAGCTTCCCACCTTGTGGCACGTCGTGCGGGGGGAGATGAGTCTGGTCGGGCCACGTCCCGAAGTGCCCCGCTACGTCGACCTCGACAACCCTCTATGGCGTGAGGTGCTCGCAGCACGTCCCGGGATCACCGACCCGGTCACGCTGCGTCTACGCAACGAAGAAGAGCTGCTCGCCACGGTCGAAGACGATCGAGACACCTGGTATCGCGACGTCCTGGCGCCGTGGAAGCTACGCGGCTATGCCGACTACCAACGTCGACGCAGCGCCCTCACCGATCTCGTCGTCCTCGTCGACACCCTGCTCGCCATCGTCCGACCCCATCGCCAGCCCCCGCCGAGTCGCGACGAGATCGAGTCTCATTCAACATCTTGAGCTGGATCGCTCCAACGAATTGATCAGTTTTTCCTAGAAACCGTCATCCACCCCTGATTCACTCCAGCTCGTCACAGCCAACCTGATCGAATAGGGTTGGCACACGAGTTGCAATTCACAGTGTCCAGCGTGTCGGGCGACAGTCGCCGCGACATGAAAATCACAAAGAGTCTCGTGTTTCCGGGCATCTTCATTGGACACACAGAGGGTATCTACGCCCAAAACACATCTTTGTGACCGGCAATGAATCCATCATCGCCGGCCCAACCGGTCGAGACAATCTCGACTTGCTCCCTACGGAGGAACACATGGACACTCGTCAGAAACCTTTCAACCCACTCAGCCGGGCATTCGGCACGGGGCTCTTGATCGCGCTCGCGCTGCTGCTCGTCGCCATCCCCGCATTCGCGCAAGCTCCGGGTGGCAACGTCTACGCCACCACCACCGACTCCGACGGCGCGAAGCTGCCGGGCGTCACCGTCACCTTGAACGGTCAAGGCGCGCCCCAGGTCGCGGTCTCCGACGTCAACGGTGAAGCTCGCTTTCTCAATCTGTCGCCGGGCGACTACCAGCTCCAAGCGACGCTCGAGGGCTTCCAGCCCGTCGAAACCTCGATCGCTGTCCGAGTCGACCGCAACACCACGCTCGACATTGTGATGACGACCGACTTCGGCGACATCATCACGGTCACCGGTGGCGACGCCCTGCTCGATCCGCGCAAGGTCACCGCCGGTACCTCGGTGGAACAGATCGAGCTGGAAAAGATCCCGACCGCGCGTGATCCGTGGGCGATCCTGCAGACCGTTCCCGGTGTCAAGGTCGACCGGATCAACGTCGGTGGCAACGAGAGTGGGCAGCAATCGCAATACATCGGCCCCGGCTCGTCCGGCGACAACGCGGTGTGGTCGATCGACGGCGTCGTGATCACCGACATGTCGGCGGTCGGCTCGTCGCCGCTCTACTACGACTTCGGCTCCTTCGAGGAAATGAACATCTCCACCGGTGGCTCGGACGCCGCGTTGTCGACCGGCGGCGTGACCCTCAACATGGTCACCAAGCGCGGCACCAACGAGTGGCGTGGCTCGGGTCGCTACTTCTATGGCGACGACTCGACCCAGGGCGACCTGGAATTCGACGCCAGCGACCTCGGTCAAGCCGGACCGTGGAACGGCGACAACGCACAGGAAGAGTTCAGGCAGGGCAACCGCATCGTCGAGAACACCGACTACGGTGCCGAGCTCGGCGGCCCGATCGTCCGCGACCGGGTGTGGTTCTGGGCCAACTACGGCCGTCAGCAGCCCAAGAAACTGACCATCAACGACTTCCCGGACAACACCGATCTCGAGAGCTTCGGTGGCAAGATCAACGCCCAAATCACCTCGGGCAACTCGGCGGTCGCCTTCTACAACAACGGCGAGAAGACCGTCGTCGGTCGTAACGCAAGTCCCACTCGGCCAGGCCCGGCGGCCTGGAATCAGAGTGGACCGAACGAGGTGATCAAGCTCGAAGACACGCAGATCGTCAACTCGAGCTTCTTCGTCACCGGCATGATCGCAACGGTCGACAGCGAGTTCGTCCTCACCCCTCAGGGTGGCTTTCCGGATGGTCCCGTGGCCGATCTCGACCCGGACAACATCTGGCGCAACAACTTCCAGCACTACGAGACCACCCGGCCCCAGGACCAGGCGCGTCTCGACGGGTCGTACTTCCTCACCACCGGTGAGATCAGCCACGAGCTGAAATTCGGCGCCGGCTATCGCTCGGTCGACACCACCTCGTTGCTCGCCTGGCCGCAGCAAATGATCAGCCTCTCCGTGGCCGGCCTCGCCGCGCTCAACCGCGAAGGCATCACCGCGGTCTCGAGCGACTACACCTCGCTCTTCGCGCAGGACACCCTGAGCATCGGCAACGCGACGATCAACGTCGGTCTGCGTTACGACGCCCAAGACGGTCAGCTCGACAGCGCCACGGTGCGCGGCGTACCGGGTTTCGAAGATGCCGATCCGGCGAGTGGCTTCCGTGGTCTGCCGACCGCGACCTTCAACGGTGGCGACGACGGCTTCGACTGGGAGACGATCACCCCGCGTATCGGCGTCACCTGGGCCCTCGGTGAAGAGCGGATGACCCTCCTTCGGGCCAGCTACTCGCAATTTGCCGACCAGCTGTCGCACGGTACCGTCAGTCAGATCTGGCCCGTCGCCGGCTCCTTCGCCTACTTCACGTTCACCGATCTGAACGGCGACGGTCAAGCGACCGACTTCAGCGAGATCAATCGTGACGGTTTCCTCTTCGATACCGGCTACGACCCGCTCGCCCAGACCTCGGTCAACCAGGTCGACCCGTCGTACAACGCCCCGCTCACCGACGAGCTGATCCTCGGTGTCGAGCACCAGATCGCCCCTGAGCTGGTGATCGGCCTCCAGGGCACCTACCGGATCCTCAGCGACCTCGCCGAAAACGAGCGTCTGGTGATCGGTGAAGACGGCGCCATCCGCACCCATCGTCGCGACGACTACGTGCTCGCCGGCACCGTCGAAGGCACCCTGCCCGATGGCTCGTCCTACAGCGTGCCCTACTACGGTCTGCGTGACGGCATCTCCGAAACGCAGGGCTTCCGGCTCGAAAACGGTGATCGCGAGCAGGAATACCTCGGTCTTTCACTCTCCTTCACCAAGCGTCTCGCCAACCGCTGGATGCTGCGTGGCAACGTCACCTGGTCCGACTGGACCTGGGACATCCCCGAGAGCGAGCTCGAAGATCCCAACACGTACCTCGGCAACCTCAATGTCGACGGCGCCGACGTCCTCTTCGGCTCGGGCGCGGCCTCGGGCGCCAAAGGCAACGTCTACATCAACAGCGATTGGAGCTACAGCGTGAGCGCCCTCTACCAGATCGCTCCCGACCGTCCGTGGGGCTTCAATGCCGGTCTAGCGCTCAACGGTCGTCAGGGGTATCCCACCCCGTACTTCCGTGGCAACGTCGCCCTACCGGGCATCAGCACCGGTGCCGACACCGCCGGCACCGCGCCGATCCAGGTCGCCGACTCCGACGACTTCCGCAACGAAGACGTCGTCCTCGTCGACGCCCGGCTCGAAAAAGAAGTCCAATTCGGCGACCTCGGTGTCACCTTCAGCATCGACGGCTTCAACCTCTTCAACGAGTCCAACGTTCTGCAACGTCAAAGCCGTCTCAACGTCGGTAACGCCGACCACGTCCAGGAAATCCTGAGCCCACGCGTCTTCCGCTTCGGCGTGCGGTTCAGCTTCAACTGAGAGCGGTAACCTCCTCCGCTCACGGTCAAGGCCGGCCTTCGGGCCGGCCTCTTTTTTGCCCGAGAACATGGGCGATTCAGCCTTTTGAGCGCCACTTCGAGATCTTGACCGTCTTTTTGTAGAAACCGTCATTCAACCCCGATCGATACCGCCTCGTCACAGACAGATGACCGAAACAGATTGCACAATAGTAGCCTTGCTCCACAACACGTCGAAGGGCGTGAGATACACATAAGAGACCAAGTGTTTCAAGGCTTCTCATGGACACAACGAGGGAGAGTCACGCCTGAGACACCTCTTTGTGGCCGACGATGAATCAATCATCGCCGGAATGACCGATCGAGCCCATCAAGGCTCGATTCCTGGGAGGAACTCATGGACACTCGCAAGAAACCTTTCAACCCGCGTATCGGTGCGTTCGTCACAGCGCTACTCATCGGCCTTTTGCTCGGCGCGCTACCGGCGACCGCGCAGACCCCGGACGGTAACGTCTACGCCACCACGACCGACGGCGAAGGTGAACCGTTGCCTGGTGTCACCGTGACCCTGAGCGGTCAGGGCGCGCCACAGATCGCCATCTCCGACACCAGCGGCGAGGTGCGTTTTCTCAGCCTGTCGCCCGGTACCTATCAGCTCGAAGCCGCGCTCGAGGGCTTTCAGACCGTGAAGAGCGACGTCGCGGTGCGGGTGGGTCGCAACACCAGCCTCGACATCGTCATGGCGACGACGTTCGAAGACGTGATCCTGGTCACCGGAGGTGACGCCTTGATCGATCCACGCAAGATCACCACCGGAGCCGCCGTGGAGCAAATCGAGCTCGAGAAGATCCCGACCTCACGTGATCCGTGGGCCATTCTCCAGACGGTCCCCGGGGTCAAGATGGACCGCATCAACGTCGGCGGCAACGAGAGCGGTCAGCAATCGCAATACGTCGGTCCCGGTTCGGATGGCGACAACGCCGTATGGTCGATCGACGGCGTCGTCATCACCGACATGGCAGCGGTGGGCTCCTCACCGCTCTACTATGACTTCGACGCCTTCGAAGAGATGAACATCTCCACCGGTGGCTCGGACGCCAGCCTTTCGACCGGCGGTGTGACCCTCAACATGGTCACCAAACGTGGTACCAACGAGTGGCGCGGCTCGGGGCGCTATTTCTACAGCGACGACTCGACCCAGGCCGACCTGGAGTTCGACACCAACGACCTCGGTCAGGCCGGGCCGTGGAACAACGACACCGCGCAGGAAGAGTTCAGCCAAGGCAACCGGATCGTCGAGATCACCGATTACGGTGTTGAGCTCGGCGGCCCGATCGTCCGCGACCGCTTGTGGTTCTGGGCCAACTATGGTCGCCAGCAGCCCAAGAAACTGACCATCAACGACTTTCCGGACAACACCGACCTCGAGAACTTCGGTGGCAAGATCAACGCTCAGATCACCCCGAGCAACTCGGCGATCGCCTTCTACACCGGCGGCGAAAAA
>JBCDBH010000020.1:0-32176 GCA_039184055.1 Acidobacteriota bacterium
CTCGCCAAACGTCGTAGCGAGGCGTGGAAACGTGCGTGAGATCTGGGCAGCGCAGAGATGAGCGACCGTAGGCGTACCCGAGGTACGTCGAGGGAGCGAAGAGCGAGCACGCCCAGAGATTGCGTGCGTTTCCACGCCGCAGCCGGCGGGCTGGTGAGAAATGCGGGCTAAGTTGAATCTCATGGTCGGGTCTCCTCGGGTTGGCTCCAGGGTAGCACTGGACCTTCGGTATCGATCAAGCGGTCGAAGAGGCGGGGGAGCGCATGATCGTGGTCGCGCACCAGACGCCGGGCGCGCATCCCGACGGCTTGCGCACCTTCGAGATCTTCGAGCTGTTGATCACCGATGTGGAGCACGCGGCCGGCGGGTAGTCCGAGGTTCTCGAGGGCGGTGGTGAAGATCTTCGGATGGGGCTTTTCGACTCCGATCGCACCCGAGAACACCACGGTGTCGAAGCGGTTGGCCAGACCCAACTCGTCGAGCAGGCTCGGGAGACGGTGATCCCAGTTGCTGATCACACCCAAACGCAATCCGGCCGTGGTCAAACGCGTGAGCACCGCGTCGACGTCGGGGTAGATGTCCCAAGCTTCGGCGTGGGCGAAACGATCGTACAGCTCGGCGGCCGCGAACGGTGGCGCCGTCGCGTCGAGAAGCTCGCACAAACGAGCCACCAGAGCACGCCAGAACGCACGTCCGCCGTCACGTGCCGAGTCGAAGCGATCACGCTGGGGCGTGGCGACACATTGTTGCTCGCGCCAGACGTGGACAAAGGCGGCTTCGACCTGCTCGGGCTCGGTCACGATCCCGTGCCGCGCCAGCACTTCGGTGTAAATCTCGCGCAGTCGTGGGCTGTGGATGAGGGTACCGGTGATGTCGAAGGTGACCGCCGCGATCGTGCCGACGACCGCGCCTTTGTTATCGTCGGACGATGACGTCACGGTCCATGCTCGCGGCGACGATCGCGTTTTTGTCGATTTCGATGTGGTTGGCGCTCTTGCTCATTGGTCGCGATTTCGATGGCTGGCTGCATGGACTTCTGGTGGTCGCGCTGGTGGCGTTTCCATGGCGCGTGGCTCGGGGAACGTCGTGACGTGCCTGCTCGGTCAGGCCTTACGGCTCTTCGTCGGAAATGATGCGCGCCGGATGACGCAACAGCCAGAGGCGTCGCGCCGCGCCCACCGCGGCCCAGGCCATGCCGCCCAGGGCGACCGCGACCGCGAGTGACATCTCCCAGGGGTAGTCGCGCCACCATCCGATGATCGGAAAAGCGATCGCGGCGACGACGAAGAAGGCGAGCCATCTCATGTCTCCATCCTACTTCGCGGACACGAAAAAGCCGCTACCGAAGTAGCGGCTTCCGAGGTACGGTCCATTCGAGAGCTGAGAAAGCGAGCGTCGCGTCTCAGTAGATCGCGTCGAGGTCGACGCCGCCACCCGCACCAGCCGTGTCGGTATTGACGAATTGCTCGACCGAGAACGATTCTTGGGAGGGCTGTCCGCTGTTGAGGGGAGCCAGCCCGTCGACTCCACCAGCACCGCCGGCGCCACCTGGGCCGCCCGGGCCACCTTCAGCGTCGGTGGCGGCGTTGTTGGCGGTATAGCCGAGCATGACCGTCGAGGTATCGAGCTGGAAGCCGAACCCTTGTGCTTCGAAATCAGAGGTGACGTCGGCGACCTCGTCTTTCTGCAGGGCGATCAGGTTGCCTTGATCGGTCATGATCAGCATGAAGCTCGCATCCCATTCGGCTTCGACCGGTCGATATCGAGTATCGAAGCTGCTGCCGTTTTCGAGCGTCACGGTGAACACCGCCGCCGAGACGGCGCTCGTGGTGAGCAAGACGAACCCGAGAAAAACGGTGATCGTGCGAAAGAGATGGCGCTCATGCTGTCTCATGTCGAGCCTCGAGGGTTGGGATCGTTTCGATGACGGACAGTGCGCGATAAAGCTACCATATCGGCATGCACAAATAAAAGGGCAAATCGGCGGCTGGACACCAAGGTGATCGCAACGACTCGTGAGGCCGCAATGACTCGTGATGGATTGTCGAGGAAGGAATGGTGCGCCCGAAGGGATTCGAACCCCTGACCTACGGCTCCGGAGGCCGTCGCTCTATCCAGCTGAGCTACGGGCGCCTTTTCTCGATCGAAGGGCCGACGTGAGGTGTCGGTGAGGTCGGGATGGCCTGCCTGGAGGGATTCGAACCCCCGACCCGCGGCTTAGAAGGCCGCCGCTCTATCCAACTGAGCTACAGGCAGCCGTTCACGTCGGCGAAATGGTCGGGGCGCCCAGATTCGAACTGGGGACCCCCTGCTCCCAAAGCAGGTGCGCTACCAGACTGCGCCACGCCCCGCGAAAACGAGGTGCGCAATCATAGTGAAGGCTTTGTGGGGTGTCAAACCACGTCGAGAGGATCGAGCAAAAGAAAAGCGGGTGGCCGAAGCCACCCGCTTCTTTCATCACATGTCCAGCTGGTCGATTACCAGGTGAACTTCACCGAACCGATCGCGCGACGACCGATCAGGTCACCACCGAAGGTCTGGTAGGTCTCTTCGTCGAACAGGTTCGAGATCAGCGCACCGATCGTGATGTTGTCGGTGACCTTGAAGTTCGCACTCAGGTCGAACAGCTCGAACGACTCGACCTCACCGATGAAGACACCAGCGGCCCAGTCGAACTCCTCGACCCAGCGGAAGCTGCCCTGGACATCGAAGGTGTCGGCGACGTAGGACAGCGAGATCGAGCCCTTGTTCTCCGGCGCGTTGGCAACGAGCGGATCATCGGGAAGCTCTTCCTGGATCTCGAAGTCGAACCACGAGTAGTTGACGTTCAGTCGCCACTCGGGGGTGAAGAAGACACCGAGACCGATGTCGAGACCCTGCGTTTCGACCTCACCGAAGTTCGCGTAGGCGCGCGCGATGACCACCTGCGAGCCGTCCGGCGCGAAGGTCAGCTGGCCACCACCGGTGAGCGCCTGAACCGTGGCGAGCAAGGCTGCGTTGAGGGCGCCAGGCACACCGGGAACCGAGAAGTTGACGTACGCCGGGTTGATCTGACCGAGCGACGTGCCGAGCTGCGGCAGCGGGTCGGTGATGAAGTTGCGCAGGTCGGACTGGTAGTAGTCGACGGTCAGGAACGCCTTGTTGCCAATGATGCCCGAGTAGCCGAGCTCGATGCTCTCGACTTCTTCGAGCTCGAGGCTTTCGGTACCCGAGGCGATGACCGGGATGATCGGATCGAGGCCACAGGAAATCCCGAAGCTGCCACACACCAGGCCGTCGACGAGCGAGCCGGGCAGGAAGCCGACGTTGGCGTAGAGGAAGAATTCCGAGTAGTTCGGAACCTGGAAGGCCTCGTTGTAGCTGAAGCGGAGGGTGTGGTTGTCGGTGATGCTCCACACCAGCGCGCCCTTGGGTGACACCTGGCTGTCGTGCAACGAGCTGTCGTCGTAACGACCGGCGATGACCAGCTTCAGGTTGTCGGTGAGGTCGAAGTCGACCTGGGCGAAGACGGCTTGCGAGTCCGCGTCGACCGGCGAGAAGACCAGCGTCTGGACACCGTTGAGCGTGGTGTCGATTTCTTCTTCCTCGTACGACACACCGGCGACGAAGCGCACGCGACCGTCGGAGAAATCCCAATTGGTCTGAGCCGAGATGTGGAAGTTGTTCGAATCGAGGGCAGTCGGGGCACCCGAGCCGAGGTTGGTCTGGAGGGCTTCACGCTCGTTGTAGTAGCCGAGGACGTTGAAGTGGGTCGACGTGTAGTTGGCGCGGAACCAGCTGCGGTCGGTGTCTTCGACGCTGAAACGACCGATCGCGGTCTGCAGGGCCGGGCCATTGGCATCGGCGAGACCGCTCTCGATGGTGAAGAAATCGCCGTTCGACATCACCTTGTCGACACGCACGTTGCCGAAGGTGATCTCGTTCTGGTCTTCGATCCGGCGCACCGCTTCACCCGGCAGACCGGCGTATTCGATTTCGGAACCGACTTCGAGAACGCCGTTGCCGTTGGCATCGATACGATCCTGCGACCAATCGTCACTCTGGAAATAGGCGCCATTGAGCTTGATGTACCAGTCGTTGCCGAGATCACCGGCCCAGCGGAAATTGCCGTTGAAGGTCGACAGCTCACCGCCGCCGAGCTCGATCTCGCCACCCTGCGACAGACGCGGTGACTTGGTGACCAGGTTGAGAACGCCGTTGTAGGCGTTGGCGCCGTAGAGCGCCGAGGATGGTCCACGAATCATCTCGACGTTCGAGAGGTCTTTCATGTACTGCGAGGTGATCGCCCATTCCTGCGAAGCGAGGAAGGGTACCGACGGGTCACGGCCGTCGATCAAGACGACGACACGGCGATTGATCGAGCTGTTGAAACCGCGCGCGTTGAGGTTGAAGTCGAACACACCGCTCTGCGCAACCTCGACACCGGGGGTGAACTCGAGCAGCTTGGGGACCTGGCCACTGGTCGCCTCGCGGGCGATCTTCTCTTCGTTGATCACCGTGACCGCGGCGGGCGCGTCGACGATCCGCTCGCGACGACGCGAGGCAGAGTAGACCGTGATGGTTTCGGCGAAGCTCGGATCCCAATCGACCGACTTGATCAGCTCGGTCGACTCACCCGCGGCGACCTCGACATCGGTCGCGGTGTCGGCGTCGTTGCCGAGCGTGAAGCTCACCGAGTAGGTGCCCGCAGGCACACCGGTAAAGGAGAAGGAACCGTCGTTCTGCGAGATCTCGACCGCGCCCAGCTCGTTGACGACGATCGTCACGCCGCCCAGGCCGTCACCATTCGCGCGGGTGATCTTGCCTTCGATCTGGCCGCCTTGTGCCCACACTGGCGCCGCCAGCAGTGCCACGAGCGCCAGCAACCCCAAAATCCGCTTGCTTGCCATGTCTACCTCCACGTTCGGTTGCAACCGCCACGACCCGAGCGGTTGTCCGGGTTGGATGCGGCTCATGCCAGCGGGTCACGCGCCCGCGAATGGCGAAATCTGTATTCGAATCGACTATTCGATCGAAACAGGCGATGAGATGCTCGAATTGTCCGAGCGTTAAGATTGTATGGGTATTATGTAACGACATCCCCTTGGCAGGCAACAGAATAGGGTACTGGACGCGAGCGCGTTTCGGTGATGGAGTGATCGACCATGGAACGGAAACGATATGTCGTCATGGGGGCTGGCGAGGTGGGTTTTCACCTTGCTCGAAGCTTGAGCGAAGCGGGGCACGAGGTCGTCGTGGTCGAGGCCGACGCGCGCAAACGTGATCGCGTCGAAGAGCTCGATGTCGCGGTGGTGATCGGTAACGGTGCGCACGTGCCGGTGTTGCGCTCGGCCGGTGTCGAGCGGAGCGAGCTCTTCATGGCCGTGTCGTCGTCCGACGAGGCCAATTTCAGCGCCTCGTTGCTGGCGCGTCGTCTCGGTGCGCGCCGTACCGTGGTGCGTGTCGGGGTCGCCGAAGACGTCACCACGCATCGGCGCATCTACGAAGACACCTTCGGAGTCGATCTTCTCTTGTCGACTCAATTGCTCGCCACCACGCGGATTCTCAATCACATCCTCGGACACAACACTATCGCGGTGGAATATTTGGCGCGGGGCAAGGTGCAATTACGCAAAATCCGCATCGAAGAAGGCTCGTTGCTCACCAGCTCGGCCCTTCGTGAGCTCACCATGCCCGATGACAGCCTGGTCGTCGGGTTGTTCCGTGGTGACGATCTGATCATTCCGGCGGGTGACGACCATGCTCGACCGGGTGATGATGCGCTCATTCTCGGTAAGACCGGGGTGATCGACAAAGTCGAGCGGCTGGTCAGCTGTCGTCCTCGACAGCTGCGTCGCGTGGTGATCGCCGGGGGGAGCACCACCGCGGTGACGGTGGCACAGGCGCTACACAACCAGGCGGATCGGGTCAAATTGATCGAAAAAGATCGGGGTCGCGCGGTCGAGCTGGCGGGTCTCTTGCCCAACGTCGAGGTCTTGCATGGCGATGCCACCGACCCCGCTTTGCTCCGTTCGGAGCGGATCGGTGACGCGCAAGCCTTCGTGGCGCTGTCGGGAAACGACGAGACCAACCTGATGGCGACCCTGTTGGCGCGCGAAGAGGGTGTGGAGCAAGTGATCGCGCTGGTCGAGCGAAGCGAGACGACCGCGCTGTGGAAGCGTCTCCGCATGGTCGAGATCGTGTCGCCACGCGCCATCGCCAGCCGGCGGATTCGTGAGTACATCGACAATGGTTACAACGCCAACATCGTGTCGCTCAAACGCGGCGCGGCGCAGGTGCTCGAACGTCGGCTCGCCCCGGCGAGCCCGGCCGCTGGCGTCACCCTTGCGGAAATGAACCCGCCACGTGGCTTGATCGTCGGCGCGGTGGTGCGTCCCGATCCGGTGCGTGGGGAACGGGTATTCGTGCCGCGTGGTCAAGATCGCCTGGAGCCCGGGGATACGGTGATCCTTTTTGTCCACGCCGACGAGCTCGCCACCGTGCAGCTCCTCTTTCCTGGGCACGATCACACGCCCGTGTCCATCTTTTCCGACGTCGCTCCCCCGTGAGTTTTCGGCCGGTCCTGCGGATTCTCGGTCGGCTCTTGCAGTTCTTGGCGCTCGCCGAGCTGCTGCCGGTCGTCGTCTGTGTGGCCTATGGCGAGCCACGGTCGGCGTTGGCGTTCTCCGTGACCGCGATCGTCACGGGGGGATTGGGAACGTTGTTGCGCTTTTTCGGACGTGGCGCGACGTCCCAACAGTTGTTTCGTCGTGAAGGCATTCTGATCGTCGTCGGCGGGTGGATGCTCGCCTCCCTCTCGGGTGCGGCGCCATTTCTCTTGGCGGGAACCGTGACATCGCCGGTGGACGCACTCTTCGAGTCGGCGTCCGGGTTCACCACCACGGGCGCGTCGATCCTCACCGATATCGAAAGCGCCGATCACGGCATTTTGTTTTGGCGGAGCTTTAGTCAGTGGCTCGGTGGCATGGGCATCATCGTGCTTTTTGTCGCCTTGCTTCCCGAGCTCGGTCCGGGCGCTCGTTTTTTGTACCGGCTGGAAGTACCGGGTCCCACTGCCGAGACCTTTCATCCCAAAGTGCACGACACCGCGGTCGTCTTGTGGCGTCTCTATCTTCTGCTCACCACGGTCCAGATTCTTCTTCTGCTGCTGGGTGGGCTCGATCTCTACGATGCCGCCACGCACACCTTCTCGACGCTCTCCACCGGTGGTTTTTCACCACGCAACGAGAGCATGGCGGCGTTCGACTCGCCGTTCGTGCAGATCGTCGTCATCGTCTTCATGGTGCTCGCGGGCGCCAACTTCTCGCTCTATTACCTGGCCTGGCGTGGTCGCAATCTCCGTGTCTTCGGCGACACCGAGCTGCGGATCTATCTCGCGCTCATCGTCGGTACCAGCGCTCTCATCGGCATCAGCCTGATCGATAGCGACAGCTACTCGAACGCGTTTCGTGCCGGTCTCGACGCCACGTTCCAGGTGGTGTCGATCATCACCACCACCGGCTTCGCCACCGCCGATTTCGACACCTGGCCAGGCTTTGCGAAGGTCTTGCTCGTCGCGCTCATGTTCACGGGTGGGTGCGCCGGCTCGACCGCGGGGGGGCCGAAGATCATGCGGATGGTGATCGGTCTGCGCACCGCGTGGCGCGAAGTGCGTGACAGCTTCAGCCCCAACACCGTGTCGGCGGTTTTCGTCGGCGGCAAACCCGTGCCCGAGCCCGTCCTCCGCACCGTGGCTGGATTCTTCATCCTCTACGTTTCCACCTGGGCGCTCGGCACCGTCTTGCTCACCCTCGGTGGCCAGAGCCTGCTCACCTCGAGCACCGCCGCCATCGCCACCCTCGGCAATATCGGGCCGGGTCTCGAGCTCGTCGGCCCGACCGGTAATTTCGCTTTCTGGAGCGATGCGCAGAAATTGCTGATGGTGCTTCTGATGTGGATCGGCCGACTCGAGGTCTACGCCATCATGGCGGTGTTCACCGTGGCGTTTTGGCGGCGTTAAGCAGCCGACACCGCTTCGGCCATGGCGCCGAGACTTTCGAAGCGAAAATCGACCTTCACGTTCTCCGGTGGCGGCATGGTCGCGCCCCAGCCCTCGGTATCGTGACGGCGGTCGATCCAGCAGGTCGCCAGACCGAGCTCAGAAGCCGGCACGTGGTCGTGAAAGAGGCTCTGCGCGGTGTGCAGGATCTTGCCCTGCGTCACGCCCACCTCGGCGAGACGATCGAGCGCATAGTGGAAGTTGCGCGGATCGGGTTTGTAGCTGCCGATGTCTTCGGCGGTGAAGACATGATCGAACGTGACACCGAGCCGTTTCTCGCTCGCCGCGAAGGATCGGCGGTCGATATTGGACAAGATCACCAGCTTGAAGTGTTGTTGCAGCATCCGAAGCGCGGCGGGGGAATCATCGAAAGCGGGCCAGTCGCCGACCGAGGCGCCAAAGAGTTCGGCGGCGCCCGGGTTGGTAGATAAACCCCACTCGCTCTCGAGGCGTTCGAATACACGAGCCAAGATCTCGGGATAGAGCCGATGCGGCGTCTCGGCTTCGACGGCGGATTCATGACGCGCGAACGCCTCGAGCACCTCGTCTCGTGACCGGTCGAGCTCGGGCAAGGCGGTGGTCAACGCCTGGTGGATCCCGGTCTCCCAGTCGATCAGCGTGCCGTAGCAATCGAAGGTCAGAACGTCGAAGTCGCGCAGATTCATCGGTTGATCCTCAGCTGAGAATGGCTGGAGCATGTGTCGGTTCTTCAGCATCGTTCTGTCTTTGCCGGTAGACGCGTCCCATTTTGTCTTTGAACACGCCATGTCCGAGATGCAGCAAACATAGATCGCGACCGTTTTCTTTGGCGCAGTAGAGGCCTTCATCGGCGAGCAGGATGAGCTCGCTACCCGTTTTGACGTGGAGCTCGGGGAAGGCCGCGACACCGCACGACATGCGGAGCGGGATCGGCTGTCCGTCGTACACCAGCTCGATGTCGGCGACCGCTTGACGTAGACGGTCGGCGAGCTGGAGGGCCTGTTCGCCACTGGCATCGGCGAGCACGACGGTGAATTCTTCGCCGCCATAGCGACAGCAGAGATCGTGCTCGCGACGGGTGTGATCGAGAGCGCGAGCGACGGCGACGAGGGCACGGTCGCCAGCATCGTGGCCCCAGGTGTCGTTGATCCGTTTGAAATGGTCGACGTCGCACAGGATGACCGCCATCGAGCCGCCGCGATCGTGAACGTCGCGAAACAGCCGTTGCAGATGACTCTCGAGCACGCGTCGCACGGGAAGGTCGGTCAGCGGATCGCGTTTGGCTTCACGATCGAGCCGGGCGCGATGCACCGACGAGGCCATGTGGGGAACGAGGGTGGCGAGCAGCGCTTCGGCGCCGGGCTCCAGGCGTCGTGGGTCGCACCACAAACGCAGGATGGCGAGCGTGTCGCCTTCGACCTCGAGCGGATGCTCGATGATTTTCCACTGTGTGCTGCGATGGATACCGGGAAGCATCGGCGGGCGGTCAGGCGGATCGGGCTCGCCTTCGACCAGACGGCCATCGTCCCCCGCGGTCCAGCTCTTGGTGCCGTCGGCGCTCAGTAGTTGAAGTTGAAAGGTGTGGACGGGAAGGACGTTGAGACACTCTTCGAGCACCTGGGCGGCGATCGCCCCGGCTCCCGAGGTTTCTTGCAGGATTCGGCGGTGGGCGCTGGTCAGTCGATGCAGCTCGTCGAGACGATCGGCGGCGACCTCGGCCCGGAGCGCGGCGCGTGCCGCTTCGGCGGCGAGGAGAGCGGTGAGCCCGCTGAGCCACCAGAGCGCGGCCGGAGCGAGCGGCAAGCTGAGCGCCACGAGTACCAGGCCGATGCCCCAGCCGAGCAGATCGATCGCCAGTGGCGCGAAGGCGCCGGCGCCATCCGTCGCCCGGACGCTGCCGCGAAGTCGGTCGAGCAAGAGCCAGCCAAAGCCGAAGGACAGGCCGTAAGCGAGCGGCGGCACGATCAGCATCCAGCCGGTGGTGGCGAAGTCGAGCTGTTGCCACAGCCCGGCGGCGATCAAGGTGGCGAGACCGAGGCCAGCGGCATCGCCGAGGACGAGATCGGTCGGGCGTCGCACGCGCAGCGGCGCGCCGAGGTGACGTCGAATCGTGGCGCGTAAGGTGTCCGTGGAGACCACCGCGAGAGTCGCGACGAGCGCGGCGGGAACCGGACCGAGGCGGATGACGACGGCGGGAAGGAGCACCGCGCCGAGACCCAGCGTCGCGCCGCCGAGCGGGCGGTGCAGGGCGGCCAGCGTGGCGAGCACGACGGACAGCAAAAAGACGAGGCTATTGCCGAGCAGGCCGATCGGCGCCAAGGGCGAGGGCCACAACACCGCCACCGCGAGCAGCGCGGTGGGCAAGAACCAGGCAAGACGTCGACCGGCGCGACCATCTTGGGGCCGGCGCCGTACCGAGGAGGCGAGCTGCTGCCGAACGCGCATCGCCCGTCATGCTACTTCTAATATCCGCGCGCGTGACGAGAAATCACCGGCGATGTCGATACCGTGTGCTTTCAGGTGGTTCGCCGTCTTCGAAGAGACCGGCAACTCGGTTGTGGTCTTGCCCTCAGGGCTGGAATGAAAGACAATGGCGCCCGGTCGTACGACACCGCAGCCCGACGCCCCGGAATACGCAGGCTGATGCCGGGACACGCTCTTTCGGATGACGTGGTGGGGGTGTGTCGCGACCGACCGGGCTCCCGGCGCGCGCTAACGACCCGGTTTTCGAAAAGCCTCAACGCTGCCTGAGACGGCCGATTCCGGGACTTTTGACCGTCTATCACGGCTGTGCTATACCTTGAGCTTACCCGCGAGAGGAAGCCTTTCCATGGATCTCGTCATCTACGAAGAAGAAATTCAGGGCCTCGAAGAAGTCCTGAAACGCCTCCGGCACGACGCCAATGCCAAGGCCGTTTTCCTGATCGACAAGAATGGCCAGCAGATGGCCGCCGCGGGTGAGGTCGAACAATTCGACAGCACGTCGCTGGCGTCGCTCACCGCTGGCAATGTCGCGGCCACCGACAGCCTGGCGCGGTTGATCGGCGAGCAGGAATTCTCGGTGCTCTTCCATGAAGGGCAGCGCGACCACATCCACATTTCGATCGTCGCCAAACGCGCCATCCTGCTGGTCATCTTCGACGAGCGCTCGTCGCTCGGCTTGGTGCGTCTGCGGGTCAAACGCGCTGGCTCCGAGTTCGAGAAGATCTTCGATTCGATGGCGCAGAAGGCGAACTACGGTGCCCCCGCGGGTGCAACGCCGTTTTCCGAGATCACCGACGAGGACATCGACGCACTCTTCAGCGATTGACGATCGGTGTCGACACGCTGATCCGATTCCGCCGCGTCTTCGCCGTGTCAACTTTGACCGGCTGGCGACTTAACAGCACGCGAAACTACAGGCACGCGACATGACGTTCATCAATTACGCTGCCAAAGAGATCAACTGCAAGATCGTCTACTACGGCCCTGGTCTATGCGGTAAGACGACCAATCTGCAGTACATCTACGGCAAGACGGCTCCGGACGCCAAGGGCAAGATGATTTCCCTCGCGACCGAGACCGACCGTACGTTGTTCTTCGATTTCCTACCGCTCGATCTCGGTACGATCCGCGGTTTCACCACCCGTTTTCACCTCTACACGGTGCCCGGTCAGGTGTTCTACGACGCCAGCCGCAAGCTGATCTTGAAGGGCACCGACGGCGTCGTCTTCGTCGCCGATAGTCAAGAGGAGCGGATGGAGTCGAATATCGAGTCGATCCGCAACCTGGAAGACAATCTTCAAGAGCACGGCATGGATCTGCAGTCGCTTCCCTATGCGTTGCAGTTCAACAAACGGGACCTGCCCAACGTTTTGCCGGTCGACGAGATGTACCGGGTGCTCAACTACAAACGCGAGCCGACCTTCGAAGCCATCGCAACCAGCGGGATGGGTGTCTTTGACACGTTGAAGTCGGTCGCAAAGCAGATTCTGGTCGAGCTCCGCAAGCGGTGAGCGGGCTCTTGAGGAGAAGCAAGCAGCGATGAGCAAGATCTGGCAGAAAGCCGAAGTCGCCTACCTCAAACGCAACGCCAAAGAGAAGAGTCTCGACGAGCTGTCACAGCGGTTTCACACCGACGTGGCGACCGTGCGCGCCAAGCTCGAGGAGCTCGGCTTGGTGGCTCCACCACCCGAGAGTCCGGCGAGCGATCCGGCCATGGAGCACTTCGAAGGTGCCTTGCCGTTCATGCACAAAGGCGAGTGGGCCAAGGCGGCCGAGTTGCTGCGCAAGGTGGTCGAAACCTCGGATGGCCGGCGACTCAAAGATCGCGCGAGGCAGATGCTCGCCGCTTGCGAGCGTCGGATTCCCGCCGAAGACGGCTCGGCCGGCATTCTCGACGATCCGTATCTCCATGCCGTCTACGAAAAGAATCGTGGCAATTTGGACACCGCGCTCGAAGTGCTCGGCGACAACGTCGACGGGGAACGCGCCGCCTACCTCCGCGCGTCGATCCTGGCGCTCGATGGTCAGGGCGACGAGGCGCTCGAGCTGCTCGAGACGGCCATCGAGCTCGAGCCCAAGAACCGTGTGCACGCTTACCACGACCCCGATTTCGAGTCGTTGCGCGGTCAAGACGGTTTTCGCCGTCTCCTAGCCAGTCGATCCTGACGTGCACTCTTTGGTCGCGGTCGGTGGCGGCACCGGCTTGGCGGCGACCCTGCGTGGTCTCAAACACGCGGTCGCCGATGGCCAGATCGATGCGCTTACGGCCGTGGTGACGGTGGCCGACGACGGTGGCTCGTCGGGTCGATTGAGACGTGATTTCGGTGTTCCACCGCCGGGCGATATCCGCAATTGCATCGTCGCGCTCGCCGACGACGAAGATCTCCTGGCGCGCCTTTTCCAGTTTCGGTTCGAAAACGGCGAAGGGCTGTCCGGTCACTCCTTCGGCAATCTCTTTCTGACCGCGCTCGCCAGCGTCACCGGTGATTTCTATCGCGCCATCGTGACCGCCGAGAGCATTCTCTCGGTCCGTGGACGGATTCTCCCCGCCACGCTCGGCGATGTGCGATTGACCGCGACCGGTCGCTCCGGTCGTCGCTACGACGGCGAATCCGCGATCGGGCTTTCGGGTGAGCCCATCACCTCGCTCGAGCTCGAGCCCGCGAGCGCCGATGCCTTCCCGCCCGCCTGCGAAGCGTTGGCCGATGCCGACCTGATCCTGCTCGGCCCCGGCTCGCACTACACGTCCGTCTTGCCGAATCTACTCATCCCGGGTATCCGCGATGCGCTACGGGTCAGCCAAGCGCCCAAGGTCTGGATCCTCAACTTGATGACCCAGCCTGGTGAGACCGATCACATGGACGCCGTGGCGCATCTCGATGCGCTCGAACGCCATGCTGGGCAAGGCTTGATCGATACGGTATTGGTGAACAACAGGCCCCCGCCAGCCGACGTGGTGGCCCGCTATGCCGAAGCGGGCTCGGACCTGGTCGAGATCGATCAAGAGATCTTTGCGCGTCATGGGATCGAGGTCGTGGAGACCGATCTTTTGGCCGATGAGGACGATCTCATCCGTCATGACCCGATCAAATTGAGTCGTGCGGTTTTGACTCTGCCGTCATCGAGCGCAAACCGCCGTTCCGACGATCGCGGCATCTGAAGCCTTTCCGAACGCGAAACACTGGCTGCATGGCGCTTGCGTCCTTGCTCCCCACCCTCACGGCACATTCGTCGCCGTTATCTTTCGTATCGTGACTCCAAGGAGAGCCAATGATGCCGGGTCGAATCCAGACTTTTTTTCTCGCATGCCTCTTGCTCGTGCCATGCATGGCTCTGGCACAACCAGCGGATTCGGGCGGTGGCCCACCGGCCAACGCAGGAGGCCCGCCGAATTTCATCGCTTTTGGCGTCGGCTTCATTCCCGAATACCCCGGCTCAGATGAGCTTCGGCCCATACCGTTCGGTGGCGCACAATACTCCACGTCGGGAACGATTTTTTCGTGGCGTGGGCTTTCCATCGTGGCGGACGTCTTGGCGCTACGAACGCGTGGTCGCTGGACGGGAGGCGTCGGTGCGGCGTTTCAGTTTGGCCGTGATGACGATACCGATTTGATCCAGATCAACGCGCTGCCGGACATCGACGACACCATCGAAGCGCTCGCCTTCATCGGTCGACGCTGGTCCATGCCCGGGAGTCGCGCATCGTGGACGCTCCAGCTCGAGGCGCGGGTCGATGCCGCGTCGGTCCACGATGGCTATGTCGTGACGCCGAGTCTGAGCTACGGCACTCCGGTCGGCGACCGTTTGCGTCTCGATTTCTCGGTACGCGTGCCGTATGGAAGTGAAGATTTCGTCGACACCTACTACAGCATTACCGAAGCTGGCTCGTTCGCGAGTGGGTTGCCGGTTTACACCGCCTCGTCTGGGTTTTACGAGATCGGTGTGTCGGTCAACGGCACCTATTCCTTCAACGATCGATGGGGTCTCTTCGCGTTGCTCGGATATTCGAGGGTGATCGGTGACGCCGCCGATAGTCCGATCGTCGACGTCGGGAGCGACGCCAGTCAGATCATCGGCTTGGCGACGAGCTACCGTTTCTGATCGAGAAATCGTGCCGGGATCAGTAGATCTCCGGCACGAAAGTCGCGCGCTCGGCGAGCGTGGCGACATCGTCGTAGTCATTCTCACGCTCACGCCGAGGTAGCTCGGGGCTCTCCCATTCCACTCGCTCGTAGGGGATTTGGCTCAGCAAATGGGAGATGCAGTTGAGCCGCGCCCGGCGCTTATCGTCGGATGGCACGATGTGCCACGGCGCGTGAAGCGTATTGGTGGCGAGGAACATGTCGTCGCGGGCGCGCGAATAGTCGTACCATCGGCGGCGCGATTCGATGTCCATCGGGCTGAGCTTCCAGTACTTGCGCGGATCCTCGATGCGGTCGCGAAAGCGGCGCTTTTGCTCTTCGGGGCTGACCGTCAGCCAGTACTTGAACAAGAGAATGCCCGAACGCACCATGGTGTGCTCGAACGCCGGGCAGGCGCGCAGGAACTCCTGCACTTGTTCCGGGGTGCAAAATCCCATCACGCGCTCGACACCAGCACGGTTGTACCAGCTGCGATCAAAGAGCACGATCTCTCCCGCGGCGGGCAGATGCTGGATGTAACGCTGGCTGAACATCTGGGTCTTCTCACGCTCGGTCGGGGCCGGTAGCGCCACGACTCGGAACACCCGTGGGCTGACCCGTTCGGTGATGCGCTTGATCACGCCGCCCTTGCCGGCGGCGTCGCGCCCTTCGAAGACCACGACGATCTTCGCCCCGGAGTACTTGACCCATTCCTGGAGTCTGACCAACTCGACTTGCAGCTCGCGCAGCTTCTCCTCGTAGAACGCGCGTGGCAGCTTGGCCTGCTTGGCGTTTTTCCCTTTCGTCTTCTTTCCGGCCATAGCGTCTCCTTGCCTTTCGGGACCAGCTGTAGCTGCTCCATGACTGGGTCCATGCTAACTCTCATCCCACCCAGCCCGGCGGTGACGGCGCGGATTTTCTCGACGTCTCGAGGCATGCACCGCCATGGACCCGCGCCGGTCCGAGGAACAAGACGTGGTCGCATCATCGAGTCGTAGTAGGGTCGGACGATAACGAACATGGCTACGTGGAGGGATGCCTATGCGCGCGGCAATGATTCTCATGGCGATATTGATCGGAGCGCTGTTCGCTTCGCCGGCCATGACCGAAGAGCTGGTGGAGATCCGTGACGAATTCGTCTTTCAAGCGCGACAGCTCGACGTCGACGCACAGGCCTACGACGCCGCGCGCGGCGCGGAGCGCGATGCGATCGATGAACTGAGACGACTGGGCGAACAGCTCGATACGGCCATGGCCGATCCCGCCGTCGCGCCCGCCGAGCTACTACGACTCAACGATCAAACCCGACGTCTCAGCGCGTTGGTATGTGAACGAACGGCCGAGACCGCCGAAGCACGTCAGACACTCTTCGGTCGTATGGAGCGGCTCGAAGAGCTGGTGCAAGAGGTCGAAACGCTCGGCGTCGAGATCGTCGGCCCGTCGGGCGATGTCGGCGGTATGTGGCGGATCGAGGGTTCGACGACCGGTCTCTACGGTCTGATCGGGCTCGTGCAGCGAGGCAGCCTGGTCGAAGGGACCTATCGCCTGAGCAATGGGCGTCACGGCTCGGTGCGGGGAGAGTTCGCCGGGGATCATCTCGAGCTCGAGCTCGTCGACTCCGAGCACGGCAAGGTGGGAGCGATCGAAGGAGCGCTCGCCGAAGGGCGGATGTCGGGCAGCTGGCACGCCATGGAGTTGGCCACCGATCGGCCAGCCGCCGGACAGTGGGTGGCGACCCGGGTGTCCATCGACACGGTTCTGGAGCCCTGACATGAAGCACGGGACCGCTCTGGCCTTGCTCGGTTCGCTTCTCGCGCTGGTGTCGGCAGTGGGTGCTTCGGCGCCGGAGTACGAGGCGACCGGCTCGGTTGCCGCGAGTGACTACCTGCCGTCGGCGATGATGCAGGGCACCGACTGGACCGTTGCCGCCGACGCGATCAACGATGGCTTCGACAACACGTATCGGGTCGAAAGCCGCTTCGGTACGTTCGAGGCACGAGGGCGCGCCGAGGTGGAAATCCGTATCCGCGAAATCGCCGCGCTCGCCCAGCTCGAGGAAGTATCGCGAAGCGAGGTCTTTCTCGACGCGGTCGAACGATCGATCACCGCGCCGCTCGAGCTGGTCGCGGACTTTCTCGACAAGCCCGCCGAAACCGTAAAAGGCATTCCGCGAGGAATCGGCCGCTGGTACAAGCGGACGAGGTTCAAAGTCAGGGAGTTTCGGGACGACGCTCAGGACTACCTCGCCGAACGGCGAGACGAGGATGTCGAAGGTGATGCCACCGAGTCGGACGAGCCCGCGATCACCCAAGAAGAAGTCGAAGAGCTGGCCAAGAAGGAAGGGCGCAAGTATCTGAGGATCTCGAGCGCCGAGCGACGCTGGTACGCCCAGCTCCAGGTCGATCCGTCGACCGACAACGAGGTGTTGCGCCAGGCGGTGACGCGGGTGGCGCGGGTCGATGGACTGACCAGCTTCGGCATGACCTTCGTCAGTCTTCCCGAGATTCCGGGTAGTAGCGAGATCGGTACGGCCATGGATCTGGTGTGGAAGACTGATCCGCTCGAGCTCGTGATCCGCAACCGAGAACGCATGGTGGCCGCCGGTCTCGATGAAGACACGGCTCGTCTCTACGAAGACAATCCCGCTCTCAGCCTGACGCTCCAGACCGCTTTTCTCGATCTCCTGGGTCGGCTCAAAGGAGTCGAAGGGCGTCAGCATCTATTCGCCCGTGCCCTCGATGTCGAGACGCGCACGCAGGCACGCAAGCTCGTCATCTCGACCGCCTTCCTGGTACGGCTCCACGAGCAGGGCAAGCAGCTCGATACCTGCCTACCGGGTTCGGGCGTGCCCGTGGCCCGAAGTCGGGGTGGGGAGCTGATCGCGGTGGCGACGGCCGATGGCGTACGCTGGACGGAAGCGGTGGCCGAGGCGGCGACCCGGTTCGGTGGGCTCTATGCGGACGAGCAGACGCGAGTCAGGACGTTCCACATCATCGGCTTGGCCTCGGAGCGATTCGAGGTCGCGGCCGCCGGGCTCGGCTGGCATGTTCAGGACGGCTGGCGAGGTGACGGCTGAGGCTTCGGTTTCGTGAGGTCTTGTCTACGATCCGTCGACGACCACCGGTCCGATTTCGTCGCGAAGCTGGCGCAGCAGATCCGCGAAGGCTTCCTGCATCTGACGCATGATGTCCGACGCGTCCCGTGCCTGCCCGCCGCTCTCGGCGGTCAAGAATCCCGACCAGATCATCGCTTCGTCTTCGAGACGGTAGAGCTTCACATCGACCGCCAGGCGCGCGACCTGGCGGTCGGGAAGATCGACTTCTTCGAGACTGATCACGCGCCCGGTGAGCAGCAGGTCGTAGTCGGCGAGCAGGGTCGCCGGCTCGGCGGTGGCCAGGCCGTCGAGCCCACGCAAACCGGCGGCGAGCGCCGTCGACACCAGGCGCCCCGTCTCGGCGGCCCAGCGATGGTGCTCGTAGAAGCCGACCTCGCCCGCCTGCTCACCGATCCGATAGACGAGACGGTTCTGGTCGAAGGGTGGATCGACCGCGAAGGTCTCGACACCGAGACGCAGACCTTCGTGTTTCTCGGCGGCGACACCGTCCATGGCCGGTGGCGCCAGCAGGTAATAACGCGTGGGTACCGTCGAGCCACAAGCACTCAGCGTCAACGTGACGAGCACGGTCAAAGCGATGAGAAACGAGCGGTTGCCGGTCACTGTTGCGTTCCTTCCCCGGGACGTCGATCCGCTTTTCTGGACGGAAAGATCAGGCGATTCGGCTGCTCGCCGAGTGAGCGTGTCAGAGCTTCGAGGTTGTCGGCCGTGGCGCGCAGGTCGCGCATGGTGGCTTCGAGATCACCGACGCTGCCGGTGACCGCGCCGAGCGCACCGGAGGCGGAATCGAGGGTGCCGTCGGCGCTGTCGAGCAGGTCGGAGAGACGTCGGCCGTCGGGGCCGATGGCGGCACGCAAGTCGGTGAGCAGCGCGCGTGCCTCGGCGGTGATCTCCGGCACCGCTTCGGTTCCCGATTCGACCGACGCGAGCGTGCGGTCGAGACGGTCGAGCAGAGCGGGTAGCCTGGGGCCGGCCTCGTCGAGCGTTGCCCGAAGCGTGCTCAGGGTGGCGCGTAGCTCTTCGGCGTTTTCTTCCGACGCCAGCATTTCGATGCGGTCGAGAAGGGGATCGACCCGCTCGCCGACCGTACGCACGAGCATCGTCGTCTCGTCGAGGAGGGTGACGGCGCGTTCGATGACGAGGTCGGCCTGCCCCAGCATGTCGTCGATCGACGCCGATGCCCTGCCACCACGCAACTCGTCGCCGCTGGCAATCGGTGTGGTGCCGCCACGCAGCGGCTCGAGAGCCAGGAAGCGAGCACCGAGCAGGCCGTCGCTGCCAAAGAACGCCTGGCTGTCTTGGCCCACCGGCGCACCCGCGTCGAGCTCGATCTGAAAGGCCACCGGCCACTCGGGATCGGTCTGTAAGTCGACGCTCAGCACCCGTCCGACCCGCACACCCGCGACGCGCACCGAGTCGCCGGCGCGCACCCCGCCCGCGTCACGCATCAGCACGCGATGCTGAGTCTTCTCCGGTCCCCACGGATTGACACCCGCGATCCACAGACTGAGGACGACGAAGATCACGACGCCGATGACGACGAAGAATCCGGTTCGAATCTCGCTCGATCGACTCATGGCTCGGTCTCCCACTGACGGATCAGCTTGCGATAGCGCTTGTCGTCGTTGCGCGATGTCTCGGGTACACGGTCGAGAAAGCGGCGCACCCACGGATCCTGACTCGCCCGGACTTCGTCGACCGGGCCGGTGAGCACGAATCGCCCGTCCCTCATGATCGCCAGACGGTCGGCGATGGCAAAGGCGCTGTCGAGCTCGTGGGTTACCACCACCAGCGTCACCCCGAAGACATCGCGTAGACGGATCAGCAGCTGGTCGAGCTCGGCGGCGGTGACCGGATCGAGACCGGCCGAGGGCTCGTCACAAAAGAGAATGCTCGGGTCGAGCGCCATGGCGCGGGCGAAGGCGGCGCGTTTTTGCATGCCACCGGAGAGCTCCGAGGGCAGGCGATCCATGGCGTCTTCGAGACCGACGAGCGACAGCTTGATCCGCGCCACGATCCGCCGGGTCGATGCGGGCAGATCGGTGAACTCGGCGAGCGGCAGGTCGACGTTCTCGGCCACCGTCATCGAGCCGAAGAGCGCGCCACCCTGAAACGCGACACCGATGCGTTGGCGCAGCTTGCTCGCTTCTTCGCGTGACGCGGTGAAGAGATCGACCCCGTGGAGGAGCACGCTGCCGGCGTCGGGACGCTCGAGGCCGATCATGCAACGCAGCAGCGTCGACTTGCCGCTACCGCTGCCTCCGAGGATCACCAGGCTTTCACCGGATTCGACCCGGAGATCGAGCTGATCGAGCACCACCTTGGCGCCGAAGGCCTTCTTGAGGCCGCGGATCTCGATCGCCGGGGTCGGGTCGGTTTCGGTCGTCATCACTCGCGTACGAAGAACCAGGCGGTGAACACGAGGTCGGCGGCGATGATCAACACGATCGAACGCACCACCGCGGTGGTCGTCGAGCGACCGACCTCGTTGGCGCCGCCGCGTGTATCGAGACCCTGTCGACAGGCGACCAGACCGATCAGACCCCCGAAGAAGAACGCCTTGACGACCCCGCTCCACAGATCTTCCAACGACAAGGCGGCGATACTGCTGGCCCAATAGGTCTGAAGCCCCAGCCCGAGCACGAATGTGCCGACCACCGAGCCACCGAAGATGCCGATGGCGTCGGCGAAGAAGGTCAGGCAGGGGACGGCGATGAGCAGCGCGCCGAGTCGTGGCACGACCAGATAGGCGACGGGATCGATACCCATCGCGGTAAGCGCATCGATTTCTTGGGAGACTTTCATCGTGCCGAGCTCGGCGGCGATCGACGAACCGACTCGCCCGGCCACCAGGATCGCGGTCATCAGCGGCGCCAGCTCGCGGGTCACCGAAATGGCGACCAGATCCGCGACCAGCTGCACGACACCGAGCTGGGCGAGCTGATGCGCCGATTGTAGCGCCAGGATCATGCCGACGAGGAATGCGATCAGCGCCACCAAAGGCAACGTGCCGGTGCCGGCGCGGCCGATCTGTTCGATCATGGCGCGCACTCGCACGCGCTCGCCACGCAAGGGTCCGATCATGGCGAGCTCAAGCACCCGCCCAGCGAGTTGGGCGAGCCGCCCGATGCTCGCCAGCTCGCTCTCGACACCGGAGCCGACGGTGGCCACTCGCTCCGTGAGCGTCGCTCGCGCTGGGGTGGACAAGCGCTACTCGCAGCCGCAGGCGACCGACGTGTCCGCCAGCGCGTCACCGAGACAGCCGTAGCAGCGATCGAGTGCTTCGGTGAGGCCCGAGAGCTCGAACACCTTGCGCACCGAGGCGCTCGGTGAGCAGAAGGAGACATGTGGGCCCTGGTGACGGGTTTCGAGCAGACTCTCGACGAGCACCGCCATGGCCGCCGTGTCCATGCGTGAAACGTCCTCGAGCTCGAGCACGATCCGGCCTTCCGGGCGCTCGGCGATGGCCGCGAAGAGTCGGCGGCGAAGCTCGGAAGCGTCGGCATAGGTCACCGCGCCATCGAGTCGCAGAACGTCGGTTTGCGCCTCGACTTCGCGCGTGAGCACCATCGATAGAGATTGCATGATGGGATCTTAACGGAGATGCTCGGGCGATGCGAAAGTCCGCCGAAGGATCGGATCGACCCTGACGTGCAGCCGACGCCACGACTGGTAAGCTTCGCCGCTATTGCCTCGTGACCGCCACACGGAGGCCACGATCGACTGGCGAAATAGGATCCGATGGAGAAGCCTCGTAGATGACTCGACCCCGTATCGCCGTAGTGCTCGCCGCGGGCCGCGGCACCCGGATGCGCTCGTCCCTCGCCAAACCTCTACACCAGGTCGCGAGCCGCCCGATGCTCGCCTGGGTGCTCGACGCCGCGCGCGCCGCCGGCTGTGAGCGACTGCTGATCGTCGTCGGGCACGACGCCGACGCGATTCGCGAGCAATTCGCCGATGCCACCGACATCACCTGGGTGGAGCAGACCGAGCAGCTCGGCACCGGGCACGCCTTGGCACAAGCCGAGCGCCATGTCGACGGTGACGCGCTGCTTCTCGTGTTGTCGGGTGACGTTCCTCTGCTGCGGCCGTCGACGCTGGACGCTTTGGCCACCGCCGCCGATGCGGCGTGGGGAGCCATGGCGGTCGCCGAGCTCGACGACCCCGGACGCTATGGACGGGTGCTCGATGCGGGTGGTGGACGCCTGGACCGGATCGTCGAGGCGGCCGACGCCAGCCCCGAAGAGCTTGCCGTTCGGCACATCAACGCCGGTATCTATGCTTTGCCGGCGCCGTCGATCTTCGATCATCTACGTCGGCTCGACAACGACAACGCCAAGGGCGAGTACTACCTCACCGATGCTCTCGGAGCCGCCGCGCAAGAAGGCGTCGCCCTGGTCGGGCTCGACGACATCAGCGAGGCTTTCGGGGTCAACACGCGGCGCGATCTCGCCCAGGCGGCGCAAGCGCTCAATCGTCGTACCCTCGATCGGCTGATGGACGAGGGGGTGACGATCCTGGCTCCCGAGCGCACCACGGTCGAGCCCCACGTGCGGGTCGGGAACGATACGGTGCTCCATCCGGACGTCAATCTCCGTGGTGACACGGTGATCGGGAGCGGGTGTGAGATCCATCAGGGCGTGTGGATGCAGGACACGACGCTCGCCGACGACGTCCTGGTCAAGCCGTACAGCATTCTCGATCACGCCACCGTCGGTGAGGCGTCGATCGTCGGTCCGTTCGCCCGGCTTCGACCCGGAACCGTGCTCGAAGAAGGCGTGCATATCGGCAACTTCGTCGAGCTCAAGAAGACCACCATGGCACCGGGCGCCAAGGCCAACCATCTGACCTATCTCGGTGACGCCAGCATCGGCGCGGCCACCAACGTCGGTGCCGGCGTGGTGACGTGCAATTACGATGGCGAACGCAAACATCGCACCGAAATCGGCGCGGGTGCGTTCATCGGCAGCGACACGATGTTGGTGGCGCCGGTCCGGGTCGGCGACGGCGCCACGACGGGTGCCGGGTCGACGATCAATCAAGATGTTCCCGACGGGGCGCTGGGTGTCGGCCGAGCCCGCCAACGCAACGTCGAGGGCTGGCGCGAGCGCAAGAAAACAACGTAGCTGAGGGCACGATACATGTGTGGAATCGTCGGTTATCTGGGCTCCCGCGAGGTGGTGCCGCTCTTGCTCGAAGGTCTCGGTCGTCTCGAATATCGCGGCTACGACTCCGCCGGGGTCGTGGTGCGGGCCAACGGCGCGCTCGAAGCGGTCAAAACTGAAGGCAAGCTCGAACGCTTGGTCGAGGCGCTCGAAGCGCATCAGCTCGACGGTCTTTACGGGCTCGGTCATACGCGGTGGGCCACCCACGGCGCGCCATCCGAGCGCAACGCCCATCCGGTGCTCGATAGCAAACGCCGTCTCGCCCTGATCCACAACGGCATCATCGAGAATTTCCTCGAGATCAAAGAGCGTTTGCTCGCCGAGGGCTGGACCTTCTCCTCGGATACCGACACCGAAGTGGTCGCCAACCTCATCTCGTCGCTGCTCGACGAGGCCGGTAGCCTCACCGCGGCGGTCGATCAGGCGCGCAACGAGCTACGGGGCATGTACGCGTTTGCCGCCATCGGCACGGGCTCGGAGGAGCCCGAGATCGTCGTCGCACGCTCCGGTCCGCCCCTCTTGCTCGGCGTCGGTGAGAACGAACGCTTCCTCGCCTCGGATCCCGCCGCCTTGCTCGCCTACACGCGTGATGTCGTCTTTCTCGAAAACGGTGATTTGGCGCGTCTCGAGCGGGAGCATCACACGGTGTGGGACGCCGAAGGCAATGAGGTCGAGCGGCGTACGCAACGGCTCGATTGGAATCTCGTGCAGATCGAAAAAGGCGGCTACCGCCATTTCATGCTCAAGGAGATTCACGAGCAGCCGCAGGCTCTCCAAGACACGTTGGGGCCTCGAGTCGATTTCGAACGTCGCCAGATCGACCTCGACGGACTCGACGAAACGGTCGCCCCGCGTCTCGCATCGATCGACCGCGTGCACCTGCTCGCCTGTGGCACGTCGTGGCACGCCGCGCTGGTCGGCAAATTTCTCATCGAAGAATTGGTGCGGATACCGGTCGAGGTCGACTACGGCTCTGAATATCGCTACCGTGATCCGATCGTCGACGAAAACGTCCTCGCGGTCGGTATCACCCAGAGCGGTGAGACGGCCGACACGCTTTCGGCGATGGAAGCCGCCCAAGAACGCGGCGCGCTGCTCCTCGCGGTGTGCAACGTCCAGGGCGCGCAGGCGACCCGGATCGCCGACGGAGTCGTCTACACCCACGCCGGTCCCGAGATCGGTGTCGCCTCCACCAAGGCGTTCACCACCCAGCTCGAAGCGCTCTACCTTCTGGCGCTCTACATTCGTCAACGACGGGGCGGCGAGCTCGGTGCCGAGCTGCTCGAAGCGCTGGCGCACCTGCCTCAGGCGGTCGCCGAGGTGCTCGAATCCGAGCCGATGCTCAAAGAGCTGGCACACCGCTACCACAATGCATCGAACGCTCTTTATCTCGGTCGGGGCATCAACTACCCGATCGCGCTCGAGGGCGCGCTCAAGCTCAAAGAAATCTCCTACATTCACGCCGAGGGCTATCCCGCCGGTGAGATGAAGCACGGGCCGATCGCGCTGATCGACGAATCGCTCCCGGTGATCGCCATCGCCACCGGCGAGACCGTTGCCGAGAAGGTCATCTCGAACATGCACGAGGTCAAGGCGCGTGGTGGGCAGGTGATCGCGGTCACCGATCACGATCTCGAGCAGGTCGCCGCGGTCAGTGACGCGGTGATCCAGGTGCCACGGATCCACCGTCTCCTCCAGCCGATCGTCAACGTTATTCCCTTGCAGCTCTTCGCGTACCATGTCGGTGTGCGTCGGGGTTGCGACGTCGATCAGCCTCGCAACCTCGCCAAGAGCGTTACCGTCGAATAGGCCGCAACGTGGATCTCGCCAACGCCCTCAATCCCGATCAACACGAAGCCGCCGTGCACGGTACCGGACCCCAGCTGGTCTTGGCCGGTGCCGGCTCCGGCAAGACACGGGTCATCACGCACCGCATCGCCTGGTTGGTTCGCGAACGTGGAGTCGATCCACGCTCGATCACCGCCGTCACCTTCACCAACAAGGCGGCGGCCGAGATGCGCGAGCGGGTCGAGCAATTGCTCCAGCGTCATCCGCTGCCGTGCTTCGTCGGCACCTTTCATCGTCTCGCGCTGGTCATGTTGCGTCGTTGGGGCCCCAAGGTCGACCTGACGCACGACTTCGCCATTGTCGACACCGCCGATCAAAAGGCTTTGATCAAGCGTGCCTTGCGGGAAGAAGGGCTCGACGAAAGCTCCTTTCCGGTCAACAGCGTGCTCGGCGCCATCGGTCGCGCCAAGCACAAGCTCATCGGGTCCGCCGCCTACGCCAAACAGGTCGACGACTTTTTCCACACTCGGGTCGCCAAAGTCTACAAGCGCTACCAAAAGCTGCTCCGTGACGCCGGTGGGGTCGACTTCGACGACATGATCCACCTGAGCGTGAAATTGCTCGAAGACGAGCAGGTGCGGCGTCGTATGCGTGAGCGTGCCGAGTGGCTTCTGGTCGACGAGTTTCAAGACACCAATCACGCCCAATTGCGTTTCGTGCAGGCCTTGGCCGGCCCAGGTGGCAACCTCACCGCCGTGGGTGACGAAGACCAGGGCATTTACCGTTGGCGTGGTGCCGAGCTCGACAACATCCTCGACTTCGAACGTAGCTTTCCCGATCCGGCGATTCGCAAGCTCGAGCAGAACTATCGCTCCACCCAGAACATCCTCGATGCCGCCGGGGCCGTCGTCGCGCACAACACCGGCCGTCGTGGCAAGACCCTGTGGACTGACCGGGGCGCGGGCACCAAGATCGTGCTCTATCGTGGCAAAGACGAGGTCGACGAGGCGCGCTGGGTGGTCAACGCCATCCAGAGCACCGACGTGCCCCTGGGCGATAGCGCCATCCTCGTTCGCACCAACGCCGCCACCCGTGCGTTCGAAGAAGAGCTGCTCGGTCGTCGCATCCAATACAACGTCGTCGGTGGCCTGCGCTTCTACGAGCGCGCCGAGATCAAAGATCTCATCGCCTATCTCCGCGTGCTCCGCAACCCACGTGACTTCCTCTCCTTCTCACGGGTGCTCAACCAGCCGCCGCGCGGGATCGGCAAAACCACCCGCGAGCTGCTCGAAGCGCGTGCCGAGCGGACCAGCACCACACCCTGGGACATCCTCCTCGCCGGTGATCTCGACGGCATCTCCAAACGAGGTGCCACCGCGCTCCTGGCGTTTCGCGATCTGCTCAAGGGCATGATCGATGAAGCCGAGCATCTGCCCTTGCCGGCGTTGCTGCGTCACATTCTCGACACCACCGGCTACGCCAAGCTGTACGACAAAGACGATCCCGACAGCCAGACGCGACGCGAGAACATCGACGAGCTGCTCAACGCCGCCCAGAGCTTCGCCGAGCAGCGGGGTTACGGTAGCGGTGCCGCCGTCGGTTCGCTCGAAGCCCTGGCCGAAGGTGACGATTCCCTCACCGCCTTTCTCGACCACGTGTCCTTGGTGAGCGATACCGATGACTTCGACCCAGGGGGCAGCGTCTCCCTCATGACTCTGCACAGCGCCAAAGGCCTCGAATTCGGCGCGGTGGCGATCGGCGGGCTCGAAGACGGAATCCTGCCCCATTTCAACGCCAAACAGCACAGCGCCGACATCGAAGAAGAGCGTCGTCTGCTCTACGTCGGCATGACCCGCGCCGAGACCCGTCTCTTCTTGAGCTGTGCGCGTCGTCGTCGCGTCGCCGGGCGGTGGCAAGATCAGCTGCCGTCCCCGTTCCTGAGCGAAATCCCGCCGCGCTTCCTGCAGATCGAAGAAGCCGCCAGCTTCAGCACGCCACCCGGCGTACCCGTCCGCCAAGCGCAAGACGTCTACAGCTTCTTCAAACGTCCCGTGCCCGCCGGTGCTTCATCGAGCGGTCGCGGTGGCTCGTCGCCCAGCCCGCCACGAGGTGAGCGTCGGGTCGTCTACGACACTCCCAACGCTGGTGCCGGCGCGCTCCGCAAAGGTCGCCGCGTCCGTCACGCTAGCCTCGGTACCGGCAAGATCATCGATATCGAAGGCAGTGGCGACACCATGCGTTTGATCTGCATCTTCGAAGGCAAAGGGCGTCGCAAGCTGGTGGCGAAATACGCCAACCTCGAGTTGCTCTAGCGTCGGGGTATGCGGTCATGAAACGCATCGCGCTCGGCTGCTTCGTCTTCGGTGCTCTTGCCATCTTGGTGGTGATCGGCGCTCTATGGTGGTTCAGCGACTCGGCTGACGGTCGTGAGGCATTCGTTTTCATCGACCCCGACTTCGAGGGTCGCGTCATCGTGGTTGGGGCCGGCGCGGCGGGTCTTACGGCTGGCTACGTGCTCGAGCGTTACGGTATCGACTACACCATCCTCGAAGCGTCGGATCGCTACGGTGGACGCATGATGAGGCGGTCGGACCTCGCCGAATTCCCGATCGACATGGGTGCGGAGTGGATCCATCAGCCAGCGGATGTGCTCGGTCTCTTGGTTCAGGACCCAGGTGTCCTGGAGCGCGTGGAGACGATCTCGTACACGCCGCTGGACAACTACCTCTGGGATGGCGACGAGCTGGTCCAGGACCCGGCATGGGCGTATCGCTTGCTCGACGCGGTGTATCCCCAAAACAAATACAAATGGAGCACGTGGTTCGACTTTTTCGATGACTTCATCGTTCCCGACGTGATCGACAATCTGATCCTCGAATCGCCCGTCACCGAGATCGATTATGCAGGTGAAGAGATCGTCGTGCGGACCACAACCGGTGAAAGCCATGTCGCGGATCGGGTGATCGTGACCGTGTCGATCCATGTCCTGCAAGAGGAGATGATCCGGTTCATTCCCGAGCTTTCCGAAGAGAAGACTGCAGCCATCGACGAGATCGGCTTTTCGCCTGGCTTCAAGCTCTTCATGAAGTTTTCCGAGAAGTTCTATCCTGACCTGATCCGTTTCGATACGGACGATGGCGAAGTGGGCGTCTACGACGCGGCGTTCGGAAAAGACGCCACGGACCACATCCTCGGCTATCTGGTCGTGGGAAGCATGGCCGAGCGCTACAAGGGTCTCGACGAGCGAGAAGTCGTTGAAAAAGTGCTCTCAGAGCTCGATGGGATGTTCGATGGCCAAGCGTCGGCGACCTTCGAATCGCACGCTTATCAAAACTGGACAAACGAGCCCTACATCGGCGGTGCCTACTCGGATATTTGGTGGCTCGACGACGAAGAGCAGGAGATTCTCCACGCGCCGCTCGATGACAAGGTCTACTTCGCGGGAGAGGCCTTTGGGCCGCGTTTCCAAACCAGCACCGTGCATGGCGCCGCGGCCTCGGCCTATCGAGTCGTAAACGAAATCGCTCGCTGAACTCTATTGGTTTACTCGGATCGGCCTGTTGCAACTGACGCGGATACACCAAAGATATATGTTAAATTTGTCGTGTGTGACCGGTCCTTGGTCATGCCGAAAGATCGAGAAAGGACAATCGTGGTGGGACCTAAACCCGGGAAGGAAAACCGCCGATCGGGGCATCGTCGAGCCAAGGCCCACCGAGTACCGATCAAAGGAAGTAGTGAAGACAAATTGCGCGGTCCGGGGAATGAACGTATCGGCCGAACGCTGGCTGAAGTCACCGAGCAATTGTTACGGCGAGCCATTCAAACTCATCTCGCGACTCGCGAAAAAATGTACCGACAGGTCGAGCCGGTTTCTTCGATCAAGCATCCAGAATCTCGTGTTGCGAACAAACGCGATGAGCTTGAGCTGGTCGTGGCTGATATTCACGAGGCACTCATAGAGATTTCAGAGAGCTACGAGAACGAGGCCGTGATGTACGAAACCGACATCGCTAGTGATCGCAAGGCCGCTGAACGCGAACCCGAGATCGGTTCCGCGTTCAAATCCGAGGCCTTGCCAGAGTCCACGAGGCTTTCCGAGAGCATTGAAGAGCGGATCGAACACCTATACGATCGGATTATCATCTTGGCGGAAACTACAGCTGAAGACTCGAACCGAGTCGAAATTGACGAGCTTTGGAGTCAGCTTCGTTCGCTTCAGCGGATCGAAGCAGAGCAGTATCGACAACGCTTCGAAGCCAGCCTTGAAATGCCGATCGACGCGGGACAGAGGATTCTAGAAAACGCACGTAAGTTGAGACGAGAGCTTGAAGATATTACCGCCTCGGACACGACCACCTCGGATTCCAATTCGCCGTCGACATGAGCCCAAGCCCACGCGGGCCTGGGCTCAATACCGAGCATGTCTGCGGTGGGATTTCGGTTTTACATGCGCGTTTTGTTTGCTGCACGAGGCCGACTTCTTCGCCGGTCAAACGGGTGAGGGTCTCGGTGTTACGACGGTCGAGCATGCGATTACACGGAAGGCCGATTCGTCTCGAGCAGGTGACTATTCAAACTGCTTGTACGCCTGTCGTTTCTGCAACCGATCTCGATCGGCTCGTCCTCGTGAATCAAATGGCGCACGTCTTCTCGATCCGACCCGAGATGCATGGAGCGAGCATTTCGTCGCGACGGGTGATGAGCTACGACCCGTCGCTGGCGATCGAGATGCTCACTACACCCATCGTTCCTATGAGCTTGATGACCCTCGAAAGGTCGAACGACGACGCTTACGCCGGGAGCTCATCACGGATCGTCTAAACCTGCTCTCTCGTTTCAGTGAAGAGATTGAGGACCTTCTGCACTTGGCGGATCTCTTACGAAACCGTGATCTGCGCTTGTTTGGCAAAGTCATGAGGCAGATTCGAACTCTTCGGGATGACGCGGAACGAGCTCGTCGTGACCTTCGACGTTTTGGGGCACTACCTCCAGACGCGCCTGAAAAGTGCCGTTGCGGGTCGAACCGTTATCATTTCCTTCCAGAGGCTTTTGAGCGCCAAATGATCGATCTGAAGATACGCTCAGATTTATCGCGCTAGTTCACAAATACCCCAACGCTTCCAACTGACGGCGTCGTTCCTCATCGAGCTCGTCGCTTTCGCTGGTGAGACCAGTACCGAGTTTGTTCAGCTCGGCTCGGCCGAGCTGCCTGAGAAGCCCTGTCCACACCGAAAGCTCGCCGGCGCGATCGATGCGGTCGAGACGGTCGGTGTAGAGCTCGGGGCCGGCGGCGAAGTCGGCGCTCAGGGGCTCGATGAGTTTTTTGCCACGGTAGATCACGCTGGCGCCACGTCTGCCTTCGTAGGTGAGGTAGGCGTGGAGAGGCGTGTGGGCGACCGCGTGTTCCATCAGGAGGGGACCCAGGTCGCGTCCTTCGAGCGGTGTGGGAAGGGAGATGCCTAGCTGGCCGAGGAGGGTGGGGGCGAGGTCGATGTGCTGGACGGGGGTGTCGACTGTCGTGCCGCGTGGGCCGTCGGGGACACGCATGAGCAAGGGCACGTCGAGGGTTTCGCGGTAGAGGTCCCATCCGTGCCCGAGCACGCCGTGCTCGAAGAAGGCCTCGCCGTGGTCGGAGAGGAAGACGACGATGGTGCTCTCGCTCAGCCCTCGGGAGTCGAGGGCGTCAAGGAGGTCACCGAAGGCAGCATCGTTTTGTGCGATCTCAGCGTCATAGAGGGCGAGAAGATCTTGGCTGACGGCATCGTCGGGAGCGAAGGCGTGCGCGCCGCGATCGGCGACGGCGCGGATGTGCGCGACGCTGCCCAGGGACGGGTCGTCGATCTCGGCGAAGAGGTTCCGATAGCTCGGCTTGGGCTCGAACGGCGCGTGAGGATCGATGGTGTGGAGGTAGAGGAAGAAGGGCTGGTCGGTGGTGGCCTGGTCGAGCCAGTCGATCGCGGCGGCGCCGATGTCATCGGCGAGCAGAGGACGATAGTTGAAGTGCTCGAATCCCTGCGCGAATCCCGATTCCTCGGTGATGTGGGCGTTGGTGACGAAGCCACCGGTTCGATAGCCATTTTCTTGGAGCATCTCGGCGAGGGTGAGGGCGCTGTCGGGAAGAGCGTGATCCGGTGTATTGACGCCATGAAGCATCGGGCCGAGACCGGTGAGGACCGAGGCGACGGCGGGTTTGGTCCATGAGGTTTGGGCGACGGCGCGGGTGAAGAGCACGGCGTCTTCCGCGAAGGCGTCGAGACGCGGTGAGCGCGACGGCGAGGGACCGCCGTAACAGCCGAGTCGGTCGGAGCGCAGCGTATCGACGAGGTACACGACGACGTTGTGTCGCGCGCGTGGCTCTTCGCCTTGTCCGGCAACTAGGCTTGGCGTTTTCTGGGCACTCGAAAGAGTGGCCTGGCCAGATGGCTGGCGGATCGTAGCCGTCAGGGTGGTGATCCGCATGCCTTGATCGGGTCCAGCATCGCCGATGGCACGCAGCGTGAGACGGATCGGAACTACCGAGTCGATGTCGGGCGTGAACCACGTCGAAGCGTACTCGCCCGTCCAGGGCGCCGGGACCTCGGTGCCATCGTCGAGTCGCCACGTGGCTTCGAGCGCTCCTTCACCCCGCGCGCGTGCCAGTGTATCGACCGAAATCGAGCTTCCCGGGCCCGGAAGCTCGAAGTGGTAGTGCACCTCACTTCCGAACGGTAGAAAGAGCTCGTCGTTCCAGATCCTCGGTGGTTGAACGTCGATCAGCTCACGGATCTCGAGCCGCTGCCAGGCGACGGCGAGCTGGCGTCGATCCGTCGACACACCAACGTTCGCTGGAGCCCGCGCGTACGCGTATTGCAGTTCGAGGGTGTTACGGCCTCGACGTTGTGTCTCGGCGGGTAGACGAAAGTCATGCCTGTCGCCCGTGCTCAGGTCGAGCGTGGCGATGTCCTCGTCGTTGAGCACCACGGTCACCTCTTGCCGCGGTGCGCCGGGATCACGAAACGCCGAACCGGTGATCGTCGCGTCGAGATCACGGATTGCGCTCAGATAGAGATCCAAGGTCGAGACGTCGCCCGTGCCCCACACATAGGTCGTCGACTCGTTGGCTTCGTCCCACGACCAGCCGGCGCCGAGTCGTGGACGCGCGGCAGGGGTGCCGAAGTCGATGAGTCCCATCTCGGTGTCGACCGTAGCGTGGGGAAAGGTGGCGATCAGATCATGTTGCTCGTCCAGCCAGGCCGGCTCGAGACAGCCGACCAGGGTGGTGACGACGCCGAGCGTGCATACATGGAGGAATCGGTTTGTTGTCAGCCATGGCGGAAAACGACGTTTCATCCGAGCCATCTCGTTATCCTAGCCCGCCTTGCTCACCAAACGTCGTAGCGAGGTGTGGAAAGGTGCGTGAGATCTGGGCAGCGCAGGGATGAGCGACCGTAGGCGTACCCGAGGTACGTCGAGGGAGGGAAGAACGAGCACGCCCAGAGATTGC
>JBCDBH010000021.1:0-31365 GCA_039184055.1 Acidobacteriota bacterium
GTTCGGAGACCTCGCGAAGCGGGGTGTAGTCGTCGAAGATGTAGAAGCCACGACCGAAGGTCGCGCCGACCAGATCGTTCTCACGCTTCTGGATCGCCAGATCGCGCCACGCGATCGTCGGCACACCACCGTTGAGCTCGATCCACGAGTTGCCGCCCTCGACGCTGAAGAAAACGCCGAACTCGGTACCCACGAAGAGCAGCTCGGGCTTCTCGTGATCTTGGACCAGACGCCACACCAGATGCTTGTCCGGAATGCCACCGTCCTCGGGATCACCGGCGATCGACGTCCAGGTGACGCCACGATCGGCCGACTTCAACAAGAACGGCCGGTAGTCACCCGACTTGTGATGGTCGAGCGCGACGTAGACGGTGTCGGCGTCGTGCAGATCGGCCTTGATGTCGTTGACAAAGGCGTACTCGGGCACGTCGGGCAAGGCACCAGCTTGACGCCAATTCTCACCGCCGTCTTCACTGACCTGCACCAGACCGTCGTCGGTACCGGCGTAGAGCAGGCCTTCGACCACCGGCGACTCCGAGATCGAGGTGATGTTGCCGTAATACGACATCGCCCACAGATCCCACGCCGCGTCGATGCTCCACACGCGACCCATCATCGGTCGGGTCAAGCGATCCTCACCGCGCGACAGGTCGCCCGACACCGGCCGCCAACTGTCACCACGATCGTCCGAACGCCACAGGCGTTGGCTAGCGAAATAGATGCGCGCCGGATCGTGCGGGCTGACGATGATCGGCGAATCCCAATTCCACCGCTCGGCCGGCTCACCCGGGCCCGGTTGCGGCTGGATGTAGACGATCTCGCCCGTCTTGCGGTCGTAGCGCACCATATTGCCCTGCTGCCACTCCGAATAGACGATGTCCGGATTCTCCGGATCGGTCGCCGGCTGGTGACCATCGCCGAACAGGGTCAAGAACCAATCGCTATTGCGAATGCCGTGGATATTGGACGTCCGCGACGGACCACCCTGGGTGCTGTTGTCCTGGGTACCGCCATAGACGTTGTAGAACGGCGCGTCGACATCCACCGCGACCTTGTAGAACTGCGTCACTGGCAGGTTGGCGACGTACTTCCAGGTATCGCCGTTGTCGAACGTCTCATAGAGACCACCGTCACAACCGACCAGCAGATAATCCGGATCATCCGGATCGAACCCCAGGGCGTGGTTGTCGACGTGCTTGAAATCACCCTCGAGCACCTCGAAATTGAGCCCGCCATCATTGGTCACGCGCATCCGCGCGTCCATCTGGTAGACCCGATCGAAGCGATGCGGATCGGCGAAGATCTCCTGGTAGTAGTGTGGGCCCGTGCCACCCGAGATGTAATCGTTACGCTTCTCCCACGACTCACCGGCGTCCGTCGAGCGATAGAAGCCGCCTTCGCGCGCCGCCAGCTCGATCGTCGCGTAGACCACGTCCGAATTGTGCGGCGAAACCGCCAGACCGATCTTGCCCATGTCCTCGCCGGGCAGACCGTTCGACAGCTTGCGCCAATTCTCACCACCGTCCACCGACTTGTAGATCGCCGACTCCGGACCCGCGTTGATCAACGCCGCGACATCACGGAACTTGTGATGCAGAGCTGCATAGAGCACGTCCGGATTCGCCGGATCGATCACCACCTCGTTGGCGCCGGTGTAGCTCTCCTCGTCCGGCGTTTCACCACCGAGCACCTTGTTCCAGGTCTCACCACCATCCGTGGTCTTGAACACACCGCGATCACCACCCGGTGACCAAAGCGGACCCTGCGCCGCGACCCAGACCACATTCGAATCCTCCGGATGCACCACGATCGAGCCGATGTGCTCCGAATTCTCCAACCCGAGGTTTTCCCATGACTGACCGCCATCACGAGAGCGATAAATGCCATCGCCAAAACTCACGTGTCGGCCGCCGACATTCTCACCCGAGCCCACCCAGACCGTGTCCGGGCGCTGCGGATCGAGCGTAATCTCGCCGATCGAATACACCGACTGGGCATCGAAGATCGGCGTCCACGTCGTACCGGCATTCGTCGTCTTCCACACACCACCCGAGCCCACGCCGACGTACCACGTGCTCTGATCCCGCGGATCGATCGCGATATCCGACACCCGACCCGACATCAACGCCGGCCCGATGCCGCGAAGCTCGAAACTCGAGAACGTCCCAGCCGACATCTTCGGCGGATCCTTCTCCTCTTCCGAGCTCTCCTTCTCCCCTGCCTGCGCCAACACCAACGCCGGCAACAGCAACAACAACCACACCATCCAACCAAATCGCCGCACCGCAGCCTCCTTTCCAGGTTTTCGACAGCAGTCTACTGTTACGCACCGCAGCGCAAAAGGATACCGCTGAGCCGACCTCGGACACGCGTCATACCCAGAGCTTTACACGGCCGCGCCAAGATTGGGACCAGAAATTTCGCTCAAATTGCGCTAGAGTAAACAGGAAGAAGAAAAATCAACCGATGTGGCCGGAGAAATACGACCAAGTCGTGCAAGTCCACCATGTCATGAAAAAGGTATCGAAACTCATGCAACGAATACTCGTTCGCGGCCTCGTTACGCTGACCGTGGCCTTCATCCTCATTCCACTGACCGGCTGTACCCCGACCAGCTACGACACTCCGGCACCCACCGGTGCCAAGGCTCTGGCCGCGCAGCTCGCCGCGCGCGCGGTCGGCACGGTCGGCGATTGTCCGACCCACCAGCCACTCGTGATGCCTCCCGTGCTGTCCGCGGTGGGCGATGGTGCCGTGCTCGACACACGGCTCACCGTACAGTCGCGATCGCATACCGAGCCGGTGGTGATCGCGACAGATCAGAACGTGCCGACCGACTGTCAGATGACCGACATGGACCTGCGAACCTATGGCTACGGTACCAGCCCGGTGTATGGCATTCCCGGACCGACGCTCCGAGTAAACAAGACCTACTTGCTCAATCCGGCGTTGCCACCCGACGGCGGCAACGAGGTGACCAAAACAGGGAGCCGGATCAAGATCACCCTGGCGAACGAGCTTCCCCACAACCCACTGCCGGCACATGAGTGTGAACCGGCCTCGTATCTGGGTTGTTCGACCAATACGGCGGAGGAATGCGCGTACAGCAGTGACACGGGTCTTCATACCTGTACCAGCGATCCTACTGCCAGCTGTGTCGAGGTAGAGGTCCCTCAAGAGGCACCGAATTGCTTTCACGGTGCCGACATCACCAACCTCCACTTCCACGGCAGCCATTTCTCACCTCAACCGTTTCAGGACTTCGTTCTGCTGTCACTCTACTCGTCGAATCAGCAGAATCCGCCACCAGCCAACGACTACGATGTCGCGGTCGGTACCTACCCGATCGACGTCCCTCAGGTGCCGTGGAATCAGCCGCCCGGTACGCACTGGTATCACCCACACAAACACGGCTCGACCGCGCTCCAGGTGGGCAACGGCATGGCCGGTGCCTTGTTGATCGAGGGACCGTTCGACGATTTTCTGTACGGCTACTACGGCGTCGATCCAGCGAATGCGACCTCGCTCGACGCCTTCGAGAAGCTGCTCGTGGTACACCAGGCCAAGGAGAGCCTGCCGTTTTATCAGCGGCCACTGCCGCCCGGTGAGCCACCCTATCCGCTGGTCAACGGCCAGCTGATCCCCACAGTGACGATGAAATACGGCGAGGTGCAGCGCTGGCGCATGATCGGCGCCACGATGAACACCTCGGCACAGCTCAACATCACCTTTCCGGACGATTTCGAGGTGACGCAGATCGCCCAGGATGGCATTCAGTTCGCGCCGGAAAACTACGAGCGTCAGCCGTTGACCACGAACGGCTCCTGGACACTGTCACCCGGCAACCGGATCGACTACCTGATCAAGGCACCCGAAGCGGAAGACACCTCGACCCGCCGGCTCTACTACGTCGGCCACCGGGTGATCGGTCACCTTCCCGAACGAATCCGTGAGCGGGTCAAAGCACGCGCCGATGGCATTCGCGAAAAGCTCGCCGTGACCCTCACGGAGCTCCGTCAGCTCGACGCCGACATCACCGCGGCCGACACCACGACCGAGATCCTCTTCGCGATCGAGCTGGTCGGTGAATCGCCGACCATGAATTTGCCAACAACGAGCGAGTGGCCACCGATGCCTTACTATCTCGCCGACATCGACACTGTCGATGGCTATCGGAGCGTCGCGTACAGCATGAGCGGCCCCGTGGGAGGCCAGCCGAATGCCTTCTTCATCGATGGCGAGCAATTCCAAAGTGGTTGTGTCAATCAAAGCCCGGTCCTCGACACCGCCGAGGAATGGACGATCACCAACCAAGACTCGATCGGCCATCCGCACCACATCCACACCAACCCGTTTCAGCTCATAAGGAAAGACGGCAACGTCACCGTGAACAACGACACCGGCGAAACCATCATCAGCGATCCCACTGACTACCAGCCACCCTATCCGTGGATGGACACCATCGCCCTACCGACCACCGCAGTCACCACCGAGATCCGAGAGGTCAAGCTGCGCACACGCTACGACGACTACACCGGCGCCTTCGTCCTCCACTGCCACTTCCTCGGTCACGAAGACCGCGGCATGATGCAAACCGTGCAGACCGTGTGTCCGGCCAACTTCTTCGGCCTACCCCAAACCGGTGGCCAAGCCGACGACTGTCAGCAGATCTCCCCGCTCTATCCCCCGGGCCTCAACCCCTACCCCGCCTGTAGCAACTGATCAGACCGTTCCGTAGGCACGTCGAAGACTGCCAGCCGAGAACCCGGGCCCAGAGCCCGGGTTCTCGCGTCGCCGGCTCAGGGCCCCTCCTCCTCGAGCCATGGGCTGGCCCGTACCAAAGCGGTGCGGATGAACCACTCGATAAAAAACATGATTGCCCTCCAGGAGAGTGTCCCGGCTCGATTGCCGACCACTACTCGAACTACGGTGGCACGAGACTCGAGTTCGATCGCTCGACCCGTGGCGTGGGTGTAGATCCTCTATTCGTCGGTGCGAACCGAGGCCGCAGAAGCGTAAGGGCACGCACCTCTCCCCTCTCCCCTCTCCCCTCTCCCCTTGATGGGCTCCTGTACCGGTACTCAGCGTAGTCGTATGAGTTGCAGTCGAGAGTCAAGCGACCAGAGAGCTGAGCGCGAGGCTCAGCCTATCGCCGGCCAGGGCGTTTGGCAGGCGCTGCGTACGATCTGCACGGTATACTGGAAGTGAGATATCCATTCGGTTTATTTGATTCGTTCGTAGGTTCTCGGAGGTAAATCATGGAGAAGGTTCTCCAAACAGTCGAAGGACTGATTCGTCGCAGTATTGGCCCTTCTGTCACCCTTTTTGTACTCGTGGGCCTGGTAGACCTTCTACTCGCCGAGTTGACCGGCACTCAGGCCACCGAGCGGATCAAAGCGGGGCTACAGCTCCTCAAAGAAGGACTCGATGGCACCGGCAACATTTCCTTCGCGGGCGTCGCCATCATCATCATCGGCATGAGCTATGGTCTCGCGATGGTGCAAGAAGTGGTTTTCGATAATTGGTTACGAAAGAACTTCGATCCGTGGACCAGACGGTGGAAGGTCTCGACAAAAGATGGAGCAGCCATTACCGAGGGGCAGGCCCTCGAGTCGCTCCGACAAGCCGTGGTCAAACGACTCGATGAAGAACCCCTGTTGGAGAGGCTCCGGCCGAGCGAATTAGAAAGCGAATCTGAACCGAGCGACTATCTCCTCTACGAGATATTGGGCGGCATCGACCCGACCGATACGCGCCACTACGTCGATTCGGCAAAATCCCTCGGCATCACCAGCATCTCCTTGATGTTGGCTCTGCTTTACGGACTCCTCGTCTACGGGTCACACCTTCATCTCCCGGCTCAAATCGTCTTGTTTCTTGCCGTCGCTTTCGGTGCCTGGTTTATTGGATCTACCGCCATCCGAGCTCAGTTCCGAGCGCGGGCGATCCGTCTCTATGTGAACTTTCTCGCCATGCCCACAGACCGGATCACGTACCTGCTGAACCCTGAAAGAGAAGCCGCCGCCGCGAAGTTCGAAGCCAAGAAGAATACGGTCGACCAAGACGGCAAGTCATGACGTTGCCACGTCATCCTCCGGGTTCGTTCGTGGGTCTCTACGGCACCGCGGGTACGGCATGGCGACAAGCGTGCAAGAACCGCCTCGAGACGGCTTCGATCCCGTGGCATGACCCGACCGATACGCGCTGGGATTCGATCACCCACGACAACGGCGACACCCACCAGGAGTTGATCGATATTCTCGTTGCGGAAGAGCACAGAGCCCTGGAAGACGCCAGATGCATCATCTTTCATCTCCGAGGAGGTGCCGAGCCATCGCTTTCTCTCGCCGCTCGATGCGAATTGGGATGGCTGGCGGCTGCTGACAAACCGGCATTCGTACATATCGAATACGATGCGCTGGGGCGAAACTACCTGTGGTCGGTTGTGAAGCTCTACCCCCACCTCACTACCTACTCGTCTCTAGAAAAAGCCGTGGATTCCGCCATAGGTTTCATGACCAGCGACCACTGAGAGTAGCCGGCTTCTCGGCTACTCTCCGTCGATACGGGTGAAGCACGTCCTCACCTGTTCTACCGGGGTATAGTCCGACGGATCGCCCATGCGATCGACTTCAGTGGATTCGACTCTTTGATGGTGCTTTGCGGGAACGAGGAGATCGGATGGCTTTCCCACGTTATGACTTTGAGGAACGGGTGGCGCTGGTCACGGGGGGTGGCAGCGGCATCGGGCGCGCGGCGGCGCTGGCTTTCGCGGAGCATGGCGCGCGGGTGGTGATCGCGGGACGCAATGTGGAGAATCACGAGGCCACGGTGGCGATGATTCACGAGGGTGGCGCTGAGGGTTTGTTTGTTCGCACGGATGTGACGGTGAGTGATCAGGTGGAGGCGGCGGTGGACGCGACGTTGCGTCACTTTGGCCGTTTGGATTTCGCTTTCAACAATGCGGGTTTTTTTGGCGGGTCGATGTTTCGTTTGCACGAGGCGTCGGAGCAGAATTTCGATGAGGTGGTGGCAGTCAATCTGAAGGGCACGTGGCTGTGTATGAAGTATGAGATCGCGGCGATGTTGCAGTCGAGCGGCGGCTCGATCGTGAATTGTTCGTCGATCGCCGGGGTGATCGGCACGCCGCGTTCGGCGAGCTATACGGCGGCGAAGCACGGGGTGATCGGGATGACGAAGGCGGCGGCGATTCAATACGCCGAGCGCGGGATTCGGGTCAATGTGGTGAGCCCGGGCAGTACGGATACGGAGATGCTGCGGACGATTTATCCGGACGCCGAGGACCGTGCGCAACGCGCGTCGACGATTCCGCTCGAGCGGTTGGCGAATCCACGGGAGATCGCCGAGGCGGCGCTCTGGCTATGCTCGGACGGCAGCAGTTTTATTACCGGGCAGTCGATCGTCGCCGACGGTGGGGTGTCGGCGGGCGGACGCAAGAGTCCGAAGTCGTCGAGCTAAGCCCACATATCTCACCAGCCCGTCGGCTGCGGCGCGCAAACGCACGCAATCTCTGGGCGTGCTCGCTCTTCGCTCCCTCGACGTACCCTCTCCCCTCTTTCTCAGACTCCGACGGTAGCGGTGTTGGTCGCGAGGATGGCGCGCAGCATGGCGATGTTGTCGCGATGGCCGGTGAGACGCGCGGTGACTTTGCCACGGATGGGATAGCCGAGCAGGTAGAGGTCGCCGATGATGTCGAGGATTTTGTGCCGGACGAATTCGTCGGGATACCGCAGCTCGGTGTTGATGACGTTGTCTTCACCGACCAGGATGAAGTTGTCGAGACGCCCACCCGAGGCGAGACCGAGCTCGGACATCATTTTGATGTCTTTGACGAAGCCGAAGGTACGCGCCGGTGCGATCTCTTCTTTGTAGAGCTCGTAGCTCGACATATCGAAGCTATGGATCTGCTCGCCGATCGGCGCCGGGTAGCGCAGATGGTAGGAAACGGTGAAGCCGTCGTAGGGCTCGAGGGTGAGGCTTTTGTCACCGCTACCGACACGGTATTCGCGATCGACCACGAGCTCGCGGCGTTGAGGACGCTGGATCTCGACGCCGGCTTCTTCGAGCACGTTGCAGAACTCGACCGCCGAGCCGTCGAGCACCGGAATCTCACCGTGAACTTTGATCAAGAGATTGGTGATGCCGCTGGCGTGCAGGGCGCTGAGCAGGTGTTCGACGGTTTTGATCTGCTCGCCTTGGGGCCCGAGGGTGGTGGCGTAGTCGGTGTCGGCGACCTGCGCGACATGCGCAGGGATCACCCGTTCGGACGGCAGGGTGAGGAAGTGGATGCCGCTATCGGGCGGCAGCGGCTGGAGCACCATCCCGGTCCGCCGACCGCTGTGCAGACCGAGCCCGTAGATCACCGTCGAGCGACGCACCGTGCGTTGACGTTTGCGACCGTTGCGCACGATCGGTAGATCGAGCGGCGGGGTGAGCTCGTCGGCCAACTGGTCGCGATCACGACGTGATTCGACCGCCGGGGTTTTGTGGGGCGCCTCGACCATGGAGCGGCGATGCTCGAGCGCACCGGCGACCGCGTCGATCACCTGGTTGTAGGAAAGCGGCTTTTCGAGGTAGTCGTAGGCGCCCATCTTGACCGCCTTGACCGCGGTCGACACGGTGCCATGACCGGAAATCATGATCACCGCCGCCGCCGGGTCGTCTTCGCGGATCGCTTGCAGAACCTGGAGGCCATCACGATCGGGAAGCCAGATGTCGAGAAAGACGACATCGGGCCGCCGCTCGCGGTAGAGCGCGAGACCGTCGAGACCGCTGGTCGCGGAGAGGGTTTCGTAGCCTTCGTCGCCGAGCACGTCGGCGACGGTCGCGAGCACACCGGGCTCGTCGTCGATGATGAGAACGCTATTCGCCATGTCTCGCCGTGCTCTTCCCCTCGATTCCCGTCACGCTCACTTCCACCTCATCACTACTCGTGAAGTGTATCGCACGGCACGAGCACCTCGGCGACGCTGCTATGCTGCCATCATGCGCGTTCCGCTCAGACAATTCGAGAATCTCGTCGGCCAGGCGCTCGATGAGCTGCCCGAGCACTTCGCCTCTCTATTGGACAACGTGGTGGTGGTGGTCGAGGAGGAGCCGGATCCCGAGGATCTCGCCGAGGTCGGTATGGAACCAGGAGAAGACGAGCTGCTCGGTCTGTATCGTGGCGTGCCCTTGACCGAACGCGAGACCGAAATGCTGCCGATGCTCCCCGATCAGGTAGTGATCTACCGAGGTCCCATCCTACGCATCTGTCGAGATCGACGCGAAGTGGTGCAAGAAGTGCGCGATACGGTCATTCACGAGCTCGGACACCATTTTGGTCTGTCCGACGAGGAGATGCCGTATTGAGGCGTCGAGTCGGAACCGCTATGCTCTTTGCAACTACAACCGAACACCTCGCAAGACGATGCAGCGAGACTACCCGCGCGCCCCGGTCGCGCTGGACCTGCCATAGGGAAAGATGTTGACGGAGATTGCCGACCGCGCACGCACACTGCCGGCAACGATCGAGCTGGACGGTCATCGACTCACCTTCCGGCTGATGCAAGCCGGCGACCAAGACGCCGTTCTCGCCTTTACTCGCGAGCTACGCGAGGAGGACCTGCTCTTCCTGCGTCTCGACATCACCCGTCCCGAGGTGGTCGATCAGTGGATCGAGAACATCGAGGCGAAACGCACACGGACCGTCGTGGCGATCGATGACGATGGCAAGGTGCTCGGATACGGCAGCATCCATCTCAATGACGCCCTGTGGACGCGGCACCTGGGTGAGATCCGTTTGCTGGTGGTTCCGCAAATGCGTGGTCACGGTCTCGGACGCGCACTCGCCGAGTACGTCTTCACGGTCGCCCAAGATCTCGATCTGTCGAAACTGGTCGCGCAGATGATGAGCACCCAACACGACGCGCAAGATCTCTTTCATCACCTGGGCTTCATTCCCGAAGCCATGCTCCACGATTGGGTGATCGACCGCGCCGGTCGCACTCACGATCTGATCCTGATGGCGCGCGAGGTCGACGAAGACGTCTGATTCGCGCGGTCCTCGATCACGATCCGAAGACTGTTCATCTTTACACTTCGCTGACAACCGCCAGCTGTGTATACTCCGGCTGTCTGGCTCTTCAGGCGCCTACCCTCTCGCAGCATGGCACTCCGCCATGGCTGTCTTGGAATCCCCTAACATGCCAATCGTGCAGCACGCGCCAAAGTGGCGTGCCGAATGGGCATACCGACCAGTCGGAATTGCGCGCAATGCAGCGAAAAACACCGCAATTCGAAGGTCTGCGTCACAAAATTCGTCGAGGGAACACTGGCACGCCTCTTGCTATTAAGAAGGGCAAGTCAAAAAGATCGGAGATTCACCGGGTACTCACTCGACAGTTCTGATCTTCGAGCCTCAAGGCTCACTGACCAACCTAAAACGAACGGTGGCTCACAAAGCCGTCGCCTTCCATACATCTGACCTACCTTTCATTTTCCCTCCTACAATTGACTAACCTTGATCGGCCACCCCGGAGTCATGGGGTGGCCCTGCCACGTCTATTCGACCGAACGGTCGAATCGTCCAGACATGGCCATAGATGCGCATCGGGATAGAGCACTCCGCGCACGAGTCCGAGACCGAGCGAATCCGGTAGCATGGCGTCATGGCGACACTTCGCGACCGTACTCTGATCATCACCGGTGCCTCGTCCGGTATCGGCGCTAGCTTGGCTCATGAATGTGCCCGTCGCGGCGCGAATCTCGGCTTGCTCGCTCGACGCACTGACCGTCTCGAGGCGCTCGCCGAAGAGCTCGCGCCAACGGGTGTCAATGTGGCATGGGCGAGCGCCGACGTCACCGATGACGATGGACTGAGCCAGGCTCTCGACCAGCTCGAGGCCGAGCTCGGCCAAGTCGACATCATGGTGGCCAACGCCGGCTACAACCGTCCGGAGGGCGCCTCCGATTTCAAACCCGGGCGCGGCCTGGCCATCTACGACGTCAATCTGCTCGGCACCCTCCGTGCCTTCGATTGGGCCCTCCCCCGCTTTCTCGAGCAGGGCAGTGGCCAATTGGTGGGCGTGGCGTCGGTCGCGTCCTTCTTCGGTTTGCCCGGCAACGCCGCCTATTGCGGCAGCAAGGCAGCGATGCGCTACCACATGCAAAGCCTGCGTTTGACCTTCAAACGCAAGCGCATCGCCGTCACTACGATTTGCCCGGGCTTTGTCGAGAGTGAGCTGACCGGCAAGATGAAGGGCAAATTTCCGATGCCTTTCATGTGGCCGACCGCCAAGGCGACACGTAAGATCGCCGACGCCATCGAGCAACGACGCGCCGAAGTGGTCTTTCCGTGGCAGATGCGACTCGGTGTGGGCCTCATCACGCGTCTGCCGCGCCCCGTGGCCGAAAAGCTAATCGGTGGCTGAGTCGGAGCGCCTGCTGAGGTAGAAGATCTTCGCCTCGTCGTGCCAACCGTCGGCGGCTTCGGTGTCGAAATACGGGTGAGCGTCGAGAAACTCACGGAACGCCCGCTGCTCACCGTGGCCTTCGTCGGTGGACAACCAATCGTCGAAGAAGATCACCGCGTGCTCGCGAATCAACGGCGCGCAGAACTCGAGCGCTTCGCGGGTCGACGTATAGAGATCACAGTCGATCATGATCAAACCGGCCCGCTCGAGACCGTGCTCACGCACCAGCTCGGGGGTCAGGCTGTCGCTGAAGAAGCCTTTGACGAGATGCGTCCGCCGCCAGTCGACCCCGGCCTCGTCGAGACGCGAACGGGTGAACGAGAGCGCCGAGCGATATTGACCCGGAAGCCACACCCCGTCCTGCTCCGCCGTATCGGGAAGACCTTCGAACGAGTCGAAGCCGAAGATCCGCACCTGGGAGAGCTCTGGTCGCACCGCCAGCGTGCGGTGCATACAGGCCACCGAGCCGCCCTGGTAGACACCGAACTCGAAATAATCACCAACCCGCTCCGCGCCGTCTTTTGCCTGCAGCCAATCGAGCGCTGCCGCCTGGCTGGTCTCGAGCGCCTGCGCCGGCTGGAAGTCCACCGTGATACGAAAGGTGTTGATCAGGACTTCCTGGATCCAGGCCTTCATCTTGGGGGTCAGAAAGCGCCCGACGAATCGGCCGACGATGCGAAAGAGCTTACCCAGAGGCGACTCTTTGGTCTTCGCGGCCGCGCCGCCCGCGACCGTGGATGCCGGTGCCGGCGAGGCCCCGGTGGGAGGCAGAGCGTCGACCAGCGGACCACGAGCCGTCGCGCGAAGAAATTGGATCACCACTTTTCGGATCATGCGAGCCTCGATGCTGGGAAAAACGCGGTAGCCATTACCGGTCGGAAGGTCTCTCGGGAGGAAGTTCGCGGGCGACCCGCCCACGCGGCGGCACAGTATCAAAGACTCGGCGACCCGCGATCACCCGTCGGCTCGAGCCGGCTCGCCGTCCACATCCGTGGGCCGGCGAAAGAAGGCGATGAATGCCGGCCCGAATCTCCAGCCGACTAGGGCCGTGGCGACCACCGCGGCGACACACGAGGCAATCAGCCGGAGCCACGGATCTTCCGGCCACCACCACCACACCAACGCGAATCCCGGTAGCGGCAAGAGGTACACCCACGCCAAATCGCGGATCAGGCGGCCGAATCCCGCTGGCGCGACCTTCCACAGCGCCCAGGCCATAGGAATCACCCCGAGCGGCAGGAGATTGACCCACGCCATCCCCACCGGCCCACCGAGCGTCCCGGTGAGCACATAGCCACCGATCCCGAACGACAACACGGTGAGCAGACACGAGACGATCCAGATGCGATCGAGATGCTGGGTCTTGAGCACTTCGCCACCGAAGCGAGAAAAGGGATCGAGCAACGGCGCCAAGGCGAGAATGCGCAAATAGGTCGGCGCGTCGGTCCATTGCTCACCACCGACGATCCGGAGCACCAGCTCGGCATTGAGCATCAGCACCAGCGCCACCTGCACTTCGAAGGCGACCACGAAAACGGTGGCGAGCGAGTAGGTGCGAAAGAGCTTGGCGGTGGTGGCGCGTAAAGCGATCAAAGCTGGATAGAGCGCGCGACCGATCGCCGGGTGGAGGATCTGAACGGAGACGATGGTCGCCCATTCGTAGGCGAAGGTGTAGTTGCCGATGTCGTCGAACGGAAAGCGCAGCCCGAGCACGAGCGGATCGATGTGACGGGTCAGCAGGAGCAAGAACCAGATCGCCGCGAGCGGTAGCGATGCCTGGATCAGCTCGAAGGTGCCACCACGATGAAAATGCAGCGGCATCACCTTCCAGGCGCGCAACCACAGGGTGGCGGCGTACACCGCCGCCGAAGCGATATGCCCGGCGATCAACGCCCACACGCCGTGATCCAAAAAGGACAACCCGACTGCGGTGAGCACGAATGCGAGGTTGCGTAGCACCTCGGGCACGACCGTCCGCCCCACCAACAGCTCACCGTCGAAGAAATACCGTGGAACGGTGGCCAACCCTTCGAAGAAGAGATAGAGCGTCAAGGCTCGTAACACCCCGATCATCTCGGGATGTGGCTCGACATAGAGATGGGAGATCCACGGCGCGCCGACGAACGACAGCACCACCAGCGCGCCACCCCACACCACCTCCACCAACAAGAGGTTGCCGTAGGGACGCGGTGGCTCGACCCGCATCACGTGGTAGGCCACCCCGAGATCGCGTACCGCGCCGAGCACCAGGAACACCACCCAGGCCCAGGTGAAGAGTCCCCAATCCTCCGGTGGCACGGTGCGACGCAGAATCAGGATGGCGCCAAAGGTCACCATCACGCGCCAGCCTTGGGAAAAGCTGGCCGCGAGCGCCGAGTGCAAGAAACGGGTTGTGGTCGACGGCCCGGGCTCGTTCGGTGCCGGATCGGTCACGAGTCGAGCAATTCCTTTGCGTCGGGATAGGCGGTGGTCAACACACGTCGGGTCGCGTCGTCGAGCCCGCGACGCAACAGCGCCGTCGCCTCGGCCCGCTCCTCTTCACGACGCGTCACGACCTGCCAACGCTCCGCCCAGCGCTCGGGCTCGATGGCCAACGTCGTGCTCACCGCGTCACGCCAGCGCTCCGGCTCGTCGGCACGCAGCTCGAAACTGCCGCGTCCCCGTCCGAAATGCGCCACGGCCAAATAGCGCAGCAGAGTCTGCGCGGTCAGACGATCGAGAAACGGCGCGGTCCACCCAACCAGCGGTCGCTTGTGTGCCGTCACCATCTGATAGCCACGCGCCAGTCCGGCGCCACCGAGCGCACCGAGAATCGCGCCCGCCACCATGCCACCACCGAAGGTCAAGCCCCCGGAGAGCAGATCGGCGGTCAAGCCACCGAGCGCACCGGAAATCACCCCACCGAACAGCGCGCCGCGTTCGGGATCGATCGCTTCCAATCCTTCGACCGCGTAGGCGTCGACCTGACGCTCGACCTCAGCGGCCGCCGTCCCCGACAAGCCGTGGATTTCGAGCAAGGCGGTCATCAACGTGCGGGTGTGTTGCTCGAGCCGGTCGGCGAGCACGGTCATGGCTTGCTTCTTCTCGTCTCGGTTCGGATTCTTGCTCGGCAACGCCTCGCGATCCCGCGCCACGGTGGCGAGGTAATGCGCCATGGCGTCGAGCGCGCGATCAAAGACCTCGAGATTGCGAGACCGCCACACCACCTCGAGTCGCTCGAGCACCGCCTGCTTGCTCGCGTCGAGCCACGGCGCGAGCCGATCGAGCAACAGGGTCTCCTGAACCCACGAGCGACTGAAGGCGTCGAGCAACACGACATCCTTCACCACTTCGTGCCGCTCCACCGTATGCCGTCGCCACGCTTCCCGACGCGCGGCGACGACGCTCGGTGGCAGACTCGCCTCACCCGTTTGATTGAGCACCACCACCACCGGTCGGCCCAGCCAACCGAGCAGCTCGAGCTCGGGATCGACATAGCCCGCCTCTTCCGGCAGCTCGGTGGCGTTGACCAAATAAAGCACGACGTCGGCGTCTTCCCGTACCGTGATCGCGGCTCGCTGGCTCGAATAAAGCGGTCGATCGGTGAGCCGGTCCCAGGTTTGTTGCAGGAACCACAGCACCGGCTTTTCTTCGGTACGGAGCCGGCGGAGCAGGCGTGCCGAATCGCCAAAACCCGGTGTATCCCACAGCATCAGTCGCTCCCCCGCCGCTTCGAGCAAGTCGAAACGCTCGCTTTCCTCGGTAACGTGGGCGCGGTCCAGCACCTCACCGACATCGCGTCGTAGCAGGGTGCGGGCGAGGGTCGTCTTGCCGACATTGGTATGCGACACCAATGCGAGGGTGACGCTCGACGCTTCGGGTATCGTCTCGTGGTCTGGAGCCTCGGTGAGGCTTGAGTCCTTCTCGGTTACGTCCTTCGCGGTCACGACGTCTCCAATCGCGGCCATACCGCCGCCGCGACACGGCTCGGTGACACATCGGCGGGAGTTTCCAAATCGACATGGACCACTTCGAGCGCGACCCGCTCGGCGACGCCGTCCCACGATCGTCGTCGGGTAGCCAAACGAGGATCGTCGAAGCTTCGCGCTCCGAGTCGACGGGCATGCGGCCCGCCGTCGACCAGCATCACCAGCATCTGCCCATCCGCCGTCTCGTCACGCACGCGACGCAGCACCTCACCATGCACTTCGACCTCCGGAGTCTGCGCGGCGGAAAAGAGCACGACGCGTGCCCGCACTCCATCTCCATCCCCCACCGTCCACTCGTCGCCATAGCCGAGCGACGACGAGATACGCACTTCGGCGCGCGCGCCAAAGACATCGTGGAGAACGTCACGCAACCCGGTCACCGCCAGCTCCGACGGCCGATAGCTGAACGGCAACACCACCACCTGACGCGCATCCGTCGCCACCGACGCACGCAACCGCCGCACATAGGCATCGTCGAGCGCCACCTCGAGACGACGCCGACGCGCCACCCGCGCGCTTTCGAGACCGATCAACACCACGCGCGGCACCCCCACGAACAACAGCGCGGTCACCGCCCACAGATGAATCCATGGCCCGGCGTCGCCGGTCGCTGGCGCCTCGAGCAATGACGCGTCGGGCACCACCGTCCCGAGCACAAGAGCCGCCGATCCGAGCACCGTGTCGAGCAGCCGTTGCACCGCCGTCGCATCGAGAAACGTGCTCTCCCACGACGCCTGATACGCCAGGACCAAACCACGGACATACATCCCCGCCACCGCGCCGAGCACCGTCATCAGCGCCCCGACGTGGAGCAGCCGTCGGATACGCGCCACGGCCAACGGCGTCACCAGCGGCAACCAGCGCTCGAGATAACCATCCACGACCCGCTCGACCAGCGTCTCGTCACCGTCGCTCGCCAGCCGATCGGTCATCTTGCTCACCCATCGACGCACCAATGATCGCCACACCTTCAGCAACCGTGGAAGCCCGGGAGCCAAGGGCAACAGCGCGCGAATCGCCAACAGCGCCAGACTCAGCACATTCCACGCGATCAACACCAGAAGCGGCACCGCCAAGACGTGGATCTGCTTCGACGGCCCGAGCGCATTCGTCGCCAGCCCGACGACCAGCGTCACCACGACTGTCGGCACGAGCAGCCCGCGACCGAGATCGGTCAGCCGCATCATCCAACCCAACCAGCCGTGACGCGTCTTCAAACGCTCCAGCACCTGACGCGCCCGGGTCGCGACAAAGCGGCCGTCATCTTCGATCGACTCACACGCCCGGCTCGCCTCGCGACGCTCGTCGAGCGGCACCCAATCGCCACGTCGATCGTTCTCCTCGACCACGTGGACGAAAACGGCGGGTTGGGCCTCGGAAACAGAATAGGTGTACACGTCAGGCATTGTAGCCCTAGGAGCCAAAACGAAACGAGCAGCGGCGATGTCTCGCCGCTGCTCTCGCTCGCTCGCACCGAGTGCGGTCAGTCGTCGTAGATCGAGACAAGATTGACGTTGTCGACCTTGCCACCGCCTTCGACCGCCACGCGCATGTGAAAGCCCGCGTGGGTGATCAGCGGCGCCGAACCGAGGATTTCGTCCGCCACGATCACTCCGCCGATTCGAGCGAGGACTCGCCGCGTCGCCGTATGGTAGCGAATGCTCACGGGCACAACCTCACTGGACGACACATCGACGGAGCCCGAGGCGACGGTCGTCGACAAGCCGTCGGTATGTAACGACCAGTTTCCCGATTCGCGCAGAATCAACCATAGCGAACCCGACGTCCAAAACTTGCCACCTGGTGCCTGGGTGAACCCGGCACCGATCCAGTTGACGCCATCGACATCGAGATCCGCCCCAAAGGTCAGAATTCGATCGCCGAGATGACCTGTCGGGTCGAACGGCACGGTCGCGATCGCTTCATCGTCTTGCACACGACCTCTGACGACCGTCGCGCCGGGTCGAGCTGACCACGTGCTCCCGCCCACTGTCGTTTGCCGACCGTCGAGAGCGCCCGAACCAATGAACGAGTCCGAGAGCACGACCGTCGCATCGGCGTGAACCGCGAAATCGTCGACTCGCGCTTGGTGCGCCGCCCGATACATGTGGAATCCAGCATGAGAAATCACCGGAGTCGATGTCAGGGTCGTGATCTCCACGACGACACCGTTGAGCACATACTCCACCACCTGACTCGCCGTGTGGTAGCGCACCTCGATCGCATGAGGACCGGAAGCCGGTGGATTCGGAATCGCACCCGCACCGACCGACTCACCTTCGGCAAACGCGGTGTACTGACCATTCGACCTGACCAAGACCCAGATCTTGCTCCCGGCCCAATACGCTTGAGTGGCGCTGTCGGCGAACCCGACCCCTATCCACTCGGCGTTCTTGGGCTCGGCGTCAGCGGTGATTCGGAGCGTTGTCGTTCCACTCAGCACGAGGGGATCGATCGGCACGCCCGCGATCGCGGAGCTATCGATCACCGTGCCACCGGCGAGCTGCGCCCCTGGCTCAGCGTTCCATGTCACCGCTCCTTCCTCGGTGAGTCGTCCGTCCAGCGGACCTTGACCCGAGAACGAGTCGACGATGCGGATATCCGGTGGCGTGATCTCGACGTAGACCGTAGCCGAGTCGGTAAGACCACAGTCATCCTCGATCGTGTAGGGAAAACTGTCGGTGCCGACAAAGCCCGACGGCGGCGTGTAGTAGATCCCACCGACACGAAAATCGGCCGTTCCTCCCTGCGAGGTCGGCTTGCTCATCGGGACGACTCGCAACCATCCACCTTCCGGATCTTCGTCGTTGCTTAGGATCACACCGTAACCGATCGATATCGGATCGTCGACAGTCGTTTCGAGATAGTCGTCTCGAGCGATCGGAGATTGGTTTCCCACACAGCTCGCACCGTCCCCCAAGAGCCGAGCATTGAGAAGCAGATTCGGCGAGCCGTCACCGATGTAGTAGGAGCTCGTCGAATCATCGTCGAGAACACCATGGACCGCGCCGCCGAGAATCGCCGCTTTGACCTCCGCCGGTGTAGCGTTCGGATGATCGGCGAGATAAAGCGCCACCGCTCCGGTGACGTGGGGCGCCGCCATCGAGGTGCCGCTCACTCGCCTACTGTCGGCGCTGCCGGTGTTAGCGGCCGAGAGGATGTGCGCGGCTGGCGCCCAGACATCGACACACGGTCCCGAGTTCGAGCCGCAGTCCCGATAGTTCGAGCAGAGATCATGCGAAGGATCGTCGATCTCGCGAATCCACCGACCATCGGTCTCCTGAGACATCGCACCACCGAGGGGACGGTTGACGTCCGTGCCACCAACCACGATCACGCCGTGGTCGAGCTCAGGTACCGCCCCGAGGCTGCGGACACACGCATCACCCGACGCGTCGTTGTGATTGCCGGCGGACTGGACAAGCACCAAACCAGCGTCGAGCAAGCCCGTAGCGGCGGTGATCACCGCCGGGGTGTTGAAGATACTGTTGTTTGCACCGCTGAGATTCACCACGCCGGGTCCGATGTGCTCGGGATGATTGCCGTGCTCCCGCACGATCCAGTTCATCGCGGCGGCGAGTGTCTCAGGCATGCCACCTTGAACGCTGGAATCACAAAAATCGTAGAACACCACCGGATGCAGAATGACCTCTTTGGCGACGCCAAACGTCGCACCACCGATGATGCCGGCAACGTGAGTACCATGACCGTTGCCCGCGCAATCATGAGTGTCACCGTCCGGAACCGCGACGTTGACGCCCCGACTAATCCGTGTGCCCTCGGGCAGGCTCGGATCCAGAAACTCGACGTGGCCGGGGTGAATACCCGTATCGATCGTGTAGACGTGAACTCGAGTGCCAGCGGTCTGACCCGTGGCATCAAAGACGTAACGTTCATCGCGCGGTAGATTCACCTGGTCGATACGATCGAGACCCCAGTTGTCGACGCAGTCGTATCCCGAGGTTCTCGGGTCGGGGTTGGGGCAATCGAGGATCTGTGGCGATCCCGCCGTGCTGCTGGAGATGCTCACCGTAGGTCCCGCCGATTCGGCACCGAAGATCGAGGCGTCTGCGATCGTGAAGACCTGCTCGACGAACGCGACCGCTGGATCAGCGGCGAGCTTGCGCACCTCGTCGTCGCCGATCCGAATCGAGAAACCACGTAGGGCATGCTCCCAAGTACGCTCGACCGCTCCACCGTGCCGGTTCACCAGCCGCTGGGCGAGCTCGGGGACCGACAGCAGGCTGGATACCGAATCGTCCGGGGCGCGCGTGACGTCGTCGGCGAGCACGACGATGTAGTGTCCCGCGACACCGTTGGTCTCCGCCAAGATCAGCTTGTCGGCTTCGCGCGCCATCAGTGTGGTGGCGAAGCCGGTCAAGAAGAGGAGAACCAGAAACACGCGGCCGACGTTTGCGGTCGACCACAAACGGGTTGTGTGCACAGCGGACACACGGGTTCCGATAGATTTTTCTTGCATGAGACTCCCTCCCAACGAGAGTTCTGTTTCAAGGCATGAGAAGTCAACAATCACACCAAGCAGAGTTCTCTCTGCCTGTCGATTCTATTGGCGCTGCTGAGATGAAAAACGTTACACATAACGCGCCATTTGACGTGACACGTCACGTTTCCATACACACTAGAAAAAAGAAAAAGAGGCGGGCCTGTATATCTCACCAAACGCCGGGCAGGTGAGGTATGCGGGCTAAGCGCTCTTCTTCGCCTTCTCCACCGTGGCTTCGAGCACCTGTGCCGGCCACGGGCGGGAGATGACGCAAGCGTTGATCCCGCCGACACCCATGGACATTTTGCCGATGGTGCCGTCAGGCGCGGGGCAGGCGGTGTCGAAGGCGAAGCGCTGGTGGACGCCTTCGATTTCGCTGTTGAGGTGATCGCGTGACAGGGGAGTGGGAAAGATCTCACCACGAGCATGACCGAGGTATTGGGCGGTGAGCTCCCAGCCACCACCGGCGGCCATGCCGTGACCGAAGGTGCCTTTGCGCGCGGTGACGAGGACGTCGTCGGGCATCATGGCGCGAACCATTTCGACTTCGTTGTAGTCACCGGGTGTCGCGGTGGCGTGCATGTCCCAGCTGACGATGTCGTCGGGCTGGGTGCCGGCGGCCGCGAAGGCCTGACGCATGGCTTCGGTGGGACCTTCTTTGGAGGGGGTGATGATGTGGTCGGCGTCGGAGGTGACACCGACTGCGAGAGGCTCGAGCCCGAGGGGGCGGAAGCCACGCGCCTGCATGGCGTCGAGCGCACCGACGATCCACACCACCGAGCCCCCGGCGATGTGGGTGCCACGCAAGCCGGTGAGCGGTAGCGAGGGCACGCCATCGGCGGCGAGCACGCGGGCGTTGTAGAAGGCGCTGACGGTGAGGGGATGCGGTGCCGGGTCGGTGGCGCCGACCACCACGGCGTCGGCCTGATCGGCGCGGATCGCGTCGATGGCATAGCGTAGGGAGACGCCAAAGGTGGAGCACGCCGCGACCGGGGCGATGGCGCTTCCGGTGATGTTGCCGAGCATCGAAATCTGCGCCGCCGAGATGTTGGCGATATTCCACAGCAGATTGGGCGAAACGGCGGTCCAGGGAGGCTCGGGGCAGCCACAGCTCTGCTGGAGCTTGCGACGACGTCGCGACTTTTCTTTGAGCGCGACGAGCTTGCCGGATTCGACGTCGCCCTCGACGCCGATCGATTCGATTTCCCGAAGCTCGTCGAGATAGGCACGGAGCTCTTCCGAGCGTTCACTCCAGAAGGTCCACCAAGCGTCTTCGGCTTCGAGATGGCCTTCACCGTTTGGCACGGTGTCGGGATCGGCAGGAATGTCGGCGTCGAGACTCGATGGATCCTCACGCCAGGTCTTCAAGACACGGTTGTTCTCGGGCGCCGCCCAAAACCGATTCCATCGCCGCTGCGCATGGTAGAAACGGAGCGATTGCTCGTAGCTGGTCTGAAGATCACCGAGGCCGGTGCCGATCAGGACATGGGCACGGGTACCGAGACGGGTGAGCTCTTTCTCGATCCCAGGATTCTGTTCGAGCGCCTGGATGAACGAGCCGATGGCGTATTGCACCGGCTGTCCGAGCTTGGTCTCGACCTGGGAAAAGCGGTTGGGCTTGAAACGCTCATCGAACCACGGCCGATAGCGTTCGAGATCGAATGCGGGCTGACCGACGAGAAAATTATCGGGCCCGAAACCGTTGAATGGCGTCAGCCAACTCTCACTGCTTGTCAGATTGCGGGCGAAGCTGTCGATGTTCGGTGAGCGGGGCGCGACGATACCCCAACCAAAAATACCCACTCTGCGCAAAGTCGCTCTCCTTATCGCGGTCGATCGGCGGTCTTGGATGTACTGGGCCGATACCGCTGCACGGGTGCTTGCTTGTGCCGCGACGCGGCACGATCCGCTTGAATCGATGAGTGTACCAAAGTAGATGGACGGCTTAGACCCGTCGATCCGTGCCACGACTCCGACAGGTAGCCCCTGCCGCAACGCGGCGCTTCACGTGTCGGGGCGAAGAGGGACGCGATCTCGGCCCCGGCGCATTGCGCGCCGAGCTCGGTGAAGTGGACGTCGTCCCAGAAAAGCTCGACGTCACCGTCCATCACCGGGGCGAGATCGACCAGGGCGACGGACCCCCCCGGACGTTCAGCGCCATCGGCGGTTCGTCGGTGTGCGTGTACCACCTTACGAAGCCGCTCATTGTAGAGATGCATCGCCCGGGACAGGGCCGCGGGCGACCAGCGCGCTTTGGGCGCTTCGTACGAACCGACGACGCCCATCCACAAGCGCGCGCGTGGCTCGGGCTCGAGATCGGCGCGCCACAACGCCGGCTGAGTCACCAACACCAGATCGATCTCGAGCTCGGCCGCCGCCGCGATCAGCCGTTCGAGGTTCGCTTCGTAGACCTCGAGCGCCGGTTCGAGATCGGGTAGCTCGTCTCGTTCCTCGGGCGCGGCGCTCCAGCGATCACGCGCCGGCTGTGGATGCCGCGAATCGAGCGTCTCACGACCCCAACTCGATTCGGGACCACGATTGCGCCCGAGCCGGGCGGCGAGCTGATACCAAGCGAGGGAGCGCGGCCAGGGTTCAGGTGCGATCCGCAGCGGCGCGTCGAAAAAGCTCCGGGTCGCGAACAGCTCGACAGCGTCGGCGTTCTCGAGGCCGGGATTCCGACCGGGCCAGCGCAGAGCCGGAATGAGATCGTTCACGCCGACCAGCACCACCGCCACGTCGATGTCGAGCTGCGGCACGAAACGACGCATCGCCCACACATGCTCACCGGCGCCAAACCCCGGACGACCGATCGAGCCACACCACGGTAGAAGCTCGTGACGTCGTTCCTCGAGGGTCGCGGCGAGACGCGCGCACCAGGTCTCAGTGTCATCGAGCCGCCGGTTGAGCGTCGTGCTGCCACCGATGGCGAGTATGCGCAATCGACCCTCGTCTTCTGGATACGACTCCGTGCCACGAATGCCCCAACCGTCGGTGGTGAGCCACGACGGTGGATCGATCCCGGTGATGATGTTGCTCGGCACGTCGACCTCGAAACGAAGATCGGCGGGTAGCACCCGATAGGGACGCACGTCGTCGAGCAGCCGCAGAGCGACCTCACCGAGCCCCGCGGCGAAGACACAGCCCACCAGGACCGCCGCCAGATCACCTAGAGCACGGGTCCGACGCGGTGGAGCGAGCAAACCGGCGAAGGTGAGCACCGCACCCAGCCAGATCACCGTCAGACTGAGAAGAAAAAGCGGCGCGTCGAGCCACTCGGCGTAGAGCGAACCCAAAAGAGCGAGCGTCGCGATCCCGACCACGCCGAGCGCGGCCAGCAAGGCGAGCCAGCCGGCATGACGACGCAGCGGTGCCGCGAGACCATGAAGACGCGCCGCGAGACGTCGGCGCCACCCCACCACCACCGCCAGAAACACCAGGGTCATGCCAGTGGCGAGTCCGAGAAGCGCGGCAAAGCTAGTCGAATACCGACCCAAAACCCGGCCGTTCTCACTCTGATGGCTGGCGAAGATCACGCTTAGCCCGAGGCCGCCGAGCACCAACAGCCACCAGCCGATGGTGACGAGACGGCTACGCATCCGGGCTCGGTGGATCGAGACGACGATGTTGATAAAGCGCACCGTCGACAAAGCCGAGCCCTCGGTAGTAATCACGCGTGCCGATCGCCGCGATCACCGCCAGGTCGCGATAGCCATCGGCGGTGGCCCGAGCCACGGCGGCATCGACCAATCGACGCCCGAGCCCGCGATGCTGCGACCGAGGACGCCCATCGTCGGGCCCCGCTTCGAAACCCGCCACCCGTCCGTACACGTGGACCTCGCGGATCATCGCGCTGTCGCGGATCTCGTCGAGAAAAATCGGTGCCGACGGGAGCGAAAGCCGCAAAAAGCCACACAGACGATCCTCGTCGTCGAGCCAGCGAAAAAAGACCTCACGACCGATTTGCGTGTCGTATTCGAGCGGTTCGAGCCGCAGCCGGTCCGGGTCGATCGCCTGGCCACGAATTTCGCGCGCGCGAATATCCTGGCTCGCCAGGCCTTTGGCGGTAAGCGACGCCTCGACGACCTGGCGGAAATTGGTCACCTTGTTGCCGGTGAAGATGTCGTCCCCCGGAATGTCGCGGATGATCCGGGTCACCCGACAATAGGGCGGCACGGCGAGCAGACAAGGTTCGAGCACCCCGAGGAGCTCGTCGTGGCTATAGGGTCGCCACCGGCCGTCTTGGAAATACGCCATCAGCTCGGCGCTCTCGATCAACGAGCACGGATAGATCTTGAGCTCGTCGGGACGAAAATCGGGCTCGCCGAAGATCCTTTGAAAATCTTCGACGTCACGCACCGGATCGCTACCGTGGAGATTGGGCATCCAATGCGCGTGGATCTTGAACCCGGCGGAGCGTAGGAGGGTCATGGCTCGACGCGTTGCGGCGACGTCGTGACCGCGGTTGTTGGCCGCCAGCACCTCGTCGCTCAGGCTTTGATAGCCGATCTGGACCTTGGTGCAACCGAGCCGACGGATCCGTCGCACCTCGTCTTCGTCGAGATGATCGGGGCGCGTCTCCACCACCAGACCGACACAGCGCGCGCGCGCCGTTTCGTTGACCCGATGCGCCGCTTCGAGCTCGGCCCAGGTGGCGCTTTCGTCATCGCTGGTCAGTCGACCGTTTTGCTGTTGCCGTAGAAAACGACCGACCACCTCGTTGTACGACCTGTCGAGGGTTCGACCGTCGACATCTTCCTCGAGCTCGTCGAAATCGATCGGACCGGTATAGCGGGGAAACGACGCGCCCCCACGATCGATCTCTTCACGCACACGGTCGAAGTCGTTCATCGCGGCAAAACAGCGTTCGATGAACCACACCTGATAGCTCTCGGGGTAAAACGACCAGGTACCGCCGAGAATGATCATCTCCACCTTGTCGACTGGATGCCCGTTGACGTGAAACGCGAGCAAGCGACCGAGCGTCTGGCCATAGGGATCGAATCGGAATTGCGCCGCGCGTTGCGCTCCGGGCTCGCGTGACAAATAGCTCTTGGGCATCCGCACGTCGTTGGGGCAAAAGATGCACTTGCCCGGGCACGGAAACGGCTTGGTGAGCACGGTTACGGGAGCGACGCCCGACATGGTGCGGATCGGTTTCATCCGCAACCGGGCGACGAACGCGGCCTCTTCCTTCCAGCCGTGACGCGGCGCCAGCGCCCGATAGCCACGGATGATCTCGCTCTTCGAAAACGCCCCGACGCCCGCCTTGGGGAATCGGCGCAGAATCCGATTGAGCGTCCGGGTGTCCGGTGCCGCATCGAGCGCCCGAATGGCGTCGATCACGCCGACCAGCTCGGTCTCGTGGTGAAAAGGGTCGAAATGATAGGCCGCCGTACGCATCGAGCCTCATAGTGTACAAACCGTGGTGTATAAAGGCGATGATGAATTGGCTTCCTCTCCTCGTCATGCTCGCTACACCCGTGACGCCGTGTCTCGGCCCTTCCGCCTGGGACAACGACGGCGGCTCGACCCTCCATATCGACTCGATCGCCGCCGACGGCCAGATCAGCGGTCATTACGTCAACCACGCCCAGGGCTACCGCTGTCAGGGCACCGCCTATCCGGTGACCGGCTGGTGGGCGCTCGATACCAACGTCGTCACCTTCAGCGTCAAGTGGCAGAACGACCACGAACGCTGTAACTCGGTCACCTCCTGGGTGGGTTATTTCGAAGCCGGGTGCAAACGTCTCGTGACGTCGTGGTTTCTGGTTCGCGACGATGCCGACAACCGTGACGACATGCTCAGCGGCGAAAGCGTCTTCATCCGTATCGCCCCGTGAACACGGCCACCGTTCGCGCGCTCGGCGCGATCAATCGACGCTTCTACCAACACCACAGCGCCTCGTTTTCACGCACGCGCAACCGCCCGTGGCCGGGCTGGGCGTCGATCATCGAAGCACGTGACACGGCTTCTCCACTAAGCGTGCTCGACGCGGGCTGTGGCAACGGTCGCTTCGTCCGCTGGCTCGCCGGAGTCTGGCGTGGGGAGATCGACTACGTGGGCATCGACGCCTCGCTCGACCTCCTCGCCATGGCGCGAGCGCGGCGTCCGGAAGGCATCACGCGCTATCGGCTGGGCGTGGTCGATCTACTCGATCCGCGACTCGCCACCACGGGCTCTTTCGACCTGATCGTCGCGCTCGGTCTGATGCATCACATCCCCGGGTACGTCAATCGAATCGCCCTCCTGCGTCGACTCGGTGAGCGGCTCGCGCCAGAAGGCCAGCTCGCGGTGGCTTTTTGGCGATTCGCGCCCCGGATCGCGGGCACGCAAAAGGTCATCGCCTGGCAGCCCTGGGCCCACGAGCTCGATCTCGATGAGCTCGAAGCAGGCGACTATCTGCTCGCGTGGCAGGGCGATCGCAGCGTGCCCAGGTATTGCCATCACACCGACGACGACGAGCTCGCCCGACTCGAAAGCGATCGAACCACCGGGCTCACGGTCGTGCGTCGAATCCAGCCTGAGAACGAAGACAATCTCTACCTGCTCTTCGAACGATCCTGACTCGGCCCTCGACGGCTCAGAGATACCAGGTCGTCATCTCGTTCCACCATGTATCGAAGCTCTCCGAGTCGAGCACCCACGGTGGCCGGCCGACCTCGTCGACACAGGTGAAGTCGAGAGTCTCGTGCCCACCCTGGTCGAAATAGTCGAACATCAAGCCCCACAAACACGCCGCGCCATCGACGTCGAAAACGCCGTGATGGGCCGGCTCGACGATCAGATGACGACCTTCGGGATACCAGCGAATCGCTTCCTCGCCATACTCCCAAGCAGTCACCGTATCGAATCGACCGGAGACAAAGAGCACCGGTACGTCGACCTCGCGCAACGTCTCGAATCCCAACGGGGGCGTATCCGCCACTGGCCATGCCTTACATCCTTGCTTCTGTTGCGCCAGGCGATAGTTGCCAAAGAGTGACTCGGCATCGGCGGCGAGCGCCGCGTCGACGTCGAAGATCGACATCGCCTCCGAACACTGCACGGTGAGCAACATGCCGTAACTCAAACTCGACTTGAACATCCGCTCGATGAAAAGAAGCTGTCGGGCGAGCGGCACCCAATCCCCACCGTCGGCGGCATCGATCGCATACGGCAGAGCCCGCGCGGTGAACAAATAGTAGACAAGCAAACGAATCCGCTCGGCGACATAGTCGCGACCGAGCGACAGTGTCCGCGTGGTCGTGGGATCGTCGAGCGCCGGCACGGTCACCGTCACCGGCTCCGACTCCAGCCGATCGAGCAAACGAGGCAATTGAGCCGCCATCCGCGGAAACGCCTCCCCACAGGCCGTGTCGCCTTTGCAGGCGGCCGCGAACCTCTCGAACGTCCGCTGCGCCAGTCGGCCTCGTTCGGCGAGGTTCGAGCGCTCCGGCGACACCATCCCGATCGCCAACGCCGACCGCACCGTCTCGGGATGACGCTGCAGATACACCTGGATCGCCCACGAGCCATACGAGCCACCGCGTAGGTTGATCTGGTCGTAACCGAGCCACTGACGGACCTCGTTCAGATCATCCATCGCGATCGGAGTCGTATAGAGCGTCACATCCGCGCGGGTGCTCAGCTCCTCCAAGCACGCCGCCACCTTGTCAGGCGGAAACATCTCCTCCAGCTTGCCCGGCGTCGCCCCCGCCGCGCCACCCAAATCACAATCGAGCGGGTTCGAAGCGCCCGTACCGCGCTGATCGAGCAACACGATGTCTCGGCCCCGCAACGGCGTCGCCTGCCACATCCCGAGCCCCATCCGACTCGCCGCCGCTCCCGGTCCACCGGCGAGGAAAAAGAGCGGATCCGGCGCCGGAGTCGCTGTCGCCGCCGGAATGATCACCATCTCGAGATCGATCTTGCGTCCGCTTCGAGCCTCACGGTCCTCCCACACCGGGAGCGTTGCGCAGAGCAACGTCTCCTTCGCCCCCGGCCGCGTGCACGGCTCGGTCATCGGAAGGCGTTGCTGAGCGAGCTCGGCCCAGTGATCGGGAGAAAGAGCGGGTTCGGAGGAGGGAATCGTGGCACACGACGACAAGACGGTGGCCGTCGCCAAGCAGAGAATCGATCGATATAGCTTGGACATTCGACAACTCTAGCGCCAGCCCTTCGACTCAGAGAGCCGACACGTCACGACACACGACCGGGTGAGCCCAGCCGGCTGTCGCGATAGAACTCTACCGCCACAAGTCGCTGATCCGGCCGGTATCGAGCGCCCGTTCGGCGGTGGCGCCGCATGCCTGGACGACGTGGATGAGATCGGCGAAGCGGGGATCCTGGGTGTGCCCTGCTTTGTAGCGAGCGTAGATTTGCTGGACGATCACGCCGATCTTGAACACGCCGTAGACGAAGTAGAAAAGCGGGTCGTCGAAGCTGCAGTTGCTCTGCTCGCGATAGCGCTCGACGAGCCGGGCGCGATCGAGGTTGCCGGGGAGCGCGGTGAGCCCGAACATCCGTAGGGGCGCCGGGTCGGCGGCTTCGATCCAGTAGCCCAGCGTGGTGCCGAGATCCATCATGGGATCACCGACGGTGGACATTTCCCAATCGAGAATGGCGATGATGTGGGCGGGCTCGTCGGGATCGAGGACGAGGTTGTCGTATTTGTAGTCGTTGTGGATCAGGGCGACACCGCTGTCGGCGGGCTGGTTCTCGCCGAGCCAGGTGGCGGCGCGGTCCATGGTGGGGACGTCGTCGGTCTTGGCCTTGTGCCAACGACGGCTCCAGCCACTGATCTGGCGCTCAACGTACCCTGGCCCTTTGCCGAGCTCGGCGAGCCCCAAGGCGTCGACGTCGAGGGCGTGGAGCTCGGCGAGGGTGTCGATGGCGCGTTTGGACAGAGCCTTGAAACGCGCTGGATAGAGCTCGAGACCCTTGGGTGGCTTGGCGCGCAGGATGACTCCGCTCACCCGCTCCATGACGTAGAACGGCGCACCGATGACCTCGGTGTCGTCGCAATAGGCGAGCGGTCGAGGCACGCGTGGCCAGACGTCGACTACCCGGCTGAGCACGCGGTGCTCACGCGCCATGTCGTGACCTCCACGGATCCCGGCAGCGCCAAAGGGTGGCCGCCGCAGCACCAGCTCACGCTCCCCGAGCTTCAGGAGATAGGTGAGGTTGGAGAAGCCGGAGGGAAATTGCTCGATGGCGAGCTCGCCATCGAGCTCGAGAGCATCGCGTAGCCAGGTGGCGAGGGCGTCGCGATCGAGGTCTTCACCCTGGCGAATCTCGGTGGCGTGGTCGCGGGGATCGTCTTTCATGATCGGCTGGCAGTGTATCTCACGGGCTGGAGCTCGAAGGACTGCGAGCAGACTAGCGAAATCGGGAGAGTATGATCCGGTGCCACATCCCGCTAGCCGCAGAAGCGATGCCGTGGTCTAGAAATCCGGTAGAAGACGCTACACGAGAAGAGCCGTTCCTGAGCTGTCCTGCCCACTCGTCGAAATACGCAAAAGGAGAAGGTGATGATTTCTATCGAGGTTCACTTTGCTCGCGCTGGGAAAGAATGGCCCGAATGGTCGACGCACGATCAGACCTCAGAAAGCATGGCCAAAAATATTCTGGGAATTGCAGAGATCCCTCAGGGAACAACCGATCTAAAGCTTTACTTGAAAACCAAGGAGTCAAAGTATAGCTTATTTTCGATCGTCTTTGGCAATATGCTAGATGACTCGAATGGTTCCTATTCGTTTACGAAAGACCCCTCAGTGCCGGCAGTTGCCCCATGTCCACCTATTCCCCAAAACGCGAGAGTAGAACTAAAAGGTTCTCTGAAACCCAAGATGGCTCACATCACGATCGAAAACAAGGTTCGTTCTACCCAGCTCATGTTCTGTTGTATCTCAGTCATCGACGGCGACAGCCAGGAAATCTTCTCGAATGGGCAGCTCATCGTCCGTCTGCAAGAGCCCGTCGTTTTGGCCTCTGACACAGGAATGACATCTCTCTGTGTAGACTTCGACCCCACTGGATCGAAGTATGGTAGGCGACGCTGGTCGATCCACCCGAACAGAGTTGCAGTTAACCATGGCACGACGTCCAAGATTCAATTCTCGCTGAATGCTCCCGACAACTATCAGATATTCTCCCTCAACCTCAGCAAGCACTTTTCTCCGATACAAGGTAGCCTCGGGATTATCAAAAGCGATTTCGGAACCGGCATCATCGTGATTACCAAAAGCTATTTCAAATCCCGAGCGCCACGAGTATCGCTACCTATCCCGGTTAAACCCAGCGTTTTCACAGGCGTAGATGTGAAAATCATGAAGTTCGAAAACAACCTTATCGAGCTGTGGATCACGAATCATCTGCAGACCGCAGATCGAACGATAAGCTGCTTCGTCTCGGTCGCGCGCGTAGAATCAGGCACAGCCAAAGAGATCTTTACCAGTGGCGATCCACAGATCGACCTCAAGGGGCCCGATTGATCTCGACGAACGCTAGATAGCCTGGCGCACTGTAATCCATGCTCGCGAGTCGACGAATCCAGGGCTCTGCCTCGATCGGGCGATCCGCCTCGAGTAAGAGTCGCACCCAGAGATCGATGTCTTGGGGTCGAGGCTGACGTCGTTCGACCAGTGAGCGGGCCGTGTCGATACCTTCACCTCTCGAAAGACCGGCTCCATCGTGATCATCGAGCTCGTCAAACGCACTGGCAAGGAGGTGGTGAGCACGTGCCAACCAGTAGCGATACTTGCGATCCTCGTCATTCGCCAGATCGGTGAGAACGTCGCGGCACGATCGTGCCAGCGTTAGTGCTGGCTCGGGCAAAGCCTCGGCCAAAGAAAGGGATGCCGACACGCAGCGGTTGCGTGCCCAGGCGAGGCGCCAGAGGCCGTGACTTGGCTCGAGAGCGAGCAGTGACTCGACAATCGACCGATCCTCTTCGAGCACCTCGCGAGCCGCTCCGAGCTCACCAGCGCCGATCCACACTCGGCCCAGGCGGTTGAGACGTTGAGCAAGGATCGCTTGCCAATTGGTGTTGGTTGGATCGTGCTCGACGAGACGTCGGGCCAATCCGACACTGGTCTCGAGCGCATCGAGGGCATCCGTGCGATTACCAAGATCGAGTAGCAAGTCGGCAATATAGTCGAGAGTGATCCCGACCCAATACCCGCTAGGTGGGTCGTCGACCGTTGCCAAACGCTGAAAGATGGGCAGGGCCAGGCGGAAACGCGCAAGCGCCAGGGACAGCCGGCCAGCGCTGCGCTGAGCGTCCCCGAGCTTGGCGTAGACCTTGGCCAACTCGCCGGCGAGCGCCTCATCTTCTTTCACCAAGTCCTCGAAGATCTCGCGGCTCGCTTCGAGAGCCTCGATCGCCGGCTCGAGCTCGCCTTGTTCTTCGCGGAGCTGACCGACGTTGCTCAAGGAGTA
>JBCDBH010000022.1:0-30996 GCA_039184055.1 Acidobacteriota bacterium
CCGGCGGTGAGGCCGAGGCGCGTCAGGGCCGTGCCGCCGACCGTGACCTGTCGGCCACCGGTGCCGGTGAGGCGTAGCCATTTTCGGACGGTCACCGCCACGGCTTGGAGGTGCTCGCGATCCGTGCCGAGGGCGTCGTTGATGGCTCGCGCGAGCTCGCCCGGCTGAGCCGCGGCGGGCAGGTCGTCCACGGGTACCTGGTGCACCGTTCCCACGCTACCGTTGATGTCGATGCGAAAGTTCAGCGTGGGCGAACCGATCGCCGACAGGTCGAGATTGCGCGTCGTGAGGGTGAAGGACACCGGTCGACCGGCTTCGTGACCGTAGGCTCCCACCGGCCGGGAGAGCAACGCGGCGGCCGTGCCACCGAGCACGATGCGCAGGGAGTCTCTCCCCGGGTGCCGGGAGAGGATCTCGACGTTGTAGGCCAGGCCCCAAAAGATGGGGTAGGCGCTGAGCTGGGCGCTACCGCTGTGCTGGCTGACAAAGGCGGCGACCTCACCGGGCATGGCTCGGGCGAGATCGCGAATGCCCTGGTTACGCCGAAAGGTGATCGAGGTGACGGTGGGAGCCGCCGAGGTGTCGTTGACCACCAGCTCCAAGACGTCACCGTCGGCGAGAGCGTAGGGCCCGGGGCGCATGCTGAAGATGCGCGCCTGGTCGTCGGCCTGGGAAAAGCTCGGCACGAGACCGAGCTTGTCGGCGACGGCCCCGGGTCGAACCTCGAGGGTCGGTTGGCGACCGGCGGCCGCGGCAATCGCCTGGAGCTCGAGGCTGGTGCCGACACCGACCACACTCCAGGTTTCGCCGTCCGTGGTGCCATAGAGACGGTAGTGACGCGTGTGGAACGCGCGTGACGATTTGCGTCGATGGTAGACGGTGTCGCCAGCGAACCGCTGGCCGTCGGTGTCGAGAAAACCGTTCGTCAAGACACGGGCGGAAAACGGTGGAAAGCTCTCGATGAACCGGCCTGGAAACCGAGCTTCCCTGAGCTCGACCTGGGAGGAGACGAGAAAGCGATACGGATCGTTGGGATCGAAGGCGACAAAACCACCATCGCCTCCCGACACGAAGCGCCACGTACCCCCACCGGTCGTGTAGTAGGTGCCCATGTCCTGGAGACCACAGCCGTAAAGGGTCGGCAGTCGTGGATGCTGGGTCAGGTCGTAGATTTGGGCCGCCTGCAGACCGTGGTTACGTGCCTGCCAGCGGATCGTGGTCGAGGTCATGGCGTTGAGCACGGCGATCGAAAAGGTCTGATCTCGACCGTCGGCGTTGAAGTTGCGGGCTGGATAACCCGTTCCGTTGTGCCAATTTGTGCTCCGACCGACACCGCCGTCGTGAGCGATCCACGCCGGTGGATCGGACGCCACGGTCGGATCGAAGAGGATCTGATGGTGATCGGCATGGTGTCCGGGCTCGACCTGATCGATCACCCATGCCGCGGCACGAAGCCAGGTGACCGTGGCGCGGGCACCGGCGGCAGCGGGGTTGTTGGTGTTGGCGTCACGGGCCACGTAGAGCTCGACCATCCCGGTCAGGATGCGGTCGGGATCGGTGGGATCGACGGCGATACACAGGTTGTAATCACCCTGTTTGGCATGCAGCCAATCGATGTGATCGTCGAGTAGGTGGCGCACGACACCGCCGATCGGTGACGCGCCGGCATTGCGGAGCCGGTACAGCCCCCAATGTTTCTCGGCTTCATCGGAGATCCGTACGTAGATCACATCTTGTTGCGAGGCGGCGATCGCCAGCTTGGCGCGCGCTGGTTTGGGGCGGTCGGCGGTCGGTGGCGGCGTGGTCAGGAGGATGTGATTGACGGCGTTTCTGAAGGCGTTGTCGGCGAGATTCGCCTGCCATGGATCCTCGATGCGGATCACCAGACAATCGTTGCCGGCGGCGACACCCTGGACGAAGAAGGCGTAGTCGTTGCCGCCGATGCGCGCCAGGCCGACGTCGGATACATAGGTGTCGGCGCGATATTGATTCCAGTTCTCGCCGCCATCGAGGGTGCGGAAGATGCCCTTCTTACCCACCGCCAAGACGTGCTCGTGATCGCTCGGGTCGATGACCAGCGCGTCGAAATCGCGGCAGTTGGCGAGCTTTCTGCGCGTTCCGGGATGCGTCCAGCTGTCGCCACCATCGTCACTCCGATAGATTCCCTCGCCATCGATCTTATTCATCTCGCCCGTGGCGACGTAGAGGGTCTCGGGTCGGCTGGTGCTGATCGCGATGGCGCCGATACTCAACGACCATCTGTCGTGCCAGAGCGGTCGCCAGCTGTCACCGCCATCGATGGTCTTGAACACCCCGCCGCTCGCGGCGCCGGCGTAGAGGATGAGCGGATCGGTGGGGTGGATGGCGAGGGCGCGGATACGTCCAGCGAGGTTGCGTGGGCCGGTGTAGATCCAATTGGGTTGGCCCTCTACCGGATCGCGCTCACCGACACCGCCGGTGTCATCGCCGCCACCCGGAGCGCTCACGCCTTCCGGGTCGTCCGCGAACCGTTTCGCCCAGGCGTCGCGAACATCCTGTGGTGCGTCGAAGTCGTGGAGATCGGTGTCGGTGTCGCTCATGATTCCAGGCTCACTGTGGTCGCAGGCTCAGCCAGCTGCGGAACCGACCCCCGGGAGCGAGCGTGCGACGAAGTTGATCGTCGGAGATCGGGAGCTCGTGCGCGGTGGCGAAGCTGCTCGCCACGGGTACGGCGCGGCGGTCGAAGAGAACGTTGCAATCGAGCTCGATGGTGACGATTCGGGCGCCGCTGCGTCTGAGCTCGAAGTTGAGGACTTGCTGATCGAGAAGGGTTTTCCAGCGCACCGTACGCGTGTCGATCTCGGCGCGTCCGGGAACGACACGGACGAGTAGGTCCTGGTTGTTCGGATCGTCCGGGGCGAAGCTGACGCGGAGAAGACCCGCTAGGAAACGCTGGTTGAGCGGATTGTCGATGCGGTCGTCGCATTCGATGGTGAGCTCGCGAAGGGTCGCCACCGCTTCCTCGATGGTGAGCGACCGACGTGGGTTCCAGCTGACGCTGTCGATCCGGGTGAGCTCGAGGTCGAGACCGGTCCCCGGTTCTCCCCGGAGGCCTCGCTGGCCCCGTGGGCCTCGGGCGCCCTGTGGTCCCGCTTCGCCCTGTGGTCCCGCTTCGCCTCTAGGACCGGGCTCACCCTGTGTTCCTGGTTCGCCTCGTGGGCCTCGCTGGCCTCGCTGGCCTCGGACACCCTGTGGTCCCGGCGTTCCAGGCTCGCCTTGGAGACCCGTCTCACCCTGTGCCCCCGTCTCGCCTCGTGGTCCGATTTCACCTTGGAGTCCAGGCTCGCCTTGCGGTCCTTGTGGTCCCGCTTCGCCCTGCGGCCCGAGGGGTCCGGGTTCACCTTGTGGTCCGGGAGGCCCGGGCTCACCCTGTGACCCGGGAGGCCCGGGCTCACCCTGTGACCCGGGCGTGCTGGCGATCGAAAGGCCGGTCGTGCCGGTGGCGGGTCCGTCGAAACGCCAGAAGCCGTCGGTGTCTTCGACATGCTCGCCGGTATGGCGATGGCTGGCGGCAGTGAGAAAGAGACCGCTGTCCTGCTGCGCGATGAGGCCGTCATCGCCACGTTCGAGCGCGCCGACCACCAACGTTCCCTCGGCCGGCTCGTCGGCGGTGGCGATCTCGACGCCGGTGTCGAAGAAGACGATGGTGGCTTCGTCTTCCAGTCGTACCGCTGGATCGTCGCGCTCGGTCGAACGGAGGACGACGAAAAAGGGACCGGCGCCGTCGGCGGGAAGATCGAGGTCGACGGCTTCATCGAGCGCGAAGCGCTCACCGTGGATGCCGAAGGCGAGGCCGGCGCTGAGGCTCGCGGCCGTGCCGTCATCGGACACGATGAGTCGCAGCCCGTAGGCGATCCGACCCCCGGGACCGAGGATGCGATGCAGGTCGTCGACCGCGGTGGCGAGCGAGCGCTGGAGATGCTCGAGATGCCGCGCGGTGACCCGCATGCCGGGAAGAAAACGAGTGTGAGACCGGTGGATCATGTCGGCTCCACGGGACGGTAGATGACCCGGACGTTCTCGACGCTGAGCGTGAGCGCCGCGAAAAGGGTGAGGGTCAGGGTGAGGGCACCGACCCGTCGCCACTTCGGGAGCTCGAGTCGGACGCCGGTACCTTGGTCGGAGAGGGCCAGCGACACACCCACGGGGCTCGCCGTGTCGCTATGGCCGACCTCGAGCGTCACGGCGGGAAGGGGGGCGCGGTCCGGTGCTTCACCGATCACGCGCAGCACGGCATCGAAGCTCTGTGCCGGGCTGCCGGCGATCGTCGGCAGCGGACGAAAGGGGCCGCTGGGAAGACCGATATGGAGGCTCGGGTCGGTGTCGACGCTCACCACGGGTGTGTGTATCCGTCCTCGGTTGGTGTGGATCACCATCCAGAGATCGTGCCCGTCGAGGCTCATGGGGGTGGCGAGCGGCAGGGTCATCCAGGTCGGCGTCTCGGTGGCCGGGACGGTGATCGGACCGAGCGTACCGACATCGAGCGGATCGCCCGGTTTGCCACCCGCGTCGTGATGCAGCACGGCGCTGAGCTCGGCTTCCTGGTCGGTGGTGAGCCACAGCCGAACGCCGTGTAGCCGAGAGAAATTCGTCAGCACCGAGTCGGTACCGAGCCGGATCGCCGCCGAGCGTTCCGGGGTCAGGGTCAGCTCGGCGTCGCCCGAGGTGTCGGGGCCGGTCGGTGGCAGGGTGCGGGTGGCTGGCGGTGTGCCACGCAGGGTCAGATGAAGAGCGTGGAGCTCCCATCCCGAAGCCGCCTCGGGGAGGGAGAGGTCGAGGCTTCGCGCACCTTCTTCCGAGGTGGTCACGGTCCGCGCCAGGCCTTCGGGAAAGGTGACGACGTGGGTACCGAAGGCGTTGAGGGTCTGCGTCGTCACGTCGAGCACGCCGGGGGTGCGCGCGGTGAGGATGATCGGCACGACGACGTCACCCGTCGTGGCTTCGTCGAGCACCTGTTGCAACACGGCGGTGATGTCGACGTCGATCTGGTAGTCCGTCCAGCCGGCGCTGTCCTTGGCGACCGGGCCACGGAAGCTCCAGGCCTGCCGACCACCCACCGTCAGCTCGAGATCCGCCGGTGGCGACGGCAGGTGGACGAATCCAGTGGCGAGCGTCGCCGGTGTGATCGAGTTGGCGAATGCGAGTAGCAGTCGCTCGGTTTGGATTTCCGCTTTGCCGTCCCAGTCTCGACCGGCGAACTCAGTGCCGATCCAGGGTGTGATCGTCATCGTCGGGTCGGCCGTGGGAGGGACGACCTTCGAGACCGTCCGCAGACTCTGGAAGTCGATAATGAGCTGGTTCGAGGCGCTGTCGGGCTCGCCGGTCGCCGCGCGTACCTGCGCGACGGTCGAGATTTCCTGCCGTCCCGCGGGCTTGGCCGTCACCTGCACCGTCGCCGACTTGATCACCGTGCCCGCGGCGAGGGTTTCGCTGTGCTCGGCTTGAAGGCTGCTGGCGACCGGTGGACGCGCCGGTGCCCGTGGAGGGGCACCGAGCAACACACCTTGGACCGTGTTGGTGACCACGGTTTGGCCACCGATCCACTGCGTGTCGCGCAGCTGGAGCTCCAAGTCCGAGATCTTCACTCGTCGCCGCCGGTAAAGGCGAAGGCCGTGCGTAGCGACAGGAAGGCGGCGCCTAGGCTGCGCTTGGGATCGCTCTCGTCGATCTCGACGTTGTCACCGAGGGCGACACGCAGGGTCTGTCGGTCGTCGTCGTCGAGATCGTCGAGGTTCGCTTTCCTGATGAGCAGGTCGCGAATCGGCGCGTTGGGAGCCAGGATCTCTTCGTTGATTTCACCGAGGGTTTTTTGGTCGAAGGCGAGGTGCCCGCCGGCGAAGACACCACCTGGAATCCCGAGACCCGACGTGGTGACGAGGTCGATCGTCGTGCCGACGCGAATCGGTGTGCCCGCGGGGATACTTTGCTTGATGACGCGCGTCCGGAAGACGGGCTGTCGGCCGATGAAATCGTCGAAGCGATCGGCATCGAAGCCGATCGACGGCACTTCGAAACCGTCACGGATCACCTGGGGCGCTTCGATTTTGGCGCCGACGTCGATCACCACGGGCCGCGTGGGGGTGAACACATTGACCGGGATGTTCGGAATGAGGTTGCGACCGGCGATGGCCGCGGCGGCCGGTATGTCCGCGAGCACCGGCGAGATGCGGCCTGGCAGGTTGGCCGAGAAGCGATTCGGACCGTTCGACATGGGTTTCCTCCTATCTCAGTCGGTCAGCTGCCGCCGCCGAACACCGTTTTGATCTCACCGACCACCAAGCCGAGTCGGCCGAGCACCTCTTTGGCTTCGTTGGGGCTGAGGCCGACCAGATTCGGCATCTCGACCACGGGCTCCTCGACCAGACTGGCCGAGAGCACCAGGCGCGCCCCGGTGGCGGGTAGGGTCTCGCCGGCTCGGGGTTGCTGGGCCAACACCACGGTGGAGCGGTAGTCGTCGGGAAGATTGCTCCCGGACAACACGCGACCGGTGATGTCGATCAGCACGTCGGCACGGCTCCCGGCCTCCTTCAGTGCGGCGATGGCTTCGAAGGCGCGCATACCAAAGACGTCGGGCATCGCCGCCCTGGTACGTTCGAGGGTGATGGCGAGGGGCTCCGTCGCCGGCGCGTCGGCCGCCGGTGCGGTGAAGGGAACACTCCGCGCCACGAATCCGGGCGCGGTGACGTGCGCGGTCCATTCGCCAGCCGACAACCCGCCGAGCACATAGCTTTGGGTGCGATCGATCTGCGGTGGGATCGCCGCCACCGGGGCGCCACCCGATGCCGGTACGGCGACCACGGTCGCCGTGGCGATGGGCCCACCGTCACCGACCACCCGGACCTCGAAGACGGTGCTACCGATCGTCTGGGCGAAGTCGTAGAGCCGGTCGACGGCGTCGATGATCCCGTTCCACCCCTGGGCGGTGATCGGTTGGCCAGGATTGGCTCTGGCCAGTGCCGGTTTGTCTAGCGCCATCGGGTGCGCTCTCCTTTCTGTCAACTCTCGGGTTGTGACGTTCCATCAGGCCACAAACGGGTGCCGAGGACGATGTCCTCGAACCCCCACGCGCCACCATCGCGTGGCAGTCGGCCCTGTTCCAAAGTCCATTGATCGTCGGCGTACGCGGTATAGACGTGAATCCCCGCGGCCGCGTGCCGCCTCAGCTTGGTGCGCACGTGCTCGCGGACCGGAATCTCGTCGGCGACGTCGAGCACGGTGAGTCGTTCCGGCAGCCACACTCGGACCGCGAACGGCTCGCGTTCGTGCCAGCGGAGCCCGACTTTGCCGGCTTTGGGCTTCGAAGATTCGTCGTGACTGGCGAAATGCGAGCGATCCCAGCTGCCGGCGGCGAAAAAGGGCAGCGCGCCGACCTCTTGGTTGTCGTCGTCGAGGGTGTCGTCGACGGTGCCGAAGTGGGCGATCTGGACGAAGAACGCCCAGCGATTCTCACCGACCTGGAGCTGCGGCAGCGTCGGTGGTGGCTCGGCGTCGAAGGGCGTGATCACCGAGAACACGGCGTCGCTCGGGCTCGGTTGCTCGGCGTCGGCGAAGAGAAAATCTTGGTCGGTGCTCGTGGGACGGGGTGGACCCTCGGCGTAGACCGCGCCCGCGACGCCGTAGGCACGCTCGCTGACGTCCTCACCGTCGAGGGTCACCCGGCCGTCGGTGGAAAAGACCAGCTCGCTGTCGGCCGGCACGCGATCGTCGAAGCCCACGCCGACACCGCTCGTCGTGTGCACCACCATCGGACCACCGGTGTGCTCGTCGATGCCGGTGACGATGACCGCCACCGGTACCGGGCCGAAGCCGGCACGCAAGAAGCCGAAGCGCTGGGCGTGAGGATAGGGGGTGGCATCGAGCTCTTCGAGCCGGAGCGGGTTTTCTTCGAGGGCGATCAGATCGGTGGTGACGCGAGGGGTTTGTTCGGCGGTGTGAAAGCGGTCACGACAGGTGCCGACGTGCCAAAAGCCCTCGTCGTCGGGGTGGGTGATGTCGAGCAGCTCGAGATCGAGCAGGTTGGCCGTGGCTCCGAGCAAGGCGCCGATGGTGCCGCCAGCGTGGTGGAGGTCGATCGTTCGACGCACGCGTCGTCGGACTAGATCGAGCTCGAACCGATGCTCGAGCAACGCGTCGAAGCTCTCGTCGACCGGTAGCGCGAGCAATTGGGTGAGCGTGGCGCGCGCCTCGTCATCACCCTCGTGATGGGCCGCTACGACGATCCGCAAGCGTTCGATCCGGCGCGTCAACAAAGTGAAATCGTTGGCGCCGAGACCATGAAGCGCGCCGAGCTGAAGGAGGTCGGCGAGCTCGTCGGCATGACCGAGCCGGTGTGCCCGTCGCACCCGACCGAGCTGGGTGGTCAGAGGATCGAGACCACCGGCCAAGACATCGGTGAGCCGACCGATCGTCTTGCCGGGAGCGGTGGCGTCGAGATGGCAGGGTAGGCGAGCCAGCACGGTACGCGCGCGGGCGCTCGGTGAGGTCGTGAAGCGGTCGCTCATCCGTCCTCCTCGACCGCCGGACCGCTGCGCGCCACCGTGACACTGCGAATCCACGGTGTGTGATCGGAGTCGATCTCGATGCTGACGTCACGTTGACGCAGACGTAATCCTTCGTCCATCAGCTCGACCAGATAGCTGACCGCCGTCACGCTGTATTCACTCGTGGCGACCAGCTCGGTTTCGAGACGCTCCGGGGTGACGGTACCGTCGAGATCCGTCGCGATATCGGCGAGCCGGGTCAGGAGATCGGCGCGGATGTCGGCGAGCGCGCTGGTCAGCTCTTTGGTCTCGCTCAAGCCGAGGAGCTCGACGGTGACGGTGAGATCGAAGGCGATCAGGGCGCCCCGGATGCTGACCTCGAGGCTGTCGAGTCGGGGCTTTTTGTCGGCCGCCGGAACGAGATTGCCACGACCGTCGGTCGCCGCTTCTTCGGCGGCGGCGAAGACCTCGAGATCGATGTCGTACACCCCGTCGAGGCTCATCAAGGCGCCGATCAGCCGGTTGTAGATCAGCGGCTCACCGACGCCTTGCTGGTCGATCCGTTCGCGCACCGCAGTGTCGACCGCGTCCTTGAGCAGGGCTTTGTCTTGGGCGCTGCTGTCGGCGTCGGCCGGGGTGACCGTCACCCGCACGGCGATCGGATAGGCGAAATCGTCGCCCGCGGCGCTCGTCGCGGGAGGCTCGGAGGGTTCGTCCCCATCCGTGCCCGTTACCGGTAGACGAGGTGTCACGGGCACGTCGAGGTTGTGGATCAACCGGATTCCAGCGGCTTTGTTGTCGCGGAGCAACGCGGCGGCGCGGCGCTTTTGCTCGTCGTCGAGCTCGGTGGCGATGGTGACCGTGACCGTGCCCGGCGCGGCGAGATGGTCGGTGGCGACCCTCACGTCGCGCTCGTGGATTCCATCGATGCTTTGCAGGGCGGCGAGCAACGCACCTTCGGTGGACCCACCGGCGCCCTCGAGCGCCCGTCGTACGCGTCGTCGCAAGGCTTCGTCGTCTTCGTCCGAGCTCCCGAAACGCAGAGCCTGAGGATTGTCGATCTGATTGATGCCGAGCACCGGGCGATGCAGAGCATGCAAAACGCCGGCGCTGGCGACCCCGTCCGGACCCGCCGTGAGCGCCTGGACCGGTGCGCTCACCGACAGGCTGCCCGCGGCGAGCACGCGTTTTTCCAGGGTTTCGACCGTCACCTCGGGAGGCTCGGAGCTCGAGATCCGTAGACCCGCGGGGAGGAAAATATCCGCTGGCGCCGGCTGGGATCGCGAAAAGACGACCTCGCCGACCGCGTGCCCACGACGCCGACGGTCGATTCCGACCAGCGCGGCGATCTGGTCGAGATCACGACCGCTCGCGGTGTCGAGAAAGCCGGCCTGGTAGACCTTTTCGAGCTGTCTCGACATCACGGCGTATTCGCGGGCGAAGCTCTCGCTGAGCATGCGGATGACGCTGCCCGGGTTGCGGTCGCGGATCAGCGGTGGCGGGCCGGTTCCCGGTCGGCGTTCATAGGCGATGTAGAAGCGGCTACCGCGATCGGGCCAGCGCGCCGTACCGAGGGGCGCCCCGCTGTCGTCAGCCAGAAAGGTGAGCTCGGCGTCGGCCGAGACGGTGAAGTCGGTGTCGGGTCGGAAGCGATGAAAGGCGCCGTCCACCAAGCCGTGGACGCGGACGGTGTCGGTCAGCGCGGCGTCGGGCTCCCCGAGCGGAAAAGGGGAGCGCTCGGCAAGGAAGATCCGTTCTTCTCGCGTCACGGCACCGGTGGCCGAGGCGAGAAGATCGTGGACGAAGATTTCGTAGGGCTCGGCGGCGAAGCTCACGGTCCACCCTCCAGGAAAAACGGTACGACGAGGCTGAGCGGGGTGGGCTCGCCACGCAGTCGCACCACCAGCTCGATGTCGACTCGATCACGGGGTGGTGAATCGGGCGCCCACACACGACACGATTCGATCTCGTCGATCCGGGGCTCGTGGGACAGGGCCTCGAGCACATGGCGTTTGATCTGGTTGCGGGTGCGCTCGACGTTGGGCTCACCGATCAGCGCGTGGTGTGCCGAGCCGTAGGTCTCGTAGACGCGGCCGAGCGACACCAGCTCGCCTTTGTGGGTTTTGAGTCGGTTGACGAGCGCCTGGGCGGCGGCCTCGGCGCCTTCGACATGGCCGAGGTCGTGACGGCGTGGCGCCTGCTCCGGATCGATCGCCAGCACCAGGTCGGCGTCTTCGAAGGTGCCGGCGGGGCCGGAGAAATCGAGCTCGAGGTCGGTGCCCTGAAGCTCGAGCACACGGCGGATCTCGGCGGGTGAGCGACGCGTGGTCACGGTGCACCTCGATCGTTGATGAAGGGAGCCGCCGGTGGACCGAGAATGGTCATCACACCCGGTCCAGAGGGGATGAGGTCGCCGAGCCGGACGAGGGCCTGACCATCGATCTTCAGACTGGTCGAGCCACCGAGGTTGCCGATCGGCAAGCTGTACGGGGCGCCGCTCAGCGAGTTGATCATCTGGCAGATCGAGCCGGTGACCGCGAGCGGCATACCGTTCGCGGTCGCCGTCGTCTGCGTGATGGAGACGATGACCCCGGAGTCGGGCGGACCGGCGGCGCCGGGCGACAGAATCACGGCGCATCCGAGGCTGACTGGGGGTCCGGGCATCGTTTCCTCTCTCCTCAACTGGCGCTGAAGTCGGTCATGCCGGCGATGCCGACGGTGGCGCCCTTGACCTTCGAGGCGGCTTTGGCTTCGCTGGTGATGTTGACGCCGGCGATCTCGACATCGCCCCCGGCGCTGATGGTGATCTTGCCCCCGGCCTCGAGGCTCAGATCACCCCCCGCTTTGACCGCCACCGCGCCGTCGGCCTCGACCTCGATCGATGTCGAACCCATGGTGATGGTCAGAGCCTCGTCGGTGAGGGTCAGGGTGTGGCCGTTGGGCAGCTCGACCGCCAGTCGTCGGGTCTCGGCGTCGCCGTCGTCGGGCACGGTGTAGACCACTTCCTCGGCTTTGGCCTGGGGCGGCTGACTCTCGTGGTCATAGAGAAAACCGAGCACCAGCGCGCCTTCGAGCTCACCGGTGACAAAGCTCACCACCGCCAGATCGCCGATCCGAGGCGCCAGCGACAGACCTCGACGGGCCACCGTCAGCGGTACCCGTGGCAGCTCGAGGGCGCTGCCCCGCAGACGGAGATCGATCTCGAGACGGCTGTCCCCCGAGCCACCCTCGTCGGTATAGATCGCCGTGACCTCACCGAGCGCCAGCTGCTGGCGACCGGCGAGCTCCTCACGCACGATGGCGCGCACGGTCGGTACCAGAAGATCGCTCACGGCAGACCTCCCGACGAGGGGCCACCGATCCGTATCGCGGTGGTGAAGCCACGATGACCGTCGAAGCGGTGTTGGACCTCGAGGGCTCGCACCACGGTCGGCAGAGGGCTGTCGTCGACGTCGACCAGCTCGATCAGATCACCGGCTCGAATCGCCGCTCTGCCGAGGGTGAGGAGGTGACCACCGAGCTCGGCGCGCTCGCTGCGTGACGACCAGCCGGTGCCGATCTCGCCCGCGCTGTCGCGATCGCGGATCGGTGCCGGCAGTCGGGTCGGCTCGTCGGGAGCGCCACCGGTGGGGTCTTTGTGGACGACGAACCACTTGTCGTTTCCGGCTTCGCTCGCCGCGCCGTAGGGTGCGGCGGCGTAGGGCGCGGTCGATCCGTGGGTGGCGAGGCTCCAGGCGATCAGGTCGGCGCCATAGGCGAGACGATGATCGCCACGTGTGCCGCTCTTGGCGGCGCGGAAGTTGAGCCCGCCCGAGGCGTCTGAGGAGGTTTCGCAATCGGCGAGCCGGGCCAAGCGACGCAGATGACGCCAGGCGCTCCGTCCCTCGTCGACGTGGAAGATCGCCAGGCGCTGGGGCGCGCGTACCTCACCGGCGTCGACCTCGGCGAGATCGAGCAGACTCTGGGCGATGTCCCCGGCGGTGTCGCCGACAAAGGCGCGACCGGTACGCTGATGGCTGAGCCGATACGACGGGGCGAGCGCGGTGATCACGGTGCTGTCGACGCGTGTCGCCACCGTCGTGACGTCACCGGTGATCACCTCGACCAGGTCGTCACGCTCACCCAATTCGATCGTCAGCTGGGCCCCCGGCGCGGCGTCGACGAGCGGCGAGTCGGTGGTGACGTGCACCTCGGCGGCGTCGTGCGCGTCACCGACCCCGAGGTCGACGCGAATGCGATAGGCGGCGGCTTCCGCCATGGTGGTCACCTGGCCATCGAGATCGAGTCGGGCGGTGGGATGCAGACCGCTCATTCGACCTCCAGACCGTGTCGTTGCGCCACCCGACGCAGAATGTCGTCGAGCGTCTGCTCGACCAGGTCGGTGGCGAGCGAGCGAGACGGCTCGGTGTGTCGGATGGCCGGCTCGGTGAGCTCGGTCACGGGTGGAGTCGGCTGCGACGCGGCGGGGACGACCATCGTCCGACTCGTCACGGCCGGCGAGGTGGCGATGACGGACGGTTCAGTGGGCTCGTCGCTTCGTGCTTGGTTCGAGGGAGCGGTTGACCGCTCGTGATCTTCACGCTGCCGCCACCAGTCGACCAGGTCGTCGAGACCGCCACGGGAGCGGGCAGGTGTCGAGGTGTCGACGTTGGGGCGTGGTGGGGTGAGCGAGGCGGTCGGAGCCGGCGCGCTCGCTGTGATCGGCGTGCTCGCTTTGACCGGCCCGCTCGACGTGACCGGCGCGCTCGGCATGACCGGAACGGACGCTGGCTCGACCGGACGCGGTATTGCCGTGGCAATCGGTCGCGTCAGCGCGTCGAGACCGCCCGCTACGCGCTTCGCGAGTCGACGGAGCGCTTTCGGTTGACGAGCCGGCGCGGCGACGGGAGTTCGCGCTGAAGGCCACGCCAAGGTCGTGGGTAGCCTCCGCTGTGCCGTGCGCGGCTGGCCTTCTCCTTCCTTTGCTCGCGGGGGTATCGCGATGGGCGAGTCAGGCGCGAGTCGAGGTCGATCGATCGATGCTGGTGGGTGGTCCATCGAGGATGGCAAGCTCGGTTTGCGTGCGCGCACGGCGCCGGACGACACGGCGCTGGACGACACGGCGCTGGACGACACGGCGCCGAGCGAGGCCACGAAGCCGCGCCGCGAGCGGGATACCGTGTTGCCGGGTGAAGAGGCAGTCTCGGCCTGACGAAACCACCGATTCGGCGACCCGATGGCCGGCGACCCGATTGTCGACGGCTCGGTCGTTGTGACGCGATCTCGGTGTACGGGCACGGGTCGACCGATCGACGCGGGCTGGCTCGACACCGTGGCGTCCTGATCAGACCAGCCTTCGACACGGCGTAGCCGCGTCTCGAGGAGAGCGAGGCCGCGCGTCGGTTTGCGTATCGTCGGTCGCCACCACGGGGTCGGCTGGCCGAGCAGCCACCGCCAGCGGGATGCGGTGTGCTCCAGCCGCGTGACGACCTTGGGTGGCGAGGTCCTCATGTCGTGGTCTCCGGGGTCTCACCACGCGCGATCATCTCGAGATAGAGCAACACCTGACCCAGGGTCAGCTCGGCACACTCCTCGGGGGTCCAACCGAACTCGCGCGCCAGCACGAAACACGCCCGGGCGAGGGGTCGACGCACCGCCGACTCGAGCTCGTCTTCGCTCATGTCGAGCCCGCTCAACCGGTTGACCCGACGCAGCAGGAATTGCACCAAACCGGTGTGGAGCCGGCTCACCTGGTCGATGCTCATCGTCGGCTCGACCAGCGCATGGTGCACCATGAGCACGCTGTAGAGGGCGGGCGATTCTTGGCTGGCGCGCTCGATCTTTTGTAGATCGAGCAGGGACAGCGGACGCAGCGTCACGGTCATCGGATCCGCGCTCGTCTCGTCCGCCGCCGTCGGGGCGAGCACCTCGCCCGGAATCTCGACCACCTCCCGTGCTTCGGCGCCGCGTAGCAGCTGCTCGGCCGTCAGGGTCACGATCAGCCTCCGGTGTCCTCGGCGCTGATCCACAGCGCTTTGAAGGAGGTGCTCTCGAGCACGAAATCATCCTCCGGAATGGCGAACGACCAGCTGTCGAGCTTGACGCCGTGCACGGTCACCGTGGCGCTGGCGTCGGGCAGCGCCGGGTTGGCGAGGCGTAGGCTGAGATTGAAGGTCGGGCTGACGAAAGCACCCTGTGGCCGGCTGCCCCCGGCACCCTCGCCGAGCATCAGCTTGAGCAACGCGCCGTTGATGTAGGCGCGACCGATGGTGCCGCTGACGTTGACGTTGCCCGGACGCAGCTCGGTGGCGTAGCGCTGACCGATCTCGTGAAACGGGCGCATCTCGGAGTGGACGTTGACCGTCACCCCGGTGGCGCGACCGATCGGATTGAGCGAGTAGGTGTCGTCGACGGCCTTGGCGGCGTCACCCTCGGGGCCGCTTTCCACCGCCACCGTGATGGCGCCGTCCATGCCTGTATACACATTGTTAGCCATGATGTCTCCGGTCTACTGCAGGTTCGTCTGATTGCAGGTTCGCTTACTGCAGGTTCATCGTCACGCGGATGTAGTCGATCGAGAAGGTCGGCAGCAGCGTCAACGTCACCGCCGCGATCCCTCTGATTTCCTGCGCTCGGGTGGCCGCGACCTCGAGCTGGTAGCCGACCAGCATTTCGTCGAGCACCATCTGCGACAAGAAGCCGTCGAGCGTCGCTTTGAGCGCGGCGCGTACCCGAGCGTTGTTGAGTCGGCCGATATAGGGGTCCGACGACGAACGCACCCCGGCCTTGGCGTAATCGACGATGCGCCGCACGCTGATCTGTTTGAAGGCGCCGGTGTCGGTGGAGATGCCCTTGACCACCTGGTAGCCGAATTTCCGTCGCACCACCAGCACCCGTTTTTGCAACAGGTTCTTCACCGTCGGGGTGTTGTAGTGCGTGTCGAGATCGGTGAGCGGGAGGGTTTTGTTGGTCAGGCTGACGTGGGGCGCCACGGTGGCCAGGCGGCCGGCGACCACGGCCGCGGTGTAAGCGGGTGGCAGGCTGATGGTTTGATCGCTCGCCGCGTCGACGGCGCGGATACCGGGCGCCACCAGCACGATGCGATCGTCGGCCAGGCTGTCGGCTTCGGTTTCGACCGTGGCCGCGGTCGAGGCGCTCGCCCCGAGCACGGCGATCCGCTCGTTGCCATCGTTCTCGGTGTTTTCGAGATGGGCACCGACGACGCCACGGACGACGTTCGAGCCCATGCCGGACACCACCACGATGTTGATCGCCTGATCTTCGAGCACCGCCAGACCGGCGGCGACGTCGGCCGCCGAAACGTCGGCGCCGTCTAGGCCGCCACTCAGCGTTTGCGGCGGATCGACGAGCACCGGAGCGAGGGCGCCGTTGCTCACTTCACTGACCGTGACCAGCCGTGACTCCGCGGCGACTTGGCCGTGCAGCGCGCCGACCGTGGTGCCGTAATAGGTCTCTTTGATCTGCCGATAGCGTAGCTGGAGCTGGAAGCGCGTCGCGTCGGCCGGATCGGTGCGTAGCAGCACCTCGATCTTATTGCCCCAGGAGCCGGGTGAGTTGGCGGTGAGGGCGAAGGCGTCGAGATCGCCGTCGGCTCTCAGGCCCAGACTGGAGCTCGGCAAGCCGCCGTCGGGTTCATTGGCGATCCGTATCGCGGTGATGTCGCGACCACCACCGGCGAACACCTGTTCGAGCGCGCGGACCAGGGTCAGAGGGTTGGTGGCGCTGAACGCGTCGTAAGCGCCGAAGGCGTCGATCGCTTCGGCGTAACTACCGACCCGCACTACCTCACCGACCGCGCCACGGGCGGCGGTGCCGACGATGCCGATATTGCCGGTGGCGATGGCGCCAGCGGCGATCAGACCTTCCGATCGAACCTCGATGTAGGTGCCGGGAAGCACCATTTCCGCGATCGACTCACTCATTCGAGTCTCCTTTCTTGATCCGGTCAGACCACGTCGAAGCGCTCTTCGAGGTGATCGGTGGGCAGCTCTTCAGATGTCGGTTCGGGAATCAGCAGGGTGACCTCGACCCGGCGAATGACCCCACCGGTGGTCGGCAGGATCGGTACCTGCCAGCTGGCGGTGAGGTCGTAGGCGAGTTGGCGTCGGCGGGCGTCGGCGGTGCCGGTGGCCGGGGTGATCGGTCCCCAGGCGAGCGGGGTGAGACGCCAGATCCGCAAGGTCGGGACGATGTCGTGAAGCCGCTCGACATCGAGCTCGGTGGCCAGTCGCCGGCTCAAGCTGTCGACGCCTTCGGCGTTGGCGGCCGCCACCTCGATGTCGAGACGCGTGCTGAGATCCGAGCTGTGCACTTCCCAGCGGCCGATGTGGTACGCGACCTCGAGCGTTCCGGTGGCGGGAAGCGGCGTGCCGAATGACAGGGTGCCGGTACGGCCGTCGGCACGCACCTCACCGCTCTGTGGCTCCACGGCGACGACGGTGAGTGAGCCACCGTCGAGCTCGACGGTGAGATCGGCGTCGGCGAGCGGTCCGTCGCTGCCGTCGGCACCGACCAAGGGGCCGTGCGGGAGGTGCAAGGTCAGTCGATCCGCGCTCAGCAGCTCGACCTGCTCGTCGCCGAAGTCGATCGTCGGCGCGGCGAGATCGACGCTCGCCGTCACCGCGAAGACCCCGGTTTGTTCTCGCATCACTCTGCCCATACCGAGACGGGCGACACGGGTCGCGCCGGCCGACAGGGTCACCGCCGGCAGGTCCGCGGCGATGCTCGGCTGGGCGCCACCGACCGAGCTGGCGTCGGCGCCGAGGGCGTCGCGGAGGGTGTCGGCGAGCGTGGCGAGAATCTCGGGGAGCACCGTCATGGCAACTCCAGGAGATAACGGAGCGCTTCGGAGAGCTCGTTGTTGGTGACCTGGTTGGTGTGCCCGCCGGTCCGGCGGATCCGTGGGTTGTAGTCCGCCGGGCCGAGGTTGGTGACCCGTTCGCGCGGGTCGGTGGCGATGCGATACCAGGCGCGAAAGGTCGGAATCCAGCCGAGCTGTCGCGCTGTCGTCTCGGCGGCGGTCGCCGCGTTGTCGTTGGCGAAGGGCGAGGTGTAGGTCGTGCCGGAGGCCGGTTGACGGTTCGCCGGATCGAGATCGCGTGGTCGACCGTTTTTCTCGCTGGCCGCGTCGCCGAGCACCAGCATGCGCCATTCGTTGATCCGGCGCTCATCGAGATTCCAGCGTCGGAACACCTGGTAGACCTCGTCGAGCGGGGCCGCGTTGGCGATCCCGTCGGGTCGTAGCGGCGTGTTGGTGAGCGTCGGCGCGGCGCCCAGGGCCAAGAGTGTCGCCAGGTCGCCGCCGAGACCGACCGCCGAGTCGTCGAGCTCGGCGAGCGTGGCGTCGGGTACCACGGTCAGGCCTTCGCGCTCGATCGCCGATGCGCCGGCGCGACCGATCCGGCTGCTCAAGGGGGCGCGTGGAGTGTGACGGAGCAGGTAGGCATCGTCACGGCTCGTGCCCAGGTCCGTGGCCTCGGAACGGACGTCGAGCGTGATCGGGAAGGGCAGCGTGTAGCGCTGCGGGTCGGGGTCGATCACCTCGGTCTGGATCCCCGCGAGCCCATTTTGCAGATCCTGCGCGAGATCGACGGCGGTAAACGGAGTCATAGGCAGATTGACCGGTGGGTGCGTGGTGTCGCCCTCGATGAAGGTCACCGAGCGTCCGGTGTGGGTCACCTTGACGTCGCCTTCTCCGGTCCACCAGATGCGTATCAAGGGTCGCGGCCCGGAAGGGAAATGGAGATCGGCCAGGCTCGGTGTCATCGTTCCGGGCGGTGCCCACAAGGTCGAGTCGTCGAAGAGGCGCAGCAGGGCGCGCAGGTCGGCACGATTCACCGTGGCGTCATCGAGCGCCGTGCTGGCCGCGAGCGTGTCGCGTCCTTCGAGCAGCATCCCGGCGAGCCCGCCGTTGTCGCGGATCAGAAAGGCGATCGGAATGCCGACCGCGAGGAGGAGGATGAGGAGCAGACTGAACCAAAGCGACAAAAAGAGCGCCAGGCGGTGTTCGCCGGTGAGCCGCACCAAACCCACGATCCCCATCGTCACCAGCACGCTGAGGATCGGGTAGGTCTGTAGGCCGAATGCCAGGGCGTTGCCACGCAGACCCCGTGTGGAGTCGATGATCGCTCGGAAGGCGGCGTAGACATCGGCTACGGCGAGAAAGGGCGTGATGCCGTACCAGCGCGCGTCGGTCGACCAGTCGGCGGCGAGACCACCGATGCCGAGCCCGATCAACAGCGCCCGGATGATGCCGAGGATGAGGGCCTCGATAAACGGTCCGTCCTCACCCGGTACCTTCGCCCACATCACCATGGCGAGGATCAGCGGGGTCAGAAAGCTGCTGGCGCAGGCGATCATGGTGAGCGCGAACCAGGCCTTTTCGCCGGGCGGCTGGGTGACGTCGGCGTCGTCTTGAAACAACGGTCGGCTGGTGGGTATCGCCAGACCGAGCATGAGCGCGATCAACGGTGGCCACCAGAAGGCGTTGAGCACCCCCCACCAGCCACCGGCGCCGAGTTGACGTTGCTCGAGCCCGAAACGATAGAACGTATAGGCCTGGCGGAGTCGCGGCACGTCGAGATTCGGTCCGCTGGTGAACCTCGATTCGAAGACGCCGAACCCTTTGGGGCGGTGGTCGTGGTTGATGCCGTAGAGCTCTTCGAGAGCTTCGACGAAGCCTTCGAGCAACGAGGTCGGGATCTCCTCGGCGGTCGGCCACAGGGCGTCCCAGGCATCGGTGTCGGGGACGCCGCCGAGCAGATCGCGGGCCAGCCGCGCGTCGACGACCCGCACCAGATCCGCTGGATCGTGACGACTCCATCGACCCTGACTCCGTCGGCCATGCAACCCACGCAACAGCGGACTGACGATCACCTCGCCGGCGACGGCACACAGCATGCCCATGGCGAAGGCGCGGATCTTCGCTTGTTCGATGTCGTCGGTGGTTTTGGGGAGCGCTTTGGCGGCGATCAGGAAGGGGAGGTCGGTGGAGACGGTGACCACCCGGCTGAGATCGGGATCCGGGCTCGATCGCCGGAGCACGTCGAGCATCCAGCCTTGATTCGGGCCGAAATAGTCGACCATCTCCGGAAAGTGGAGTGCGCTGCTACCGAGCAAGGCGTATTGACCGATACGCGGTAGGCCGCTCGCTGCATCGGGCTGACCGAGAATGAGCCGTGACGGCAGATTGGCGTCGGGACCGCCACCGAGAATCGCCAGCGCACCACGCGCCAAGGCCTCGACCCGGCGGTCGACGTCGGTACGCAAGACTCGATTGAAACCGGTCGTTTGATTCGATCGTTGCTCGAATTCCGACTTGCGTTCGAGCAGCAGCACCAGATCGGTGAGCCGTTTGTGAGCCAAGAGGGTGACCGTGGGAGCGAAGAGCAGATGGCTCATGGCAGCGCCTCCTGCAGTCGTCCGAGCGCTTCGGCGGTGCCGTCGAGACCCTCACCGAGCTGGGTTTCGATATCGCGCAAGGCGGCGAGCACCGGTTCGAGCAGCTGGGTGACGTCGAGGTCGCCCGCCAAGCTCAGCACCTGTTCGTAGGCGTCGATCAATGGCGCCAAGATGGTGCTCGGTCGCACCGCTTCGAGCACCGCGACGACCGTTTCTTGCACGTCGTCGAGCGTGGTGCGGATCGGTGCCAGCGGGTCGTGCTCGATCAGCTGGGTTCGCAGGCCGTCGAACGCATCGAGCAAGGGGCCGAGCGCCACCCGAGGGCGTAGCTCCTCGAGCTCCGACCGGATGGTGGCGTGGACGCTCGACAGCTCTTCACGCAGGATGCCGATATCGAAGACGGCGATCAGGTCACGGATGTCGTCGATCAACGCCTTGGTCGGCTCGAACACCCCGACCACCGCTTCGTCGAGCTTGACCACCACGGCCCGGGTGAGCGGCTCGAACGGGGTCAGCACCACGGTCGGGTCGATCTCGGCAAGGGCTCGGTGGACGATGGTTCCCAGGTCGCCACCGGTGGTGTCGACACCGAAACGCGCCAACAGGCTCGACAGACGTTGACGCACCGCGTCGAGTGGCGCCAAGGCGTCTCGTAGCGCCGCCGAGGCACTACCGACTTGGCTAAAGCCCGAGCCGGTCAGCTCGTCGAAGGTCGCCGTTGCGGCGGTCAGCGCGACCAGATAGCGCTCCTTGCCCGCGGTGGCCGGAGCCAAGGCGTCGATCGGCGAGGTGCCGAGCACGGTGAGGACCTGCTCGCGGACGTCGCCCGCGGGGAGGTCTCGGGCGGCACGGTCGAGGGTGCTCCACACCGCGTGGGCGTCACCGGCGACTGTCTGTGGATCGATCTGTTCGGCGGCTTCGCGGGCCCGCGTGATCGCCGCGCTGGCATCGCGCAGTCGTGCTTGCACCCAGGCGCCACCGTCGGTGCCACCGATCCACTGACGCACGCGTGCAAAGGCGGCGGCCCGTGGTGTCGCGGCGTCGCCCGCCGCCAGCGTGGCGACCAGCGAGCCGACCAAGCCACCGTCTTCGTCGTTCTCTTCCTCCTCGGTGGTCGCTTGCGGCGTCAAACCGTCGAGGAGCTGGGCGTAGGCGGTGGTCAGACGGGGGGCGAGCGCCTCGAGATCGATCTTGGCGAGCGCACCGCGTAGGGTCTCGGCGACGGAGTCGAGGTGCTGGTTCCAATCGTCGATACCGATTTTCTCGACCAGCTGCTCGCGCAAGGCGTCGACTCGTGCCTCGATCGGCTCGAGCAGCGTGCTCGGGTCGAGCTGATCGAAGCCGTCGAGCAATTGGTCGAACACGTCCTCGATCGGCTCGAGCAAGGCGTCGGGATCGAGCCCGCCGAGGGTGTCGCGAAATCGTTCGAGGGCTTCGGTGAAGGGAGCTAGCAATTGATCGGCGTCGACGGCGCGCAAACGCTCCACCATGGGGTCGTAATGCTCGCGTTCGAGGGTCGCCACGAGCTCGCGCGGATCGATATCGCGGAGAAAGGCGACGAGATCTTCGTAGGCGGCTTGGATGGCGCCGAGCACCTCGGTGTCGAGGCTGTCGAGGATGGCGTCGAGCTCGTCTTTGAGCACCACGGCGACATCGTTTTCGAAGTCGATCGCCTTGATCGGTCGTACCGCTTCTTCGAGCTCACGCTCGGTGCTGTCGGGCAAGAGGTCGAGCGGTACCGCGTCGACCACCTTGGCAGTGGTGTCGATCACCTCTCCGGCCGAATCGAAATAGGGCTGGAGCTGCACGCTGTCGAGCGCCTCGACCACGGTGCCGATGGCGCCGCGCAGCTGGTCGACGACGGCCTCGAGGTCGAGTCCGGCGACCAGGTCGCGTACCCGGGTGAAGGCGGCGGTGACGGTGTCGGTGGCGCCGGTGACGTGGCTGCGCAGCGTTTCGAGCGCGCTCTCGACCTCGCGCGCGGCGGTCTCGAGCGCGCTCAGAGCATCGGCGAGCAGGGCGTCGATCTGGGCGACGGCGTCGGCCACCGGTTGGAGCAGCTGACGGATCGCCAGGGTGATGCGTTCGAGGTCGAGACTCTCGACCAGCTGACGGACGGTTTCCATCGCGGCTCGCAAAGCCGCCAGCACGGTCTGGACCTGCCGATCGACCACGTCGAGGGCATCACCCGCTTGCGCCAGACCGTCGGTCACCGGGGAGGTCAATACCGTGGCGTCGAGCGCCTCGACCTTGGCGGTGAGCGGTGCCACGAGCTCGTCGGTTTGGCGGAAGAAATCTTCGAGGCTGCTGGCCGGTGAGCCCAGGTCGAGGCTCACCAGGGGCTCGGCGCGCTGACGCACATCCTCGGCCAGCTGACGTACCGGGGTGGCGTCGAGGTCGAGAAGACGTTGACTGGCGGTGCGTAGCCGTTCGGCGGTGCGGGGCAGATCGGTGTGCACCAGGGTCGCCTCGCCAAAGGCCAAGCCACGGCTCACCGAGTCGAGCACCACGCGTAGATCACCGACATAGGTTTGCAAGCGGTTCAGGGTCGCGTCGACCACCACCGGATCGGCATCGGCGAGGGCGCGGATCTGCGTGTCGAGCCGGGCGTCGCGCCAGCCGGCGAGCCGATTACGCTGTTCGGTGAGCGTGTCGAGATCGGCGAAACTAGCGGTCAGCTCGGTGCTCGCCACCAGATCGTCGACCGTCGAGACGATCGTCATGGCGGCGGCGAGCAGGTCGATCAGACGTCGAACGGCGGCCGACTGGCGATCGAATCCAGCGGTGACACCGGTCAGGTCGAGCGACCCCGGCAGCACCGTGCCGGCCAGCTGGACGAGTGAGGCGATGGCGGGATCGCCGGCAACCCCGAGCACCGAGCGCAAGGTGTCGTCGAGCGAGCCGATACTGTTTACCGTCCCGTCGCCCGCCGCGGCTTGGAGCTTGGGCAAGATGTCGAGGCTGTCGCCGCTGGTCAGCTGCTCGGCGACGTCGAGCGCCGCGGTGAGCGGGCCGACCACATCACCGACCACGGGTAAGGATCCGAGTCGATCGAGAGCGTCTCGGCGGCTATCATCCACCGCACCGCCCACGACGGTGGGATCGGTACCGTCGATCAGCTGTCCGGCCGCGCCGATGGCGTCGGTGTCGAGATCGAGGGTCAGAGGTGTGATGTCGGTGAATGCCTCACCGAGGGCGCTGAACGCCGTGCCGAGGTCGAAGCTCTCGTCACCGCTGAAGTCGGCCGACAGGTTGTCGGCGAGGCTCACGAGTCGACCCCCAGCGTGTCGCTCAGACCGCCGAGCAGATCACCGAGACCACCGACCGCCTGACGGACTCCTTCGAGCGCCGGGCGAACCGGTTCGACCGGGTCGCTGATGGCTGGAAGATCGATCAACAGATCGGGAAGGTCGAGCCCGTCGAGACCGAGGTCGGCAAGAAAGTCGAGATCGGCGTCGAGCTCGGGCGTGCTGAGGTCGTCGAGACCCAAGGAGGGTTCCGGTGGCTCGACGTATTGACGCAGCACGATTCGGTATTCGAATGCGCGGTCGCTGATGTTGACCTCGCGGACATCGAAATGCTCGATCAGAACCTGCTCGAGCTCGGTGGCGGTGATGATGTCGGCGCTGAAGGAAACGGGTTCGGCGGCCCGAAAGGCCTCCTGGAGAGCCTCGAGAAAGGTATCTCTCGCTTCGTCGCCACTGAGCGAGCCGCGAATCTCGATGCACAAGCCACCCGCGCCGAGGTCTTGTTGCAGCATGCCGTCGAGACCCGGGACGGCGAAACGGGCGAGTCGGCGATGTTCGAGCACACGAATCGCCTCGATCGACGGAACCTCCCACCCTCCAACCATTGGACGAATGATCATTGTGCTCGATTGATCCTAGTGCTCGATCTTCGAAAAGGGACTTCCATCAGTATATAGCGAAATGCCATTGCTGGTCCGGTTTTTTCTGACAAGTGATGAGGCTATGAGAGGGTAAATGACGATGGTCGATGACATGACCGACAGCCATGTGCGTGCCGTACGCACCCTGCTGCGCCAGGCGCCGCTGATCGATGGACACAACGACTTGGCGTTGGCGCTTCTCGAACAGGGTCACGATCCCGACGATGGGATCGACCGTCTACCCGCGCCGTTTCATAGCGGTCTGGCCCGGCTTCGCGCGGGCAAGGTGGGGGCGCAGGTTTGGACGGTGTTTCGAGATGCGGAGTTGCGAGGTGAGCACGCCGTGATCGCGGCACTCGAGCAATTCGATCGGATTCACCGCATGATCGCGCGGCATCCCGAGCGGACGGAGCTGGTGACCCGGGCGGACCGGCTCGAAGAGGTGTTCGCGGCAGGCAAGCTCGCTTCGTTGATCGGCGTCGAAGGTGGGCACCTGATCGGAGGGTCGCTGTCGACCTTGCGGACGTTTGCCCGTTTGGGCATGCGTTACCTCGGCTTGACCCACAATCTGAGCCACGACTGGGCCGACAGCGCCACGGACGGCGCGCTTCACGGTGGTTTGTCGTCGTTCGGGGCGCGGGTGGTGAGGGAGCTCAATCGACTCGGTGTCCTGGTCGACCTGGCGCACGCCGCCGAGTCGACGGGCTTCGATGCTCTGGCGGTATCGGACGCGCCGGTGATCGTGTCGCACGGCAACGCCAAGGCTCTATGTCCACATCCTCGTAATGTGTCGGACCCGCTGGCGAGCGCGATTGCCGCGAGTGGTGGCGTGGTGATGGTGACGTTCGTGCCGTACTTTCTCACCCCGGAGAGCGCGCGCTGGTCACGACGTTTGATCGCCGCGCACCATCGTCTGCGAGTGCTTCACGGGCGTGCCGGTCTGCCCGCTGCCCTCGACGCATGGGTGGCGCAGCACCGACCCCCTGTCGTGCGGCTACACGACGTCGCCGATCATCTCGATCATTTTCGCAATCTGATCGGCGCCGAACACGTCGGGATCGGATCCGACTACGATGGGGTCGACGCGCTTCCGGTGGGGCTCGAGTCACCGGCCCAGCTGCCACGGCTGCTCGCCGAGCTGCGTCTGCGTGGCTGGCGCGACGACGAGCTGGTCGCCGTGGCCGGCGGCAATTTCCTCCGCGTATTGCGTTCCGCGGAGGCCGTGGCGGCGACGAGCTGACGGCCAAGAGGGTCGGATCGCGGCAGCAATGCACAACAATTTGTGCAGATGCAAGGTGCCTGCTAGACTTGTTCGGATTATGTCGGATCCTATCTCGGCGCCCGCCGCTCCCGATGCGGCCACTCTCGGCCGCAGCTTCGCCACCTTCCGCACCTTCATCGAAGATTTGTCGTCGCACGTTTCGTTGCGGGGCATGTTCTTCGAAAGCGAGCGGCCCAAGCCCGTCGGTAGCCGTGTACAGATCGATCTGCGTTTGGTGGACGGGTTCCAGCTGGTCCGTGGCGAAGGTGAGGTCGTATGGATTCGACCCGAACAGACCGCCGCCGATCAACCGGCTGGGATGGGTGTGCGTTTCGATGCTCTCGATGAGAACAGTCGGGAGCTGGTGCTCAAGATTCTCGAAGAGCAGGTCAAGTCGGGTGGTTCGCCATTCGAGCTCGAACCCCTGCCGCCGGGCGCCACCGCGGCACCGGTATGGCGAGCTTCGGGCAACGTCGCGGCCGATCCCGAACCGTCGCAGGAGGATCTGCCTTTCGATGCTCCGTGGGGCGCGAACTTGGGCGAGATCCCGGGCGAGTTGCTCGACGATGCCGATGCCGAGCCGACCATGATGGCGACTCGTCTTCCCGCCGCGGAAGAAAACTCCACGACGCTCTTCGACGAGCCTCCCGGTGACGGAGCCTTCGCGACGACCCGTATGGATCCGGTCAGTCCCGACGGGGTCGGCACAGACGCGGTCGGCACAGACGCGGTCGGCACAGACGCGAGCTTCGCGGACGAGGGTCCGAGCTTCGAGCTGGCCGATGACGGTCCGAGCTTCGAGCTCACCGACGACGGCCCCAGCTTTGCGATCGAGGACGATGCGCCGGTATTCGATCTCGAAGACGACACGGGTGGCGCCCAGGATCTCGATAGCAGCCCGAGCTTCGAGGCGACCGGCGAGGGTGATGCCGACCGGTTCTCGGCGCTCGACTTCGATCTGACCGAGGAAGATCCCGAGATCGAAGAAGCGCTCAAACGCACCGGGCCGATCGACCCGTCGATCATTCCGAAATCGCCCAGCGGTGAGCTCAACCAGCCGCTGCCTCTACGTGGGCCGGTGGCGCCAAGAGCTGTCGCGCCAGAGCCGGCCGCGCCGTCGCCGGCCGCGCCTATGCCGGCCGCGCCGGGGGCGCCTCAGCCTATGCCGGCCGCACCAGGGGCGCCTCAGCCGTCGCCGGCCGCACCTATGCCGGCCGCGCCTATGCCGGCCGCGCCGATCGCAGCCGAGCCTGCAGACATAGCGCCCGAGCCTACGCCGGCCGCAGCTGCACCCGAGCCGGCCGCGCCGACCGAGAACATGGAGCTGGAGCTCGAAGCGGACGATTCGTTCGGTGCTTCCTTCACCTTCGAAGACGATGGTGAAGCGGCGGTCGACGCACCGCTCGACAACGCCGTCTTTGGCGATCCACCCGCGACGAGTGAACCGGTTGCTCCAGCGGCGACGTCACCGCCCGTGCTTCCCGATGCGCCGACCGTCGAGTTCACCGAGGAAGATTTCGCCTTCGAGCTCGAAGCCGACTCCGAAGACGACCTCGGTCTCGATTTCGATACGCCACCCGCCACATTGGTCGAGCCCCCGCCCGATGTCGAACCCGGAGATGCACCCGGCTTCCAGACCGCCCTAGAGCAGCCGCCGCCGGCAGCGCCTATGCCAGCCGCGCCGCCGCCGGTCGCGCCTGTGCCGGCCGCGCCGCCGCAAGGGGCACCGGACGCGGGTATGGATGCGACTTCACTGATGGGAGTAACGGAGCCCGTTGGCGCGGCGCCCGCTAGCACGGCGCCCGAGCCGGCCGCGCCGGCTGCACCACCGCCCTCTCCCCTGAGCTTTTTGGGCAACGAAACGTCTGAGCCAGCTGATCCGTCTTCGGCCGACGCCGGGACCGACGAGGATGCGCCGGCTGCTCCCTATTGGCTCGAGGAGATGGGCGAGAGCGGTGGTGGTGATGCTCAGAAGCCGGGTATGAGCTCGCGGTTGACCGGGAGCCTGCCAGGCATCGCCATCGCCGTGGTCTTACTCGCCGCCCTCGGCGCGATTTGGTTCTTCCGAGAGCCTCTACTCGGTTTGGTCGGTATGGGCAACGAGCCGGAGATCGCCAGAGCGGATCTGCCCCCGATGCCTCAGCCCTCCGCGGCTCAGGACGAAGCCGCCACCGAGCCCGAAGCGGATCTCGATGCGCTCGACGATCTACTCGCCGCCGCCGATGGCGGGGTCGCCGCGGATGACGAGTCGACGGATCCGAGACGAGCGACCGGTACGACGGGCACCGATCCCGCCGCGCTAGATGAAATCGACGCCATGCTCGGCAACGACGATGCCGTGGCAGGCGCTGAACGCCCCGCGCCGGCCGCGTCGCCACCGCCGCCACGCCGGCAAACGCCGCCGCCTCCCACCACGACCGCGCCACCGCGTCGCGCCGGGACGGATCGCACACCTACGGCAGCCACCCAGGCGCCACCTCGGGCGCCACCGGCGTCACCACGTGGGGCGAGCTCGGCGACGAAGATCGTCACCATTTCGCACACCACTCGTGGCGAGGCGACCGTCATCACGATCCGTGGTGATGGTCCGCTCGGCGCGGCTTCGTTTCAGCATTCTTCACTCGGTGATCGTGAGCTGGTGCGTATCCAGGGGATCGGCGAACCGTATATTGCCAACGAAATCCAGGTGGGTAGCAGCCAAGTTCGTCGGATCCGTACCGGTTTTCATCCAGGATCTCCCAGTGCACTCCATGTGGTCGTGGATTTGGCTCATTTTGGCGCCGCCGCCGACGTCGCTTTGCGTAACGATGCGATCGAGATCGTTATTCGCTGATAGCAATCGATCTTCGTATTGGCGAAATCTCTTTGGTGTGGGAGAATCAGCGCGCTTAGTCCGTGTTCGCTGGTTGTGTGTCTAACCTTTGAAGTCGAGGATCGACTCGATACAATGGCGGCCCTTATGTCAGTAGAAAAAGAGCTAGATCGAATCCTGACCCTTCTCAGAAACAAAATTCGTGAGAAAGGGTTTACCCAGCTCGAGGTCCAAGACGCTCTGGGTTGGGGGCGCAGCTACATCAGTCAGCTGCTTACGAAACAGAAGTCGCTGCGGGTCGAGCAGGTGCTCCGGATTCTCGGTGTCATCGGTGTCGATCCAGCCCAGTTCTTTGGTGAGCTGTACCACTTCATGCCTCATGCCGGGGTCCATCTGGACGAATATCCGGATCCCCGTGGTTTGCAACGCGGTGCTCAGGCGCTCGAACAAGAAGTCGATTCGATGCGCACCTTGCTCGACGGTGTCGTGACGTTGCTCACCGAAAAAGACGTTTTCGAGCCCGAGCAGGTCGCCGCCTTGCGCGCCGCGGCCGCCGCCGCGATCGCCGAGCAGGCCTGAGTCCGGAATGGCCGGCAGCGGCGACCGGCACGACGCTGATCGTCGTCCACACGCCGAGCTACTCGAACATCGCCCGATCTATCGTGGCAAGGTGGTTCACCTTGCCGTCGAATCGATTCGCCTGCCTGGTGGAGTCGAGGTCGATCTCGAGGTGATTCGTCACCCGGGAGCCTCGGCCGTCGTTCCGATCGACGATCAGGGGCGAGTCGTTTTGGTGCGTCAATACCGGCACGCCGCGGGTGGCTGGCTGCTCGAAGTGCCCGCCGGCAAGCTCGATCCAGGTGAAGATCCGGTCGATTGCGCACGCCGCGAGACTGAAGAAGAAACGGGTTTCTCGCCGGGCAACCTCGAGAGTCTCGGGCCGATTTACACCACGCCCGGGTTCGCCGACGAGAAGATCTGGCTTTTTCTCGCCACCGACCTGCAACCGAGTCATCAGCGGCTCGAGGACGATGAGCTTCTCGAAGTCGAGCTTTTGCCGTGGCCCGAAGCCGTGGCCGCGGCGCGTGACGGCGATTTGATCGACGGCAAGACCGTCACCGCGATTCTGCGGGTCGCGGCTCGATTCGGCACCGACTGGGACGGTAAGCGCTGAAACGTCAGCGCGCGAGCGCTCGGCTCGCGGCGTCGTGAAGCTTGGCGGCCAGCTCTTTGCGATGGGTCGCCTGCACGGCCGTGGCGCCAAAGTGAATATGAGCGGTGAAGCCCGGCATACAAAGCAAGCGGAACAGATGAGGGACGAGTAGAGCGTCACCGTGCCACGCCACGCTGTCGCGCGCCGGTGCTTTCGGGTCGTCGGCGTGGTATCGAATCACCGCCCAATGAACCGGTTTGTGACGTGTCGCCGCGACCTCGAGCAACGAAGGCCGGAACGGCAGAATGGTCTCACCGGGGCTGCTCGTGCCTTCGGGAAAAATGATGGCGCCGAGCGGCAGGGCCCACTTGGCTTCCATCTGATCGATCACCCGCACCAAGTCTCGACGTTGTCCACGGTCGATGAAAATCGTGTCGCCGGCGCGCACCGTCGTGCCGAGAAACGGCCACTTGGCGATATCGGCTTTGGCGACGAAGGCGGCGTCGACCACGGCGGCGAGCAAAGGGATGTCGACGTAACTGAGGTGGTTCGAGACTAGCAGGAACGACCCGGTGGGTGGTGTGCCGGTCACCCGGACCCGAGCGCCAAAGCCGAACAGGAGCGCACGGCCCCAGCCGCGCATCAGCGGGTTGCGCCAACGAAGCCACCAGACTCGGCAGCGGTCACGCCAAGGCGCGATCAGGATGAGCGCCGTCTGGCAGACGATCGTGGCGATGAGGATGACCGGGAGACGCCAAAGCAATCTCAGCATGACGTCAATCTAGCAGTCATGAAGCTGGCTTGCCTGCGGATCGAGCGTCACTCGATTTTCGGACGCTCGGCGGGTACGAGCGCCTCGCCCGCCGCGAGCGTGTCGCGTACCCATGCAAACACGGCTCTGTCCAGATCTTTGCGCGCTGGTTTGCGTTTTGCCGCCGAGGCGAGGGGGAGCCGGAGCCGTGGATTGTCGGCGAGCTGTTCACGATGACGCTCGAGAAAGGCCCAATAGAGATCGGCGAGCGGACAGGTCTTTTTCGGGTCGAAAACACAATCCGAGCAGTAGTCGCTCATCTTGTTGATGTAGTTGGCCCCCGATACGTAGGGTTTGGTGGTCATCAAGGGGCCGGTCCCGAACGTGCCCATCGCGAGGACATTGGGCTCGACCACCCAATCGTAGGCGTCGACATAGGCGACCCAGAACCAATCGGTGAGCTCGCGGGGTGAGACGTCGAGCAAGGTGGAGATGTTGGCCAACACCATCAGCCGGGTGATGTGGTGGCTCCAGCCTTCATGCCAGACCGTGTCGACGACATGGTCGAGGCAAGCGAGCCCGGATGGTTTTCCCCACCATGCGGGAGGAAGCGGGTTGTGCGCGCCGAGCACGGACGGTGTGGCGCCGCCCTCGCCGGGCTCATCAGTCGACGCCCCTGTATTTGTTGCCACCGTTTCGCTCCATGAACGCCCCGACCAGCTTCGGTAGCCACCATCGCCGGGTGCGTCGAGGGTCGGGATCGATTCGGCTTCCCCCGTGGGGCTGGGCAGGAAACGAAAACCATCGGTGTGTTCCGAGACGTGACGCATGAATTCACGCCAGCCGAGCAGTTGACGGACAAAGCCCTCGAGGCTGGCGAGCGGCAGGTCGAGCGCCAGGACATCGTCGAGCACGCGTCGTGGGGTGAGCCGGTGAAGGTTGACCAGCGGTGAGGTGCGGCTGTGGAAGAGGGTCGTTTCATGCCGCGACATGGCGTCTTCATAGGGGCCGAAGAGCGGCAGACATGCTTCTTTGGCCCACTGCCACCAGCGGGTCGCATCGGCGGCCGTGGCGGGGAGGGAGGCGGGATCGAGTCGGCCGGGATGATGCGCGAAGGTGGACGCGACGAGCTCGATCACCTCGGTGGTCACGGCGTCGGGAACGAAGGTGGGAACACGGGGCGCGGCGGGTTCACCCGGCCAAAACTTGCG
>JBCDBH010000023.1:0-30944 GCA_039184055.1 Acidobacteriota bacterium
GCCATGGCCCACCATAGCTGAGACCACGACCGAGGGGTTGGCGTTTGCGGGACTGCAGTTCATCGAAGAGGGCGATGCAATCACCTTCGCCATCGATGCGTCCGTGTATCCGCTCGCTGCCGTCTACGGCGCTTCCTTTACCTTTATCGACCGCGCCTACGTATTTCTCTCGGAGCGGGACGGCGGCTTTGCGGCCACCCTTCGGCACAAGAAGGCGCCGGAGGGTGACGTCGAGGCGGCCCCAGTGGACGAGCAGGCCGGCGCCGTCGAGCCGACGGGCGACGTCGGGGAGCACCTCGGCGAGGCTCGGCGCGGTGTCGAGCTCGTCGGGGAGCAGTTCGTGCACGGTGACTGCGGCGTTTCCGGGATCGACGTCGCTACCGGGGTCGACGTCGTCGGGTGGGTGGATCGGGCGATAGTAGCGCTCGCCCCAATGGATGACGTGACGCCGGATCGGCACGTGACGTCGGATCGGTACCATGCCGACCGAGAGGATGGTCGCGGTTCGTGGCTCGAAGCTGGTCGCTTCGAGGTCGAGCGCCCAGATCGTGTCGGGGGTGCGTCGCCAGAAGCTCATGGATCAGCCGAGGAGCGGCACGCCGAGACGTTCGGCGGTGGCTTTTTGCAGATCGGCGATGGCGACGAAAGCGTCTTTGAGATGACGACGTTCGACCGGGGTGAGCGCGTCGAGATGGACGTGATTGCTGGTCCCCTCCCCGGCGCGACGACCGTCGAGCTGGTGCCGCAGCCGGAGATCGAAGACGTAGCGGAAGGCCTCGGTCAGCAGTTCGGCGCCATTCGACGACAGGGTGCCGGCGCGTTCGGCGGCGTGGAGGCGACGCAGGGTGGAGCCGTGTCGCTCGCCGGCTTCGAGGGCGAGCAGACGCGCCAGACCGACCACCGGCATGATGGCGCCGGCTTTGAGATCGACGCCGTGCGCGGAGCGCCTGATGCGCTGCAGGATGCCGAGCGGCGGACGCATGTCCATCGACGCTTTGGCGAATTGGCCGAGGAAGAGCCGGTTTTTGCCACCTTTGTGGATGATCGCGTCGAGAGAGGTCAGATCGAGCCCGCCGTGGACGACGCGAAAGTCGAAGAAATTGGCGGCTTCGATCAGCGCCTCGGGCTCGGGCTCTTCGATCCAAGCGCGAAAGAGCCGTTGCCAGGTGGCGAGCGGTTTGTGCCAGTGGGTCGCCATGAAGCCACCGGCACAGAGCGGAAAGCCTACCGTCGCGAGGTCGTCGATCAGGCGCGCGGAGAGGCGACCGAAGTACACCGCCGCGTCGGCAGTGTCGTCGGCAAAAACCAGGGCGTTGTCTTGATCGGTGAGCAGGCTTTGCTCCTGTCGTCCCTCGGAGCCGAAGACGATCCAGGCGTAGGGGCACGGTGGCTCGCCGAGATCGTCTTCGGCGGCACGGAGGAGGTGAACGGCGAGCGCGTCGCCGAGCGCCGCCACCACGCGTCCGATATCGGTCGCGGGCAGACGCCCTCGATACAGACCATCGATCATCGCCGCGATGTCGTCGGCGTAGCTGGCCAGGTCGCGCGTGTCGGTGGCTTTGTCGATCTTCTTGTAGAGCGCGCCGGGGCCGGTCTGATGGTGACGGAGCAGATCGGAATGGGTGACCACCCCGATCAGCGTGCCGTCTCGCTCGATGGGTAAATGATGGACGCCGTGACGGAGCAGGGTGAGCACGGCTTCGGCGCCGGTGACATGAGCTTCGACCGTGGTCAGCGGCGCTGACATGACGTCGCGGATCGGCGTGTCGGAGCCACGGTCGTGCGCCAAGACGCGGGTACGCAAGTCCCGATCCGTGACGATGCCGATCGGTACGCTGCTTTCATTCTCGTTGTCGTCATGCTCAGCGTCGACGATCAAGACCGAGCTGACCCGTTCCGCGCTCATCAGACGCGCCGCGTCGCCCACCGTGGCGTCGACGGTCAAGGTCACCGGGGCACGACCACAGAGCTCGGCCACCGGTATCGAGAGCGAGCCGGTGAGCGCGGTGGGGCCGCCGTCGGTGAGCAGACGAAGCCGCTCGCTGAGCTGATGGAGAAAGAAGGTGGCGAATCTCGGCTCGTCGGCGAAGAGGTCGCGTACGTGATCGCCCGCGACCCGATAGAGCAGGCAATCGGTGCTCGCGTCGGCATCGAGACGGGCCGGCTCGGCGCTCACCGCGCCGAGGCCGAAGACCTCGCCCGGTCCGACCTCGTCGAGCTGTTGGCCGTCGAGCGCCAGACGCACGCTGCCTTTGCGCACGATGTAGAGATGACGATTGTCGTCGCCACGCACGAGCAGGCGCTCGCCTTTGCGTGCCCAGGTGATTTCGAGATGATCGCCGAGGCTCACGCGGCCGTCTTGCCCCAGATGGCAAAACGGCGCGTGATCGATGAGGAAGTCGAGTGGGTCCACGTCATGCCCCTCGGGCAAACGGCAGGAGCACACGGATGTGCGCTCGACCGTCGTTACGCGCCAGGTTGAACCAGGCCTCCCCCTGATGCGCGCGCGCGACACCGCGCAGACCGTGGTCGTCATCGCCGAGCGCTTCGGCATGCCAGGGGTGGAGACGCTCGTGATCTCCGGGCTCGGGGGTCCAGGCAAGATCGATGACGACATGAGCCGGCTCGGTCCGTACATCGAGCCAACCGTGTGACACGGCCAGATCACGTCGCAGGCTGGTGGCCACGGTGGTCATGGCGTCACGCAGCCGGTCGAGATCGGCCGGAAGGGTGCGCTCCGGCTTGTCGAGCGGGCCGAGGTCGAGAGTGAGACCGCGCTCACCCGCCGCTACGCGCAGGGCGTCGAGCAGGGTACCGACGGTCGTCGCTGGAGGCTCGTCGGTGGTGACCGCCAGTCGATCGAGCTGGTCGATCAGGGTGCCGAGCTGCTCGGCTTCACGCACCACCACCGCGAGCAGGTCCTGGCGTTTGCTCGGATCCATGTCTGGGAAGCCATGGGCGGTTTCGGCGGCGGCGCGCAGACTGGCCAAACCGCCGCGCAGACGACGCCCGAGCGTGGTCAGTGACTCAGACATTGTCGAATATCCGCCAAGAGATCACGGGTGGAAAACGGCTTGGTGACGTAGAGCGTGGCGCCGAGATCGAGCCCTTTGACCTTCTCGGCCTCGCGGCCACGCGCGGTGAGCAAGATGACGATCGGTGGCTCGTCTCGGGCGCGGAGACGTCGACACACTTCGAAGCCGTCGATACCCGGCAGCATCACATCGAGCAAGACGAGATCGGGTTGCCAGGCGGTAGCGTCGTCGAGCGCCTGCTCACCGCTCGTCGCGACTTTCACCGCATAGCCGGCCTGGTCGAGCAGGAACTCGAGAGAGATGACGATATTGGGCTCGTCTTCGACGATCAGGATCCGTTGGCTCATGATGCGGCTCCAGACTGGATCGGTAAGGAAAAGGCGAAACGGGCACCGCCACGATCGGATGGCTCGACCCAGATGCGTCCACCGTGACGATGGACGATGCCACGACAGATCGCCAGTCCGAGACCGCTACCGTGTCCGGTCGATGTCTCGGATTGGTGGAATTTGTCGAAGACGGTGTCGTGATCGGCGACTGGCACACCGGGGCCGTCGTCGGCCACTGCGATCTCGATCGTGTTCGGGTGTACCGTCGCCTCGATTCGCACCCACTCCTTGCAGAAGGTGGTCGCGTTGGCAAGCAGGTTCACCACCACCTGCATGATGCGATCACGGTCGATTTCGATCGCCGGAAGATCGGTTGCGATCCGACGTTCGATGGCGATCTCACGCCGTTCGGTGATCGCCGAGAACGAAGCCAAGGCCTCGTCGAGGAGCTGCGTGGGATCTTCGCGGCTGCGCGTGCCGAGCTCGTCGTGCTCGATCTTGGCGAGGTCGAGCGCCTGGTCGACCAACCTCGTAAGCCGCTCGTTCTCTTTCAGCACGATGCCGAGGAATGCACGCCTACGATCGGTGGCGAGATCGGGTTGATCGTAGAGGATTTCGGTAAAGGCGCGGATCGAGGTCAGCGGCGTGCGTAGCTCATGGGTCATGGTGGCGAGAAAATCGTCTTTCATCCGATCGAGCTCACGCAGCTGCTCGTTGGCGTTACGTAGCTCGGCGGTAGTGTGCTCGAGCTGGCGGCTCTTCTCGGCCAGCTCACGGCTGGTGGCGAGGGTGCGGGCGCTTTCGTCGAGCAGCTCGAGCACCTCGTCACGGTCGAGGTGATGCTCTTCGGCCACCGAACGCAGGGCGACGTGAGCCGAAGCGGCGCCAGTGGTGCCGGCGAGCAGCCGTTCGGCGTAGTCGATCAGCACGGCGTCGGCGATCGCGCTGTCGTCGACGACGGTACGACCGTAATAGTCGGCGATCACCCGATCGGTGCGTTCGCGACCGAGAAAACGAGCCAGCAGGGTGCGCACCGCGCGCAGCGGCGTGGCCGTGCGCCAGGCCGGGGGCTCGTCGGTCGTCGACGGACCGAAGACATCGACGAATCTCTTCGCCTGACGGGCTTCACGCGAGCTCGGCGCGCGGATCACCGATACCCCGACGAGCAGCCCGACGTTGACCAGCATGCTCCAGATCATGGCGTGGGCGATCGGATCGAGACCCTCGAGCCCGAACAGCGCCTCGGGGCGTAGCCAGCCGATTCCGAGCGGTCCGGTTTCGAGCCACGCGGCGGGCAGATAGCCACCGTGCATCAGGGTGGGCAAGGGCAGCGTGTAGGCCCACACCGTGGCGCCACCGAGCAGGGCGAGCGAGACGGCGCGACGAGTGGCGCCCGGCCAGAAGAGACCAGCGAGCATTGCCGGAGCGAGCTGGGCGATGGCCGCGAACGACACCAGGCCGATCGACACCAGGGTGGCCTCGGCGCCGAGGGTCATCAAATAAAGCTGTGCCAAGGCGACGATGACGACGATCGCCCAGCGTCTGATGTGTACCAAGCGTCGACCGAGATCGCGCCCGCTCCGGGCGAGCGCTGGGCGGAGCAGCCAGGGCAAAACCAGATCGTTGGCGACCATGGTCGACAGCGCGACACATTCGACGATCACCATGCTGGTGGCGGCGGACAGACCACCGAGAAAGACGAGCAGCGCCAGCCCCGACTGGCCGGCGGCGAGCGGCAGCTCGAGCACGAAGTTGTCGGGAGGCACCGTCGGCACGCCACCGACGTCGAAGGCCAAACGACCGGCGAAGGCGATCGGCAAGACGAAGAGATTGATCGCCAGGAGATAAAGCGGAAAGACCCACGCGGCGCGACGCACATGGTTTTCCTCGACGATTTCGACCACCGCCATCTGGAATTGACGGGGCAAGAAGAGCACCGCCGACCACGCCAGCAGCACCATCCACGTCCAGGTGCTCCAATCGATCTGCAGCTCGGTGAGCGCCGCCAGCTCGACACGTTCGAGCGCTCTGCCGAAGAGGGCGCCCGGTCCGTCGTGGAGCACGAAGACCACCCACAATCCCACCGTTGCGAAGGCGACCAGCTTGACCACCGACTCGAAAGCCACCGCCAGCACCAGGCCTCGGTGTGGCTCGGTGAGATCGACATGGCGGGTGCCGAAGAGGATGGCGAAAACCGCGAGCACCACCGCCGCCAATGCCGATGCGCGAATCAGCGCGGCGCCGTCGTCGGCGCCACCGGCGAGCACCAAGTAGCTCGTCGCCACGGCTTTGAGCTGGAGGGCGAGGTAGGGAAGGGTGCCGACCACGGCCACGGTGGTGACCAGGGCGCTGAGACGCCGGCTCTTGCCGAAGCGGGCGGAGAGAAAGTCGGCGATCGAGGTGATGCGGTCGCGTTTGCTGATCCGCACCATCTTGCGCACCACCACCCACGACACGGCGGCGGCGAGCGTCGGTCCGAGGTAGATCGGCAAGAAGCCGATGCCGTCGACCGCGGCGCGTCCGACGCTGCCGTAGAAGGTCCAGGCGGTGCAGTACACGGCCAGCGACAGGGCGTAGACCCATGGATTCGCCACCCAGCGTCGACCGTGACGATCACCGAACCAGGCGATGACGAAGAGGATGCCGACGTAGAGCAGGGCGACGATCGCCAGGGTCCAGCCGTCGAGCATCAGCCTTCGACCAGCCAGGCGATCAGGGCGATGAACAACGCCCAGGCCCCGAAGATGTAGACGTAGAGCAGCGGTAGACCGAAGACGGTCGTCGGTCGGGAAAAGAGACCGAGCAGCGGGAAGCCGAAGAGCACCAGCCCGAAAAGAAAGAGGGCGAGCAGACGAACGGGCCGGAGTCGGTCGTGGGGCGAGGTCATGAGCTTGTCTCGAGAAAGCCATGACGACGGAGCCGACGATAGAGGGTCGAGCGGGCGATCCCGAGCTGACGGGCGGCGCGGGTCAGATTGCCACCGTTGGCGTCGACGGCACGCCGCAGACGCTCGGCTTCGAGCTCGCGTAGGGTCATCGGGGCGGAGGTGGGCGCTCGAGTCGGGATCGCCGTGTCGTGAGGAGGGGCAGTCGCGATCGGGCTCGTATCGACGCCCGGCGTGACGACGCCCGGCGTGACGACGCCCGGCGTGACGACGCCCGGCGGCACGGCACCTGACATCACCGAACCCGGCAAGCCTCCGCTCACCTCGGCCGGAAGGTGTTCGAGCCCGATGGTGCCCCCGGCGCTCAGAATCAGACCGTGACGCAACGCGGTCTTGAGCTGTCGAACGTTGCCGGGCCAGGTGTAGCGCAGCATGTGCTCGAGAGCGAGCGGCGCGATCGGCGGTGGCGTCATGTTTTCGTCGGAGGCGAGCTCGTCGAGCAGGTGATGGATCAGCGCTGGAAGATCGTTGCGTGTCCGTACCGTCGGCAGGCTCAAACAGGCGCCGTTGATGCGGTAGTAGAGATCCTGGCGAAAGGCACCTTCGGCGACCAGCTCGGGGAGATCGCGACAGGTGGCGCAGACCAGTCGCACGTCGGCCTGACGGGGTACGTTGTCACCTACTCGATAGTAGGTACCGTCTTCGAGCACGCGCAAAAGCAGGGACTGCAGCGGTCCAGGCATCTCGGCTACTTCGTCGAGAAAGAGCGTGCCGCCACGTGCCGCGCCGATCTTGCCGTCGTGTCCTTGCCGATTGGCGCCGGTAAAGGCGCCCGGGGCATAGCCGAAGAGCTCACTCTCCAGGAGATGAGGCGAGAGCGCGCCGCAATTGATCGCCACGAACGGCTCGTCACGACGGGGGCCGGCGTCGTGGATGGCGCGTGCCAGGAGCTCTTTTCCGGTGCCGGTTTCGGCGAGCAGGAGCACGGGGAGCAGCGTGGCGGCGAAGCGTTCGGCGACCTGCTTGGTGGTTTCGAGCGTCGGATCCGTGCCGAACAAAGCCGTGAAGCCACGCGTCGCGCGGCTGCGTGGACGACGGCTCCGGGTCGCGTCCAAAAAGGCGACGACGCCACGCAGGGTGTCGCGTTCGTCGGTGATCGGCTCGAGCCGCACCCGTACCCCGTGTCCTCCAGGAACATCGTGTCCTCCCGGCACATCGGTGAGCAGGTCGGCGTCACCGTCGCGGGCGATGAGCTCGAGCTCACGCCAGCCGACGCTGAAGAGATCGTGCGCCGATCGTCCGACGAGATCGTCACCCAGCCCGAGCAGCTCACGTGCCGCGTCGTTGGCCACCGCCAGACGCCCACCGGCTTCGATCATCAGGCACGGCGACGGACACGCCGTGCTGAGACGCGTGGCGAGCAAGAGGAGAGCCTCAGCCGCTTTGGACATATATCTATTGTAGCGATATGAATCCGATCAGGTCGAAACGATACATATTCGCGACAGTGCGACCTCTGAAATGCGGTGAGGTGTGTGCTGATTCGATTCGAAATGAAACGATACGAGACGTTTTGCCCTGGCATTCGTCTTGCTCTTTAGGAGGCCGACCCAACAGTGGATTGACCTCGGGATCTGCTCGACCCAGCTCTCGACGGTACCTGGTCTGGTCGAGAAAGGAGCTTCGGATGTCGTATGCCGTGTTACGCCGACGTCTCGTGCTGTCTTCGCTGATCATTGCCTTTGTCCTCGGCTTGCTGCCCGCGTCGTCGTGGGCCGGTCCCTGGCAGATCACCTCGGAAGATGGAGAAGCGTCGCTCAAGTTCGGTTTTCTCGCCGTGATGCGCGCCGAGTCGGAAGAGCTCGGCAACGACGAGACGGCCGACAATCTCTTCTTTCGTCGCTTACGTCTCATGTTCGGAGGCAAGCTGGCCGAGAAGTGGACCTTCTTCTTCGAGACCGACAGTCCGAATTTGGGTCGATCCGATGCCGACGGCAACAAAGTGGCGGAGGACATCTTCATCCAGGATTTCTTTGTCACCTACACCCATACCCAGGCGCTCAAGCTCGATTTCGGCTTGATCTTGATTCCGACGTCACGCAATTCGACACAGAGCGCGGCGACGCATCTGGCGTCGGACTATGGCCCGTTTTCGTTTCTCAACTCGGCGCCGACCAATTCACGGATCGGTCGCGACTACGGGGTGCAGGCGCGTGGCAGCCTGGCCGACAATCGGGTCGAATATCGGCTCGGGGTGTACGACGGCAACCGGGGTGAAGATGCGTCGGCGCCTTTGCGCTACGCCGGTCGACTGATGTACCACGTCTTCGATACCGAAACCGGTATGTACTACACCGGCAACAGCTTGGGTACCAAACGCTTCCTGAGCTTCGGGGTCAGCTTCGACAGCGAGGACGATTACATCGCCATCGGTGGCGACGTGTTCTACGACCAGCCGGTCGGTGACGATGGCAGCGCGTTCACGCTCCAGGCCGACTACATCCGCTACGACGGCGGTGATTTCTTCCCATCGTTGCCGACCCAGGACACGATGCTCTTCGAAGCCGGGTACTATTTCGGCACCAGTCGTTGGCAGCCCTGGGTGCAATACGCCGAGCGCGATTTCGAGGACGATGCGTTGGCCGATGAAGAGCGTCTTTTCGTCGGCATCAACTACCGCATCAAAGCTCACAATCGCCTGGTGCGTCTGGCCTATGGGCAGTTGTCCAAGGACGGCGAGGGCGATCGCAACGTCATCCAGCTGACTCTGCAACTCTTTCACTTCTGAATCGGAGGCATCATGTCCGAGCAACAACCCGACAAGAGTCGTGAGGCGTATTGGCGCAAGAATCAGCGGTTGATCGCCATTTTGCTGTCGATCTGGGCGCTCGTTTCCTACGGTTTCGCCATCCTCTTTCCGATGGACTAAACGATTGGTCAGCTACCCGCCGGGTTTTTGTGGGCGCAGCAGGGCTCGATGTTCGTCTTCGTCATCCTGATCTTCGTCTACGCCTTTCAGATGGACAAGATCGATCGTGAGTTCGATGTCCACGAGGAGGACGACAAATGAGCGGCTTTACCGTCACCGAGCTGTGGACGTTCGGCTTCGTCGCGCTCACCTTCGGCGCCTATCTCTTCATCGGCTATTCGAATCGGGTGCGCGATACGAAAGGCTTTTACGTCGCCGGTCAGGGTGTGCCGCCGATTTTCAACGGCATGGCGACCGCGGCGGATTGGATGTCGGCGGCGTCGTTCATCTCGATGGCCGGTCTGATCTCGTTCATGGGCTATGACGGCGCGGTCTACCTGATGGGTTGGACCGGTGGCTATGTGCTGCTCGCCCTGTTGTTGGCGCCCTATCTACGTAAGTTCGGTCAATACACCGTGCCCGACTTCGTCGGTGATCGGTACTACTCGCAAACCGCTCGCGTGGTCGCGGCGATCTGCGCGGTCTTCGTCTCGCTCACCTATGTCGCCGGGCAGATGCGTGGCGTCGGCGTGGTGTTCTCGCGCTTTCTCGGCGTGTCGATCGTCTGGGGCGTGGTCATCGGTATGACGGTGGTCGCCTTCTTCGCCGTTTTGGGTGGCATGAAAGGCATCACCTGGACGCAGGTGGCGCAATACAGCGTGTTGATCGTCGCCTTCTTGATCCCGTCGGTGGCGATCGCCGCCAAGCTGACCGGTAACCCGATTCCGCAGCTGTCGTTCACCTTTTCGGACATCACGGCAAAGCTGAACCAAATCCAGGTCGATCTCGGTTTTACCGAGTACACCCAACCCTTCCAATCGAAATCGCAGCTCGACATGTTGTGTATCGTCATCGCCTTGATGGTCGGTACGGCGGGTCTGCCACACGTCATCGTGCGCTTCTACACCGTGCCCAACGTGCGCGCGGCGCGTTACTCGGCCGGTTGGGCCCTGCTCTTCATCGCCTTGCTCTACACCACGGCGCCGGCGCTCGCCGCCTTCGCGCGCTACAACCTGATCGACACGCTGCACGACACCCCGGTGGAGGAAGCCCGCGCGCTCGAATGGGTGAACAGTTGGGAAGAAACGGGACTGCTCGGTTTCGACGACAAGAACGGCGACGGCAGGCTTCAGCTCAGTCCCGACGCCGAGCGCAACGAGATCATCATCGACCGCGACATCATCGTGCTTTCGACCCCCGAGGTGGCCGACTTGGCGCCGTGGGTGATCGCGCTGGTCGCTGCGGGTGGCTTGGCGGCGGCGTTGTCAACCGCCGCCGGGTTGATGCTGGTGATCTCGAGCTCGTTCTCACACGACATCTACGCCAAGCTGATCGACCCCGGAGCTTCGGAGCAACGCAAGCTGCTGGTCGGACGGATCACCATCTTCGGCGCGGTCTTGGTCGCCGGCTACTTCGGGATCGACCCCCCTGGATTTGTCGCCGAGGTGGTCGCCTTCGCCTTCGGGCTGGCGGCGGCCAGTTTCTTCCCGATCATCCTGCTCGGGATTTTCGACAAACGAACCAACCAGAAGGGCGCCATCGTCGGCATGATCGTGGGCATCGGCTTTACCGCCTTCTACATCATCGGCAACCGCTTCTTCGGCATGCCGGCCTTTCTCTTCGGCATCAGCGCCCAGGGTATCGGCGCAGTCGGCATGGTGCTCAACCTGGTGTCGGCGGTGACCGTCTCGCGGCTCACCGAGCCACCGCCGATCGAGGTCCAGGAGATGGTCGAATCGGTCCGCGTGCCGCGTGGCGCGGGTGCCGCGACAGGGCACTAAAGCCAGCTCGAGAAGTTGGGCACGGAGTACCCGGCACGGAGACGAGGTGTGATCCCCTCGCCTCGTCTCCGTGCTCGTGCCGCGTCGTCCTCGTGCCGAATCTTCCGGTTATCATTCAGCCTAGACACAGACTTACCGCAGCGTAGAGGAGCGTTCGATGATCCCGACCAAGGACCACATTTCGCAACACGCCACGATCGGCTCGCTCGACGACTATCGTGAGCAATACCGTCAGTCGATCGAGGATCCGGCCGGCTTTTGGCGCCGACAAGCCGATCGTCTGACCTGGTTTCATCCGCCTGATCAGACCGGCTATTGGGATTACGATCGCGTCGATTTCTCGTGGTACGAGGGCGGCAAGCTCAACGCGTGCTTCAATTGTGTCGATCGCCATCTCGAGGAGAACGGCGACAAGACGGCGATCATCTGGGCCGCCGACGAAGCCGGCGAGTACGAGCACATCAGCTTCCGTCAGCTCCAGCGACGGGTGTGTCGGGTCGCCAACGTGCTCAAGGCGCACGGCGTCCGGCGTGGCGATCGAGTCTGTATCTATCTGCCGATGATTCCCGATCTCGCTTACACCATGCTCGCCTGCGCGCGGATCGGCGCGGTGCATTCGATCGTCTTCGCCGGTTTCTCCGCCGACTCGCTGCGTGACCGGATTCTCGACGCCGATTGTCGGGTCGTCGTCACCGCCAACGAAGGCCTGCGTGGCGGGCGAACGATCCCGCTCAAGAACACCGTCGACGACGCGGTGCGTGGCCTGTCGCTGGTCGATACCGTCTTGGTCGCGCGACGCACCGAGACCGACGTACCGATGGAAGCCGGTCGTGACTATTGGCTCGATGAGGAAGTCTCCAAGCATCGCGCCACCAGCCCGACCGAGTGGATGGACGCCGAAGACCCGCTCTTCGTGCTCTACACCTCGGGCTCGACGGGCAAGCCCAAAGGCGTCTTGCACACCACTGGTGGTTACCTGGTCTACACCTCGATGACCCACGAGCTGGTTTTCGACATCAAACCCGACAGCGTCTACGCCTGTGTCGCCGATGTCGGTTGGATCACCGGTCATAGCTACATCATCTACGGTCCGCTCGCCAACGGCACCACCACCGTGATGTTCGAATCGACCCCGCTCTATCCCGACGCGGGTCGCTATTGGCGGCTGGTCGACGATCTCGGCGTCGACATCTTCTACACCGCGCCGACCGCGATTCGCGCCATCGCCCGTGAAGGCGACGAGTGGGTGAAGAAGTACTCCCGCACGAGTCTGCGGGTGCTCGGCACGGTCGGCGAGCCGATCAACCCCGAAGTGTGGGAGTGGTACCACGACGTCGTGGGCGGAGGCACCTGCGCCGTGGTCGACACCTGGTGGCAGACCGAAACCGGTGGCATGTTGATCACCCCCTTGCCCGGCGCCACGCCGTGCAAGCCCGGCTCGGCGACCCTACCGTTCTTCGGTGTCGAGCCTCTCCTGGTCGACAACGAAGGCAACGAAATCCACGGCAACGGTGTCGAAGGCAACCTCTGTCTGCGGCGCTCCTGGCCGAGCCAGGCGCGCACCATCTGGGGCGATCACAAACGCTTCGAACAGACCTACTTTTCCACCTATCCCGGTCTCTACTTCACCGGTGATGGCTGTCGTCGTGACGAAGACGGTTACTACTGGATCACCGGTCGCGTCGACGACGTGCTCAACGTCTCCGGTCACCGTCTCGGCACCGCCGAAGTCGAATCCGCCCTCGTCGCTCACGACGCCGTCGCCGAAGCCGCCGTCGTCGGCTTCCCCCACGACATCAAAGGCCAGGGCATCTTCGCCTACGTCATCATCACCGCCGACTACGAATCGATGGACGCTCACGAGCTCGTCGGCACCCTCAAAGAACAGGTTCGTCACGCCATCGGCCCGATCGCCAAACCCGATCGAATCCAGGTCGTTCCAGGTTTGCCCAAAACCCGCTCGGGCAAAATCATGCGTCGCATCCTGCGCAAAATCGCCGCTCAGGAATACGGCCAGCTCGGTGACATCACCACCCTGGCCGACCCGTCGGTGGTCGAACAGATCATCGAAGCGCGTCGGGAGTCGGCGGGGTAGGCAAACACGACCACGGTCAAGTTGCATTCAAAGCTGGCTCCCGATCGTCTATCGTTCGACGGTGGCGAGGTGTCACCGGGTAGCACGACATCTTCTTGGGGTTTGCCGACGATGATCTGTCTATGAGTGATCTGGACCAGCTTTTGGCGCGTGGGTATCGCTACGCCCTCAGTTTGACCCACGACCATGCCCGGGCCGAGGATCTGGTGCAGGATGCGTGGCTGTCGATTCTGGAGCGCGAGGCGCCGCGTCATGTCGGCTACTTTTTCCGCACGATCCGCAATCGCTTTCTCGATCTGGAGAAGCGACGGCGACTGGTTGCGGTCGAGCCGCTCGACGAGTCGGTGGAGGTCGGGGTGGAGCCGGTGTCGATCGATGTCGAGGATGTCGAGCGCGGGCTCGGCACGCTGCGGGCGCTCGAACGCGAGGCGCTTTACCTTTCGGCGGTGGAGGGGCACACGGTGGCCGAGGTGGCGACGCTGACCGATCAGCCGCTGGGAAGCGTGTCGAGCTTGATTCAGCGTGGACGTGCCAAGCTGCGACGGTTTCTGAGCCAGGAAAGGAGGCACGGATGAGCACCGAACCTCTCGACCGCGCCATCCGCGATCATTACGAATCCCAGCAGCCGAGCCCGGCGATGCTCGAACGATTGCGTTCGGCCACCGCGACGGCGGAGCGTGGCCGTCGGCGTCCCTGGCGTCTACTTGCCGCTGCCGCGATGGTTCTCGCGACTCTGAGCGTGGTGTGGTGGCAGCTCGATCGATCGGGATTCTCACCACCCGCGCCGACGACGGTTGTCGCAGACTCTGAAGAGCTGACCCAACGGGTCGTCGCCGAGGTGGTGAAGAATCACTTCAAGGATGTGGGTCTCGACTTCACGACCGGCAGCTACGACCAGCTCGCCACCGCGATGACCGGACTCAACTTCCAGGTCGCCACTCCGAATACCGAACGTATGGGTGCGCTCGATCTGCAAGGCGGTCGCTATTGCTCGCTTCAGGGGCATATCGCCGCGCAGCTTTGGCTCGAGGATTCAGCCGGGCGTCGTGCGACGCTCTATCAGACCCTTGTCGACCCCATGCTCGACGAGCTCGATGGACAGGAGGTCGAGCAGGATGGCGTGCTGGTGTCTTTTTGGGTGGAAGACGAGGTGTTTTTCGCGCGCGCGCTCACCGGAGCTCATTTGTGAGTCGAGGCTGTCGTGGACGTCTGTGCGCGGCGACGACGTTTGCGCCGCATTCGGGAACGCTGCGCGAGATGGGCGATGAGTAGGAGAGGGAAAAGGACGCCCACGACGGTGTGGGTATACGAGGTGGCGAGACGAAGCGATTCGTCACCGAGGTAATAGAGCAAATAGGCGGTGACGATGAGGATGACGTTGCCGACGAGCAGAGCGATGCCGAGCGGACGCATCGTGCGAACACGCCAACCCGGTGGCACGTGCGAGGCGAGAAGATGACCGAAGGCGATCATCAACAAGAAGGCCACCGCACCGTGAATCTTGAGCACGCTGAACTGCCACGGGTGTTTCTCGGGACCGAAGTCTCCTTCCACGGTAATCCATGAATCGAGCACGAAAAACCCGACACCACTGACCCAACTCAACACGACGAGCACGAAGAGCGTGATGCGATTGAAGCTCGTGAGCCGGGCCGAAGCGGCCATACTCAGTCACTCCCGAGCCACGCGCTTCGGCCCTTTTGATCGGTGAGCAGGGCAATGCCACCGAGGTCTTGCCAGATCGTGTTGGCTTCGGGGCAGATCGCCGCTACCTTGGTCAGGGCATCCGCGAGCATGCAGCTCGGAGCGAACATCGACACCGTGTGCGGGACGACGATGGCGTTACGGCACTTGGCGCAGACGATCGGCGATTGTTCTCGCCGCTCGAAAGGGCCGCTGGTCGCCACCGCGGGTGCACGCATCGCAACTTCGGTGAGCGCTGGGCCCCGTCGCCCCTGACTCGGTGCGCGAATCGCCACGCTCTGACCCCGCCACGGTCGCATACCGATGTCGCCACCGGCGTTGATCACCACGTCGAGGTGGCTCGGAATCGTCGCCAGCGCGCGATCCACGGCGTAGCCTTTGGCAATGCCACCGAGGTCGATGGCGAGTGGTTTGGCGAAGTGAACGAGCCCGTCGCGTAGCCGAATGTCTTCCCAGGTCGCGTCGAAATCGATGGGCTGGCCATGATCGGGGAGGTGGCCGTCGGCGATCAGCCGCGGCGCGACCGTGACGTCGAAGAGCCCGGCACTCAGCCAGCTGAGCTCGAGAGCGGTATCGAGCACTTCGGCGAGCTCTCGGCTGACCGTGACCGGTTGGCGCGATGCGATGCGATTGACCCGGGACAGCTCACTGTCTCGGTCGTGAAAGCTCATCGTTTTTTCGATGTGGTCGATGACTTCGAAAGCCTCGATGCTGTGTGACAACAGCTCGGCTTTGGTCGCCGAACCGACGATCGAAATTTTGACGTAGGTACCGAGCGCCGGTCGGCATTGCGAGACCGAATGGAAGGGTGCGGGCGGAGCGCCCTGTCCCTTGGCGGCCGGGGTCGGGACAGGGCGAGAGGAGGGGGGCTGACGAAACGGCATAGGCGGTGGTGTCCCGTCAGACCTTTTGCAACACGAGTTGCCACGTCTGGGTGAGGCGATTGATACCGTCGGTAACGTGACGGCAGGACAGGGTCGCGCCACTGATGTTGCGGATCTCCTTGTCGAGACGCAGACGTTCCGTGTGGTCTTTGCCGTGGAATTGCGCTCGCCAGGCTTCGTTGCGGATCTCGTGACCGTAGGTTTCACGATAGGTGAGAACTTCGATCCCCTTGACCTTGCCTTCGTGGGTGAGCGCGATGGCGAGGTCGATGTTCTCGTGTTTGCCGATCACCTGATCGAGGATGAACCAGCCCCCTTCTGGCGTGCGCCAAGCCTTGATGGTCTTGTTGCGTACCCGAACCTTCGAAGCCTTGGCAATGGTTTTTCTCTGTTCGTCGGTGAGGGTGACGGTGATCGCCTCGAGTGGCGTGTCTCCCCACAAGACCTGTTGGGCTTCTTCGATGGTGAGAAAGGTCTCGGCGAGGACGAAACGCTTGGGGAAAAGCAGGCTCGCCACGAAGGCGAGCGTGCTGCCGAAAAAGGTGCGACGATCCATGGCTCAGAATTCGAAACCGAAGGTCAATCCGACATGGACTTCTTCGTGCTCGTCCCAGACTTTCCCATCGCGAACGGATGGATTGGATTCATCGCCACCACCTTCGATCTGCCACAGGGCGCCGAGGGTCACCCACCAGTCCTTCTCGGCGTAGTGCAGGGTCGGACCCGCATAGTACGCCCATTGATACTGCAAGCCGATCCGGAACTCACCCAGGTTGGTGAACTCGGACGGGTCTTCCGGTGGTGGCTCGCCCTCTTCCCGTGGCTCGAGAAAATCTGACTGATATCGCGCCTCGAGACCGACGAACCACTTCGGTGCGACACGGTAGGACACACCGAGAGCGAGGTCGGGTGCAATCTCCTCTTCCTCGACACCCGGTGAGGTACGGAGCTCGAATTCGAGCTTGCCTTTGAAGGCGAAGACCAGCGTGTCGTCGAGAAAGTTCTTTTGCAAATAGAGCGTCGGCACGTACGAGCTCTGGACGATGTCGGCACCATCGAGGCGATAGATGTCCCGATACTCGTAGGAGAAGCCGAGCGACAAGCCGAGTCCGTCTTTGTAGGGGCTGAGCAGGTTGTACTTGAGCGTAACTTCGAGACCCGCGAGCTGGGTGTCTTCGAAGGAGCCCCCGGCGCCGCCCTGGGTCTCGAACATCGGTTCGAGATCATCGGTCTCGACCGCGTAGTCGTGGTGGAAGAGCATGGCTTCGACACCGATCGTCAAGCGATCGGTGATGCCGTACTCGATCTCCGGTCGGAAATCGTGGAACGTGTAGTCCTGGCCATCTTTCCCGAGTCGGGAGATGTTGGCGAGTCGCACTTCCCAGGACGATTGCGGGCGTGTGTCGGTTCCTTGGGTATAGACCCAGAGGCTCTCGTCGGCGCCGATGGGTCCGACGCCGAGAAAGAGGGTCGTCAGGACCAGCGAGAGGATGGCTGACCATCTGACGGACGAGACGAGCGGGTGTTGCGTGGTTGGACCATGAGGCCGCGAGCACGCGGCCTGGTCGACGAGTTGCATCTGAAGACTCCTTCCTCACGAAGCCATCAGAGCGGAAATAGCGAGCAAACCCACACAGCAAAACGAAATTTCGATTTCTGGGCGTGGGTTATAATGAACGAAGTCAGCTCGACGCGTCCGCTTTGACGGCGTGTTGTGCTAACTGCGGCGGCCCGGTGACCAGCTCCAACTGAACTCGGGTCGTCGCGTCTTTCTTTTTGGTCGAACCGCCTTTTTCGTTCTCGCTTCGAGATCTTTGGGCCGGCAACCAAATGTCAGATCGATCGAGACTTTGATCTCGATGTCATAAATCGATTCTGGACTGCATTGGTCCTATTTGTCAACGTGAGCGTGGTCTCTACCAAACCGCGAGAAACACGTGGATCCCGAGAACGCGTCGCGCTCTGAATACCGAGTGCTCGTTGTCGTGACGGTCAGCTTTCATTGCCACGCAAGAGGTAGGCGAGCTCTTCGAGAAAGATCAGAAAGTCGACGGTTTTGATCGGTACGCCCGTGCGCTCGACGATGTGCGCGGGGGCGAAGTTGAGCACGGCGAGAATGCCGGTATCGGCGAGAGCGTCGTAGTTGTCCTGGGCGGCTTCGGGGGGCACGGCGAGGATGCCGAGCTCGATGTGGTGTTCGTGCACGACGTCGGCGAGCTCGGCCGATGGGCGGACGGTGAAGGCACCGATGACCTGGCCGGCTTTGGCCGGGTCGTTGTCGACCAGGGCGGCGATGCGAAAGGCGCCACGGTTGAAGCCGGGGAAGCGAGCCAGGGCGGAGCCGAGGTTGCCGGCACCGACGATGACCGCGCGGTGCTCGCGGTCGACACCGAGAATGGTTTCGAGCCGGGCGCGGAGCTTGACGATGTCGTAGCCGACGCCACGGATGCCGAGCTCGCCGAATTGCGCCAGGTCTTTACGGATCAGGGTGGCTGAGAGATGAAAGCGGCGCGCCAGGTCGGCGCTCGAGATCGTGACTTTGCCTTCGCCTTCGAGCCGTCGTAGACATCGCAAGTAGACCGATAGCCGGTTCAGCGTCAGAGGGCTGAGGTCGGTGGGCTGGTCGGGCGGGGCCGGTTCGGTCATGATGAGAACACCGTATGGATGTCGCGCGTGGCGCGTCGAGATGTGAGAACCCCGATAGTATCGAGTCGTTTCATGGAGCACTACCCGCCGTCACACGTCCCGCTCGCAGGCTCGTTCGGTTGGGCGATGAGCGTCGACGTGGAAGAGTGGTATCACACGTGCTTTGTACCCGAGTACGTCGATCCGCGTCGTCGGCCCGATTCGCTGGTCGAGGAGCTGGATTGGCTGTTGCCCGAGATCCTGGCGCAATTCGCCGATGCCGGTCGTCGGGCGACGTTTTTCGTGCTCGGCGAGGTGGCGCGGCGGTGGCCGGAGCGCATTCGCGAGGTGGTGGCGGCGGGTCACGAGTTGGCGTGTCATGGCGATTGGCACTTTCGCGTCGCGGATCACGGCGGCGAAGATGGGTTTCGGGCCGATCTCGAGCGGGCGCGCAAAACGCTCGAGGACGTGACCGGCGTGGTGGTCGAGGGCTATCGGGCACCGGAATGGTCGTTGCGCGATTGGCGCAATCCTCTTGTACGTACGGTGGCCACCGCCGGGTTTCGCTGGGATGCGTCGTTGACGCCCTGCCTGGGCTCGGGACGACGCGACAATCCTCGCCGACCGACCCGCCTGGTGTGGCACGATGGGGTCGAGCTGGTGGTCGTGCCGCCGCTCACGTTCGCTGGCGCCTTGCGGCTGCCGGCGTGTGGCTGGGCCGGTCGATTGGTGGGCGCACGCCGACTCACCAAGGCGGCGATCGGCTCGGCCAAACGTGGTGAGCTGCCGCTGATGACCGTTCATCCGTGGGAGCTGTCGATCAAGCCGACCCCGGGTCGGCTCACCGGTATGGCGTATCTGCTTCACGAGCTGGGCCGCCAGAGCTTTCGGCCGTCGTTCGACAGTCTGCTCACCAGCGGGCCGTGGCGGCCGATCGGAGAGATCTTGCAACAGGAGGGGACATGGCGGAGCGAGTAGCTTTGATCACCGGTGGGACGAGCGGGATCGGCGCGGCGTGTGTGCGTCGTTTGGCGGTCGATGGTTGTCGGGTGGCGTTCACCTATCGCAGCGATGCCGAGGCCGCGGCGGAGCTCGCCGACGAGGTGGGCGCGACGGCGTATCAGCTCGATTTGGTCGATGCCGAAGCCCAGGCCGAGGTGCTGAGCCGGCTGGAAGCCGAGGTCGGACGGGTCACGGTCTTGGTGCACAATGCCGGGGCGACCCGTGACACCCTGTTGCCGTTTTTGACCGAAGAGACGTGGGATGCGATCTTGGACGTCAATCTTCACGCCGTCTATCGACTCACCCGCGCGTTGATTCGCGGCATGTTGCAGGCCCGTTGGGGCCGGGTGATCACCATTGCGTCATTGTCGGGGGTCATCGGTCACGCTGGTCAGGCGCATTACAGCGCCGCCAAGGCGGGTTTGATCGGCTTCACCAAAGCCGTGGCGCTCGAAGGGGCGAAGTTCAATGTCACCGCCAATGCCGTGGCGCCGGGCTTTATCGATACCGACATGCTGGCGGCGATCCCCGAGGCGAAGATGAAGGCGTATTTGGAAGCGATTCCGCTCCGTCGCATGGGGCGACCCGATGAGGTATCGGCTCTGGTCGGCTATCTCGCCTCCGACGCGGCGGCGTATATGACCGGTCAGACGCTGCGACTCGATGGTGGATTGGTGATGGCGTGAGCCGTGCTACGATCTTCGGCTCATGAGTCAGGACAACAGCGAACTCAAAGCTCAAATCAAGCAATTGATCGTCGAACGTCTCAAGCTCGACGATATCGAGCCCGGCGATATCGGTGACGCGCAGCCGCTCTTCGGGGAAGACGGCCTCGGTCTCGATTCGATCGATGCGCTCGAGCTCGTGCTCGGTCTCGAACAGGATTTCGGTGTGCGGGTCGAAGACGAAGAAGTCGGCGCCACGGTGCTGGCGTCGGTCGATGCGTTGACCCAATTCGTGACCGAGCGACGGACGATCTGAGCGCCGGCTAGCTTCTCTCGGCTATCTCGACGATCGAAGAGCATTCTTCCGTGTCATTCGAGCTCTTACCTCATCGCCATCCGTTTCGCCTCGTCGATCAACGTGCCGATGGTGGCGCCGTGGTGCGCTTGACCGCCGGTGGACCCTTGTTGCGGGGCGATCGATCCCTGCCGCCGACCTATGCCATCGAGATCCTTGCCGAAGCGGCGATTTTCTTGGTTCGCGAAACGGCCGCCGAGGCTGAGGGGGCGACGGTGATGTATTTGGGTGGGATCAGCGACGCGACGATCTCACCGACCCTCACCACCCGGCCGCTGGTGGCCGGGGACAGTCTCGACATGCGGATCGAGACGACTCGTTCGAGCTTTGGTCGCATGCGCAAGCTCCACGGTGTGATGTTGCGTGACGGGGAGCCAATGGTCGAAGCCGACCTGATCCTCGTCGCCGGGAGCTGAGCCATGCTCGGAGTCGGGCGGGTCGCCATCGTCACCGGTGGGACGCGTGGCATCGGTCGCGCGATCAGCGAGAGTCTGGCCAGTGAAGGTATGCGGGTCGTGGCGCTCTACAAGCGCAACCACGACGCGGCGCGTGATCTCGCGCAAGAGGCCAAAAGGCGAGGGTGGACGATCACCACGATCGGTGGTGATCTGACCCGCGAAGCATCGCGCAACAACGTCGTGGCGGCCGTTCACGAAGCGGCCGACGAGGTGCACGTGGTGGTCCACGCCGCGGCCTCGGGGGTGCATCGGCCGGTGGCCGAGCTCACCGCTCGGCATCTCGGCTTCACCTTCGAAACCAATGTGGTGTCGATCCAGAGCCTGCTGGCCGAGCTGGTGCCGAAGATGGCCGCCGGAGGGCGGATCGTCGGTTTGACCTCGGCGGGCAGCACCCACACGATTCATCACTATGGCGCGGTCGGAGCGAGCAAAGGCGCGCTCGATGCTTTGTTGCGTCATTGGGCGTGGGAGCTCGCGCCGCGGGGTATCGCGGTCAATCTGGTCTGCCCGGGTATGGTGGAGACCGGTGCGCTCGACGCTTTCCCCGATCGCGATACGCGGGTGGCCGGCGCGGCGTCACGGACGCCCACCGGCCGGCTCACCACCTCGGAGGAGGTGGCGGCTCTAGTGCGTTTTCTATGCACGCCCGAGGCGGCTCAGATCATCGGTCAGACGCTGACGATCGATGGCGGCAAGACCCTGCCTTCGTGATCAGAACGGCTTGAAGCCTGGCGAACCGTAGTGCGGCGTGGTGTAGAGATGCCAGATCGGAACGGCGTAGGCGACGATGATCAGGACGATCGCGATCAGCACCCAGAAGCCGAATTTGTCCCAGATGTTGGTTTTCTCGTGTAGAGGCTCGATCGGCTGAGAGAAGACGATCGCGGGTCGGGCAATCGGTTTGCCGGCGAAGAGCGCGCCGGCGACCACCGCCAGGAAGAAGAGTGAGCTGATGAAGAGCACGACGCCGCCCCATGCCGAGATCAGCGTCGGGATTTCCCACGATTTGGCGATCTCGGAGCCGAGGAACTTCGCCGAGTAGACACGACGCGGCATGCCGAGGATGCCGGTGTAGTGGTTGACGCCCGCGAACAGCACCATGCCGAGAAACCACAAGTAGGGCTGGGCCGTGGCGAGAGGCTTGAGGACGATGTCGCGACCTAGCAATCGCGGGATCAACCAATAGGTCAAACCCATGAAGCTCAGCGCCACGGCGGTCCCCACGGTGAGATGGAAGTGACCGTGGATCCACGCGGTGTTGTGCACCATGGCGTTCATCGAATACGCCGCGTTGATCGCGCCGCCGAAGCCACCGACCGCGAAGCTGAGCATGGCCAGCGCGACCGAGGCGAAGAGCGGATCTTTCCACGGTAGCGCGCCGATCCAATCGAAGAGTCCCTTCTTGCCCTTGAGCCGACCGGCGACCTCGAACGAGGCGATCACCGTAAAGGCCGTCACCAGGGACGGAAAGAGAATCATGAAGGTCGTCACGGTGTGCAGCATCTTCCAGCTGTTGTCGATCCCCGGATCGGTGAATTGGTGGTGAAAGCCGACCGGAGTCGAGAACAGGATGAACATCACGAAGACGACCCGGGTCAGCGGATCGCTGAACAGCCGGCCGCCGATGTGTCGGGGCACGATGGTGTACCAGATGACGTACGCGGGAATGAGCCAGAAATAGGTCAGCGGATGACCGAACCACCAAAACCAGGTGCGGGCGATGATCGGATCGATTTTGTCGATCAGGCCGATCGACCATGGAATCAACATGGTGAGCACTTCGACCGCCAGACCGGTGGTGGCGAGAATCCACACGATCGCCGTGACCATCATGCCGTGCACGGGGAGCGGCACGGGCGTGTCGGGGTGATCGCGTCGCCACTCGATATGGCTCCGAATCATTACCGCGCACCAACCCCAGGAGCCGATCACCAAGAGGGTCGCGCCGACGTAGAACGACCAATGGGCCTGCAGGGGCGGGTAGAAGGTGTAGAGCACCGTGCTCGACCCCGAGAGGATGGCGGCCGTGTTCATCACCGTGCCGATGATGGCGATCCACCACGACACTTCGGCGACACCGCTCCAGGCGATCCGGCCGAGGTTCTCACGCAGCACCAGATAGCCGAGACCCATGATGAAGAAGGTCGTGAAGACCAGACCCATCATGACGCCGTGCGCGGTGACCGAGAGGTAGTAGAGGTGCTCGGAGCGCATCGGCAGGTCGATGTCGGCACGTGACAAGGCCTGCATCACCGCGGTCAGCGCGCCGATCGTGAACGCGACGATGGCGACCGCGAAGTGCTTGACCTCGAGGCCGTGGACGAGCTCGGTACGGGTGTGGGTGGCCGGGCTGTCGACCGTGGCGGCGATCTCGCTCATGGGGTCGGTGCCTCCTCGACGATCAGACGAGCCTGCATCAGATGATGGGACAGACCGCAGTATTCGTTGCACAACACCAGGTATTCACCGGGCTTGTCGAAGCGCGTGGTGAATTGGGTGATGTAGCCGGGCACCACCATGGCGTTGGTGTTGGTGCGTACCACCTGGAAACCGTGGATGACGTCCGGACTGGTCATCCGAAAGGTCACATCGACCCCGGCCGGTAGGTGCACCGACGCGGGCTCGAAGACGAACATCTTCGACACCATCCGCACCAGCACCGTGCCGTCGTCGAGGTACTCGACACCCGGACCGGGATAGGCGAACTCGCTTTCAGTGAGCACCTTTTCGGGATCGATGGTCTCGAGATGGCTCGGTGGGTGGATCATATGAGCGCCCGCGCCGATCAGCACCGCGCCGAGAAAGATGACGATCATGATCGATGCCATCCACAGCCAGAGACGCTCGTAGACGTCGACCTTCATGATGTTCCTCCGTGATGTTGGTGTTCGACCGCGGGCGGGGACGGGTTGGCGTCCGGATTGCCTCGAGGCAAGAACTCGAAGAAGAACATCCCCAAAAAGCCGAATACGAAGAGCAGCATGTAGACGACGAGCACCGCCAAGGTGCCTTTGGGGTGACCGATGTCTTCCAGGGATACTTCTGGCTGCGTGTCTTCGCTCATGAAGTCCTCGTTAGAATGAGTAGCTCGACCAGAGCATCACCTTTTGCGTGTCGGTCGAGAATTCGTCGGCGTCGTAGACCGCGACTTTGAGCGCGAAGGTCTGTTTCCACGGAGTGGTGTAGACGAGCTCGCCATCGATCTCGGTGCCGTAGTCGATATCGCCACTATGCGAAGTGAAGTCGTGGTAGACCACCGCGTAGCGCCACGACGAGCCGAGGGTGCCTTTGAAGCGAACGTAGAGCGTCTCGAGCCCGGCATCGGGCGTGCGGAGGAATTTGTCCGCCCAGCCGTTCCATTTGTGGAGGGTGGACAGCGGGGTTTGAAAGGCCAAGGCGCCGTCACCGCGATCGCCGAGCACTTCCCAGGTCAGATCGATACCCCAGCCCTTGCCTTGGCCGCCGATCGACGCCAGAAAGTAGTCGGTGTCGATGGTCGCCGGGTTGTCGCCCTGATCGTCCTGTTGCGCGGCTTCGAGCTCGAAACGCAGGGCAAAACGGTCACTCAACGGGACTTTGCCGGTGTATTCGATGCCATAGGTCGCGGTGGAGAGCAGACGAAGGTCGTCGTAATCGAGCCAGAAGCCGTACGGGGCGAGCTTGTGGTCCTTGGCGAGGGTGATCGGGAGATGGAAGAGATGGCTTTCCATCTCTTGGCGATCACCGAAGATACGTCGCACCGCGGTGGCGAAGGTGTAGTCGAGCTTGATTTTCGGGCTGAGATCGGCGGCGATCCGCAGGGCGTCGAAGCTCTGGTGGTTCTGCCGCCAGGCGACGGCGCCGACAAAGCGCTGATCGCCGATGTTGATCGCCTGACGACCGGCGGTGACGGTGATCCGGTCGTTGCGCCATCGTAGGTAGGCTTGGTTGATCTCGGTGAGCGCCGGATCGGCGACTACCGGCACGCCACGGACGTCATTGCTCAACGAGCCCGCGCCGGCGTTGTTGTAATTGTCGTCGTCGAAGATCGGGGTGACGTCTTCGGCTTCGAGAAAGGCGCTGAAGCCGCGATATTCACCGGTGCGGTACGACAGCGACGTACGCAAGGTCGAGGCTTCGGCCTCGTCGGCAAAGCCGTCGTCGTCGACGCCTTCGAAGCGATAGCGCAGGGAGATCTTGACTTTGCCGCCTTTGAGGGCGTCGACAAAGCTGAGCTCTTTAGAAGTGTTGTCGTTGGCGAGTGCGCTCGAAGCAAAGAGAAGAAAGGACGCCGCGCACACCAGGATCGAGGTTCGGATACGAATGGTCATAGAAATACCTCCGTGGTCTTCTGCTCCACGTGGCACTGCTGACACGGCGTGCGTTCTGGGTGATCAGTGCGAATCTCCTCTCGAGCTGCTGGACCACTGTGACAAGCCTGACAGTTCTCACGCATGAAGACCTTGTGTGGGATGACCGGAGGAGCAAACTCATGCAGCTGCCGGCCTTGCCGCAGGTCTTGGCGAAGTCCGGCAAAGCTGTTCCGTGCGAATGGCTCGGCGGGTTCCTGAAAGACGTGGCATTGCTGGCAGTACGAGAGCGCGCTCATTCCGGCGGTCTCTTCGTGCGGTGACGGGGGCGCGAAGCCGAGCCCGTCGACCGCCATACCTTGCCGATTGTGGCACGTGATGCACGCCATGCCCTGATTCGTGTGCGGAATGACCGGTGGCGCGCCGTCGAAGAGGCGGCGTTCAGCACGCTCGAGCGCAGCGGTTTTGACGACTCCGGGGCGGTCGGGAACCGGTACCCCGGAGTCGGTCGAGGGGCTGCACGCGGTCAAAATCAGCAGCACGCCGACAAAGCCGAGCGGGGTGCGCACTAGCCTGCATGTCTCACCAAACGTCGTAGCGAGGCGTGGAAACGTGCGTGAGATCTGGGCAGCGCAGGGCTGAGCGACCGTAGGCGTACCCGAGGTACGTCGAGGGAGCGAAGAGCGAGCACGCTCAGAGATTGCATGCGTTTGCGCCCCGTAGCCGGCGGGCTGGTGAGACATGCAGGCTAGGCTTTCTCGACGCGTACCGCGCATTTCTTGAAGTCCGGTTCTTTAGAGATATTGTCCATCGCGTCGAGCGTCAGCTCGTTGATGCGCTTCGCCTCGTCGTAGAACGGTACGAAGACCGTGCCGCGTGGTGGCTGACCACGCTGGTCGACCTGCGCGACGAGCTCGAGCTTCCCGCGTCGCGAGACGACTCGCACTCGGTCGCCGTTTTTGACACCGAGCGCAATGGCATCGGCCCGATTGAGCTCGACAAAGGCATCGGGTGCCGCCTGGTGGAGCTGATCGACTCGCCGCGTCATCGAGCCAGTGTGCCAATGCTCGAGGATGCGACCGGTGGTGAGCCAGTAGGGATAGTCGTCGTCCGGGATTTCCGCCGGCGGGTGGTAGGGACGCAGCCACAAGGCGGCTTTTTCGCCGTAGCCCTTTGCTTTGTAGAAGTGCACGCCCGCGTCCTTTTCGACGTACGGGTCGTGACCGGCGGCGTAGCGATAACGAGTCTCTTTGCCGTCGATCACCGGCCACATCAAACCGCGCGTGTCTTTGAGCTGCTGATAGCTCGCCAGGTCTTTGCCGACGCCGAGGGTGAAGCTCCGGTATTCCTCGTACATGGCCTCGTGCCAGTCACCTTCCCAGGGGAAGAGGTGGCCCATACCCATGCGCTTCGCCACTTCGACGAATTGCCAGGCGTCTTCTTTCGCCTCGCCCGGGGGCTCGACCATCTTGTTCCAATGCTGCGAGCGTCGTTCGGTGTTGCCGAAGACACCTTCGCGTTCGATCCAGGCCGCCGAGGGCAGTACCAAATCGGCCACCGCCGTGGTCGGCGTCGGGTAGATGTCGGAGACCACCAGGAAACGGCCGTCACCCGGTTTGCGCTCGAAGCGGTGCAGATTGGGCAAGCTCACCCATGGATTGGTGGTTTGCACCCATAGAGCCTTGAGGTCGCCACGCGCGAAGGCGCGAAACATGTCGACCGTGTGGTAACCGGGTTTGGGATTGATCGTTCCCGGTTCGAGCCCCCAAATCTCCTCGGTCTTGGCGCGGTGATCGGCGTTCATCACCACCATGTCGGCGGGGAGGCGGTTCGACAAGGTGCCGACCTCGCGCGCCGTGCCACAGGCCGAAGGCTGACCGGTGAGGCTGAACGGGTTGGCTCCGGGGCGACCGATTTTGCCGGTGATGAGGTGCAGGTCGTTGATCAGGTTGTTCATCCACGTGCCACGCACGTGTTGGTTGACCCCCATGCACCACAGGCTCACCGTGCCACGATTCGGCGCGCCGTAGATCTCGGCGAGCGCGCGGATTTGCGCTGTAGCGACTCCGGTGATCTCGCTGACCCTCTCCGGCGTGTAGGCGGCCACGAACTCACGTAGCTCTTCGAACGAGCTTTCCCGGGCTTTGTCCTTGAAGGTGTAGCGTTCGGCCTGGTCGCCGGCGATGCCGTAGCCGATCGTCTCGACATCTTCGATGCCGCGACGAAAGACGACATTCTCCTCGATGAACGCCCTGTCGACCTGGTTGTTGGCGATCAGGAGATGGAGGATGCCGTTGGCCAGAGCGAGATCGGTGCCGGGGCGGAATTGCACGTAGAGATCGGCGTAGTCGCTGGTCGGGGTGCGACGGGTGGCGAGATCGACGATACGCACGTCGGGGTTGTTGCGTTTGGTTTCGAGCATCCGACTGAACAGCACCGGATGCGCCTCGGCCATGTTGTTGCCCCACAGGACGAAATCGTCCCCGGCCTCGAAATCGTCGTAGCAGCCCATGGGCTCGTCGCTTTGGAATTGCGTCATGAACCCCATCACCGCGCTGGCCATACACAGCCGGGCGTTGGGATCGAGGTTGTTCGAGCGCATGCCGCCCTTGACCCATTTCGACGCAGCGTAGCCGTCGTGGACCGTCCACTGACCCGAGCCGTAGACGCCCACCGCTTCGGGACCGTGTTCGTCGAGCGCGCGCTGGTATTCCGATGCGATCAGATCGAGCGCGTCGTCCCACGAGATCTCTTCTTCTCCACCATCGGCGTGCCGGCGGAGCGGTCGGAGCAAGCGATCTTCGCCGGTCATGAAGGCCGGGAGGTGGTAGCCCTTGACACAGAGCAGACCGCGGTTGACCGGGCTCGCCTCGTCGCCACGGACCGCCATCACCTTGCCGTCGTGCAGACCGACCTCGACACCACAGCCGGTGCCACAGAAACGGCACGGTGCCTTGTCCCAGGTCAGATCGGCCTCGCGCAGGGCGTCGGTGGCGCCGTTGCGGTCGAGCTGATCCGCACGGTCGCGGTCGCCACACGACACGGCCACCACCGGCGCTCCGCTGCCGAGGATCTTGATAAAGGTCCGGCGATCGACGCTCATCGCTTCACCTCCTGAGTCACCCGGGGTTGGCTCATTTCGTACCGACCGGAGCAGCCGCGCCCGCCTCGCCGTAGCGTTCGTCCATGGCTTCGCGGATCTGGTGCATTTGCTCGGCGGCACCTTCCTCGAACCACTCGTGCTCTGGGCGGGCGAGGATCTCGTCGATCAGCGCCTCGACACGCTCGGCGCCAGCGCGGTTGGAGGTTTCTTCGCAGATCTCGCGGGCTTGCGGGATCAGCTCCATGTAGAAGCGCTCGGCGACCTCGTACATACCGTGCCAATGGGTGTAGTCGGGGGCCATCATCGAGGCGCCGTGACGGGCACGCCGGCCCTCGTGGTGCCAGAGGTAGAACCACGTCCATTCGATTTCTTCGTCGAATTGCGTTTCGGTCAGCAGACCTTCCGCCGTCAGCGCCTTGACGATCGCCTGTCCGGGTTTGGCGAATTTCTCGTTGTAGAGAATCACCAAATCGTCGTACTGCTGGTAGAAGGCGGTGACGTAGTCGGTGGTGTGACAGTGCGAGCACACCGCCTGCATCCGCGTACGTTTGGCCTGCCAGGTGTCGGCGATCAGCTCACGACGCTCGGCCGGATCGGTGGACTTGACGATCTTGCCGTTGATGTCGGTATCCATGACCAGGCTGACCGGTGGACGGTTGGTCCAGGAAATCCGCTCACCCGGATCATGGGTGATCTTGCCGCCGTTACGCGAATGCCCCGACATGTGACACGTGGCGCAGGTCGGGGCCTGGCTGTAGTCCTGGCCAAGCACCCAGGTGTCGTTGGCCAGCTTCATGTCGTCTTTGAGGTCGCGGTAGGCCACGCCGTGCTTCGACTCTTCGAAGATCTCTTTTTGCGGATGGTCGGGACCGAGATGGCATTTGCCACAATTCTCGGGCTGACGGGCGCGACGCGGCGAGAAGTCGTGCCGGCTGTGACAGGCCGAGCAGGAGCCACGCGAGCCGTCCATGTTGAGGCGGCCGATACCGGTGTTGGGCCAGGTTCCGGCGTGGAATTTCGGCTTGCCGGTGGGGTCCTTGACGATGCGCGCCACGGCTTCGAGATTGGTCGGTCTGCCGGTCTCGTCGGGCTGCAGATCGTCGACCGTGATCATGCCGCCGTCGGTCGATTCGAAGGCCACTTTCGAGCCATGGCATTGTTGACAACCCAAGAAGGCGCTGGCCAAACCGTTGACCGACTCGACTGCTCGTCCCGGGGTCGGTGAGTGTGGATTGAACGGCACGCGTGAGCCCTCGACGGTCTCGGCGAGAAAGTTGTCGAGCGACGCCAGGATGTTGCCACCGGCGGCGTGATGACTGCGTTCGAATTCCTTGGCGACGTCGCCATGACAGGTGGCGCAGTCACGCGGTGTGACGATCGTCGCGATGGTGACACCGTAGTGGACGAAAGCGTCGGCGTCATCGGTGTGCGCGGTATGACAGTCGACACAACCGACACCCTTGACCGCGTGGGTCGAATCTTCCCAATGCGCGACGATGCCGGGTGTGCCCTGGACGTGGCAGTCGACACATTGACGGGAGCTGGCCGGCACGGCTACCGAATGCGCGCTCAGCCCGGCCTCTTGGGCGCGTCGCACCACCTCCAGGCGCTGGACGAAGATCAGCGAGACGAGAAAGAGAGCCGAAAGAACGATCAATACGGTACGTTTCTGCTCGAGTGTCATGAGGCGATTTCCTTCGGCGACGATTGATTGGGCATGTCAGGTCGAGAGCGGCTCAATGGGCGACGACGGCTTCCCAGACGGTCAGCGCGATGATGGTGAGAACACCGAAGATGCCGATCCAAACGCTGATCTCGGGGCGTTTGGTCTTGCGGCGCAGGAAGTCGTCGATAAACGGCCAGGCGAACATGGTGAAGACGATGAAACCGGTCGAGAGCACCGCGAAGGTGCCCGGGAAGAGCTTGAGCCAGCGAAAGGTGACGTAGAAGAACCACTCGGGCTTGATGATTTCGGGCGTCACCAGGGGATTCGCCGCCGGGCCCATGGTTACCGGCGCGACGCAGGCGAGCGTGGTGAGCACGATCATCAAGAACAAGCCGATGGTCAGCTCGCTGATGATGTGGTCGGGGAAGAAGTTGAAGGTCTTCGGCTTGTCTTTGGGCTCGTCGGCGAACTCGAACTCGGTCACGCCCTGCACCCGAATGATCATGATGTGCACGATCACGAGAAGGGTGAGGAGCGTCGGCAGGACGGCCGCGTGGAGCACGAAGAAGCGTGACAGCGTGTGCTGGTTATAGCCGTCGCCACCGAGCAAAAAGACCTTCATGAAGTCGCCGACGACCGGCACGCTACCGGCGATATTGGCACCGACCGCGGCGCCCCAATACGACAATTGCTCATAGACCAGGCAATAGCCGGTGAAACCGAGCATGAGGGTGGTGATGAGCAAGATCATGCCCACCATCCAATTGATCTCGCGTGGCTTACGGTACGCGCCGGTGAAATAGACCCGCATCTGGTGCAGGATCACCGCCGCCACCATGAGCGTGGCGCCCCATTTGTGAACGCCCCGGATCAGCCAGCCAAAAGCCGCCTCTTCGGTGATGTAGCGCACCGATTCGTATGCCGTCTCGGGAGCCGGCTGGTAGTAGAACGCCAGCAAGATCCCGGTGACGATCTGCACCACGAAGAGATACGCCGGTGTGCCACCGAGAGCGAACCACCACCGTTTGAGATGGTTGGGAACCGGCTCGTTGGTCAGCTCGCGAATCTGCTCGCCCGAGACGGGCAGCCGTTCTTGAAACC